>JALYQL010000328.1 GCA_030855855.1 Bacteroidota bacterium | reverse complement strand
AATGGTAAAAAGGTGCAGCAGGGAACTACAGAAGATCTTTTATTCTCATTTGACATCCTGATTGCGCACATATCAAAGTTCTTCACGCTTAAAAAAGGTGATCTGATCTTTACGGGAACGCCTGAAGGTGTTGGCCCGGTAAAGATCGGCGATCGTCTGGAAGCGTATATCGGTGATGAGAAATTGCTGGACTTTGAGGTGAAATAAGCAGCAAAAAAAAAGAGGCCTTACAAAATCTGTAAAGCCTCTTTTTAAAATCACTGCTTAATACTTATTGCACCAGGATCCTGTAATTATTTAATGTTGCACCCTGACGAACAACGAGGTGATACATTCCACCTTGTATTTCATTGCCCAATTCAACCTGCATGGATGACTGGCCATCTGCAACTGAAATTTGTTTTGTCCAGCACAATTGACCCAGCGAATTCCACAATTCAACTTGTGCTACACCCTCAACCGCTTCATTTCCGAAAGTAACGGTTACAATTCCGCTCTCACGTGAAACAGGGTTCGGGAAATAACCAGGCTGGAAAATTGTGTTTGAGGCAGCAACACGTGCATTGTTGCCCGGTACTAAGTTTGGTGCCCAGCAAATTTCCCAGTCCTGCATAGGTGCAACATTCATTGTAAGCGCACCTTGATTGAGTGTGTATGGAATATTAGCATTCCACCATTCATAAACTCCCGGCCCCGACATTGCAGGCGGAGTCTGAAGATCATAATTACAACGGGTAACGCCGTTGAAATACGATTTTACAAAATAGAAATCTGTGGCGCCGAGCAACGCCCACGAACCTGATGTGATTCCGTAAACAGATAATCCGTTATTATTTACAGGAAGAACATTGTACTGTGCTAACTGAAAAGCACGTTCGTTTCCCGGACCACCATAAGTAAATTGACCACCGGCTACGGGATTTCCTGCGAAATCGAGCTTGTAAACTACATCATCTTCACCTCCGAAAAAACCATTGGCAACATAACCACCGAGATAATATTCATAAACGCCGGCAGTGTTTAATCTTTCAATAATGTCATTGCCATAATCATTGTTTCCTGCAATGGTGTAATCAATCAGCGTGGAGAAATTCACCCCCATACCATTCGCATTTACATTAATGGCCCAGCTGTCATCAGTTGCATTTGCCGGATTGTTGTAAAATCCACCCATGATAAATCCTGTAGCGCCGGGATTATTTGCAATATCAATTGCATTGAGCCCGCCACCATTAGGTAAGAATGGTGTACCATATTCAACAACGTTCGGAATAAATGCTCCGGTAGCACTTGCTACTCTGAAAAAACAGCCGCTTGAAGGGGCTCCCGGACGAATAAAATGTCCTGACAAAGCAACCTCTGGTCCGTATGGTGATTCAACAAGATCTGTTGCTATCCAATCCATGTTTCCGACCTGGTAAACACCGCTCCAGACAACCGCACCGTTAGCGCCATTGATACACATTACAACAGGATAACGCTGGCCACCCGCTACAAGGCGAACAAATCCACACACAAACATATTAATGGGATTTGTTGTCGAATTGTACATTGATGTTGCTTCCGCTTCAACAACCGGGAATGGTAATGCATAAGACCAGATTGGCCCCGGAGCACCATTAGGAGCCACTAAAGTGTAAAAGAATCTTGTGGACACTCCACCAGGAGTATATCCATAATCACCCCAAACAGAAATACGTCCGCCGAAAGCCTGTGAATGTATTATTCTTCTTCCCTTGGCATCCACTAATGCGGCATTTTCAAAGATCTGGTACCGGTTATTAAAAGCCGGCAACGGCGCACCTATTCGTCCGTTAAGATTTGTCCGGGTGATCATTAAAGCATTCGTTCCGTTGAAAGTGTAGCCGGTCATTAAATGACCCTGGGGCGAAGCTGGATTTGCATTGACGCCTGATTCAAGAAATTCCCTGTTTGGTGAACCATAAACATGTTGAAAATACTGTGCGTTTGCACCGCCAGCTACCAATGTGGCTAATAATAAGAGTCTGATTTTTTTCATATCTATATATATTTGGTTTAGACGAAATTAAATTAATAATTAATCAAAAACAAATATTTAATTTATGTAAACACTTTACGTGTACATATACAAACCTAAATATTAACATTAATTTCCTGAAAATCAGGCAAATAGGGCTGTTTGTTAAAATAAAAAAGACCACCTCTTTCGAAGCAGTCTTTCTCACCTGATCAGTGTGTTTTATTCGCGCAAAAACTTCATGGAATAGCTCGTTGCTCCATTCACCACTTGCAATGTATAAACGCCGGAAGCTAATTCTGATGTTCCTATAACTTCTTTCAGATTTGAAGTCGAAACAGAATACACGATTTGTCCCATGCTGTTAAATACATTCAGTGTAAATGCACTTTCTGATGATGGCAGGGTGATTTCGATCTGCTGCTGCATTGCATTGTAGAACGCATACGGATCTTTCATCACAACAGCATCAATACCCATGCAGCCTACGTTTATCGTTTGCGACATAACCGTATCATCTTCACACGAATTCGTCACAATCAGCTGCGCGGTGTATGTTCCGGCAACAGCATACGTAACTGTAGCGCTTGACGCGTTTGATGTCGATGGAGTTCCGCCCGGGAAGCTCCATGCAAATGTGCCGGCACTGGTACTTAGCGATCCGTCAAAAATGACCGGCTGACTTTCACACACCAGAGTATCGCTTGCAGTTGCAACGGCAGAAGGATTCGTAAGCACATCAATTTGTATCGTTCCGTCACTTGAGCATCCTGTTGCAGTTGTTGTTCCCTGCACATTATACGTGATCGTAGAAGTTGGTGTCGAAACTGTTGTCGGGCCTGTTGTAGCTGAGAGGAATGTTGGCGGACTCCACACATACGTATTCGCACCACTTGCAGTAAGCGTTGTTGAATTTCCGACGCATACAGAAGTGGCAGTTGCAGATACGCTTACAACTGGATTCGGATTGACAGTGATATTTACAAACGCTGAATCAAACAAATGACAACCGCCACCAATAATATAAAGTATCGCCTGGTAAGAGCCTGCGTTATTGTAAAGCGTGTTCTGCGTTACATTATTCGAAATAACCGGCGAACCATTCGGGAAATACCAGAGCAAGGTGTCTTCGAAGGTCGAACCAGTTGCATCGAAAAGAATTTGTCCGCCTTCACAGACTGATGTAGCGCTTTGCGTGAATGTTGCCACTGAATTCGCATTCGTAAGGAACGGATGAATGTAAAGTGAAGCGCTGAGATTCCATGAGCCTGCTGTTGTGTACTGGTACCACAAATTATCACTTTGCTTTTCCCAGATCACAGAAGGCGTGGTTTGCCCGGCAGTGTTGCTGACAACAGATAAAGTATCATGCACACCGGTTTGCCATTGCAGATTTGTAAGGTCAACGCTGACGAAAAACTTTTTTGATGCCGGAAGTGTGACGGGCGCATTTACGAATGAATACTCCGTGTAAAATCCTCCCGTTACATCCGCCATTATCTGTCCCATTGTAGCATTGATTGTAGTGCCTATCTGCGCACCGGGAGTTCCGCTTGTGCCATCATAAACTTTCACGGAAACAATCTTGGCGGGATTTGCAGAATACGATTTTCCGAATGCGACCCAGACATTATTCAGAATGGTATAAGGCTGTGCGGACATATCGAAATACATTGCTTTCTCTTTATCGAGATAAACATTCATTCCGTTGATCCAGCCATCAAGCCCGACGGATGCGCCGGTATAATAATTCACACCGGTCCAGCCTGCAGGAACCGGAAGATTTACTTTAGTGCATCCTGTTGCAGCTGTAACGACAATATAATTTGTGGCGGTGTAGGTGTTATTTCCATTTCCATTAGTAACAGTAAGCGATACATTGTATGTGCCTGCCGTATTGTAAGTAATTGCCGGTGGCGTTTGTGCAGTAGAAGCTGCTGGAAATCCGCCGGGGAAAGTCCAGGCATAAGTTGTACCCGCGTAACAATACAGCGAAGTGTTTGTAAAATTAACGGAACCACCTGCAGTAACAGTTGTAACGTTTGCAACAAAATTCGCGACCGGCGCAAGATTCAGTGTTGCACCGACGCATGCCATCGAAGCATTCGCGTCAATTCTTCCCGCGCCAAGCTGGCCGATGTAAGAGGAATTCTGCGCATTGATATTCGTCGCGTTGTTCTGAATACAGTTACGGACATCAGCAGCTGTCATTAATGGATTCAGCGAAAGCATTAAGCCTGCAAGTCCTGCCACAAGCGGGCAAGCCATGGATGTGCCGGACAAATTTCCGTAGCCATTAGAAGGAAGCGTGCTGTAAATATTATTTCCGGGAGCAGAAATATCAATCCATGATCCGTAATTGGAGAAGCTTGCTTTTGCGTCATTGCTGCTTGTGGCGGCAACTGCAATACATTCCGTGTAGCCTGCAGGATAGAACATGGTGCTCACATTATTATTTCCGGCAGCGGCGATCAGCACAACACCTTGCTGCGAAGCCCATGTAATAATATTCTGCGCAGTAGTGGAAGACCCTGTACCGCCCCACGACATGCTGATCACCTCAGCTCCTGCTGAAACAGCGTAGACTACTCCATCATATCCGTTGGTGACTGAGCTTGCAGAAGCGGAATTGCCGGTAGCTTTGATGCACATCAATTTGCAGGAATAACCGATCGAAGCAATGCCGGTGCTGTTGTTGCTTCCCGCGCTTGAAATGCCCGCGCAATGTGTTCCGTGGTCAAATGAATTATTCGGCGGATTCGGATTGTTATCGTTATCAGCAACATCATAGCCGTTGATGTCGTCAATGTAACCGTTGCCATCATCATCAATTCCGTTCGATGCAATTTCACCCGCATTCACCCAAAGGTTTCCGGAGAGATCCTGGTGCCCGCGGTCGATTGCATTGTCGATAATCGCAATTTTAATTGTGGAGCCGGTGGAAAAATAATTCCATGCACTCGAAGCATTGATTGTAGCAAGATGCCATTGCGAACCATAAGAAGGATCATTCGGTGTGAGGCAGGAATGATCCATCGGCACGCGTTCTGCATAGACAATTTTCCCTGTCGCTTTTAATTCATCGATAATCAGCTGAGCGGAATTATAATCGCTGAATTCAAGCAGGTATGTACGTTGGAGAATGTTTGAATTTTTGGCCGCGAAAAATGGCTTTGAAAGCTTCGTTACCATATGTGCTTTGGCAACCGGCTCTAAAAACGGTAGTGTCGCAATGGGAAGGTTCAGCGGATTTTCATTCAGGGAAGCATTGATCCGGGCATCATCTTTTACGCGGAACCAGATCTTTCCATCCTGGTAAACGGGCAAAGAAGATTGTGCGATCATTACAACAGGACAAAGCGCAATGATGACTGCGAGTAGTAATTTTTTCATGGTGTTGTTTTTGGTATTAAGGAGTCCGGCCGGTCGAAAAGGCGAGTGGTGAAGATGCGAAAAAATAATGAGGGAGTCAAGAGAGCAGCTCCTATGAACTTGTTTATTTTCCCCGACTCTGTACGCCGGCTGCATGAATGCAAAACCTATGTTAACTAAGAGGCTGTTTTAAATTTATCTTCCGGAATTTTTCCTGCCTCAACAACCCGGTAAAGGCCTTTTCTGTTTTTTCCAGGCGAAACTGCCCCACCGTGTGTTGTTAGAGAAAGTAAGGAGTCGAGACAATTTTCAATATTCTGCCAATCCTAATTTTTTAGATTCAATCAATGAACTTACTTCATTTCCTAATGCAGGTAAATGTACTTGCAAAGAATCGTTGAATGATTTGCGATATGGCGCAACGCTCTACCGTTTGGTTTGAGACTGTTTTGCCGGATTTTACATTACGTTTCTCACAGAACATAAAACAGGTGGAAGCCAATAAATAAAATAACTATGCCGGATCACCCCTCCATTATTTCTCCCGTTTTTTGTGTAGAAAATTTGCTTTATGCCCTTAACTATAGAAAAACAGAAACTTGCGGATTTTGGGTAATTCATGGCGCTGATAAGAGGAATTTTGTAACTTGTATCTTATTCCCACAGTATCCCTTCATCTAAAACCAGAACCATGAAAAAACTTTACACTACTCTTGCATTAGCCTCACTGGTAGCTGTAGCTGGTGCACAATCACAACGTCTTGTACTTGTTGAAGAATTCACCCAGGCATCGTGCGGACCTTGCGCTTCCGCTAATCCGCAGTTCAATACACTGCTTGGTGCAAACACTACCAAAGTTGTTTCCCTGAAATACCAGACAAGCTGGCCGGGGGTTGATCCCATGAATGCGCAATACCCCAACGTTTCCAGTCGGGTTAATTATTATAGTGTAGGCAGTGTTCCTTATGCATTGATGGATGGTGTGTCTGTAACGGGGTCAAGCTATACCGGTTATCCGAATAACCTCACCCAGACAGCGATCAACAACCAATACTCCATCGTTACGTCTCCGTTCGATCTGGCCGTGGAACACACCCTGAACGCTAACCAGGATTCGGTTTTTATTACCGTTCAGGCAACCGCAACGCAGGCTTACGCTATTACAGGCTCCCTGCGTTTACATACGGTTCTTATCGAAAAGCACATTAACTTCGCGACAGCACCGGGCTCGAATGGCGAAAGAGATTTTTATAATGTAGTGCGCAAGATGATCCCGGGAACGGGCGGAACTGCCATGACGAACACATGGACAGTAGGGCAGAACGGGACATACACATTCGCGGTTGCTATTCCCAGCTACATTTACGACATCAATCAACTTGCTGTTGTTAGTTTCATCCAGAATAGCTCAACAAAAGAAGTGGAACAGGCGGCGTTCAGCATAAGTCCGGTTGGAATTTCCAACCCGGAGAGTTCGCCTCTCGCAATCAATCTCTTCCCGAATCCTGCTTCTTCAATGGCCAGGATCAGCTTCAATCTTCCAGGCAGTTCAGAGGTAACGATTAATATTTACAACCAAGCAGGCATACTTGTTCGCACGGAAAAGCGTAGAATGATGGCTGCAGGAAAACAGGAAGTGGATATCGACGTGGAAATGCTTGCGAATAGCATATACATAGTTGAATTGATCACAGGAGAAATGAAATCGACAACGAGATTGAATGTGGTGCACTGATACACGGTACGCCGGCAGCATTATCTTATGCCCCTATGATATAGTTACTTAAAAAAAAACCACTGAGATCCGTTTCAGTGGTTTTTTTTATTTGCAAATGAAAATTAATAGAACCAAACACCACCAGGGATAACACCGACAAGGTCATCATCCGCCAAAATACCAGAGGCGGAATAACGCAACACATGACCGCGCTGACTGTAATCGACAGCATCAGTTACAAAGATCTCTCCCGTTACGGGACGAATTCCTAATCCGTAAAAGCTCTGCGTGGTTTGAGCAATGTGAGGAACCGATGGCACCACTACAGCGTTTGATGTAAATCTGTACACTCCATAATTCAGGTAATACAATGTGTCGCCGGTGCTGTTGGCACAAATGTGCGTTGGGCTTTCTGATGTGGTAAATGGCCATGATTGTTCAACAGTATGCGTGAGTGGATTTATGCGATACAATCCGCCCGGCGCGCTGGTGAAATAATCGCCGTAACAAAGCACCCAGAGCTTGCCGTTATTATCCAGC
The DNA here is from genome assembly GCA_030855855.1 of Bacteroidota bacterium. Lineage (GTDB taxonomy): Bacteria > Bacteroidota > Bacteroidia > Palsa-965 > Palsa-965. The sequence continues at coordinate 6,162 of JALYQL010000328.1, read as the reverse complement.
TGCATGCTGTTGCCGCCTTTTGCGATCGTGATGCTGTCGGTGAGCGCGTCGGTGAGCGGGTTTACAACGTACACTTTATCATGATCAAGGCTGGTGATGAACACTTCATTATTGGCTATCACCATTGCCTCAGATTGGCCGGGGAAAGGAAATGAGCCGGTGCGTGTATTGTTTGTAAGGTTTACGATGCTCACTGTGTTTGAAAACAATTCACTCACATAAGCTTTCACATTCGAAACCGGAAGAATATAACGAGGTGAAACAAACCCGGTGATCGTAGCAACGCTTCGCATGTTGGAAGGCGCGCATACTTCAATTTTGCCGGAATTATTTACAACGACGTACGCATTACCATTGATCACATTCATGCTCTGGCAAACATCGCCGAGCGGACGGGTGTTCATCGGAGAAAACATATCTTCAATTGCAGTCCCAGTGCTAAAACGGTAAAAGCTGAGCTTCGCATTTCCTCCGAGGAAATTTCCTTCATTGGAAATAAAAACGCCATCACCGGAAGCGATTGGCTGGCTGTTATTTCCCGGCGGAACAGGCTCATCTTTTTTACAGGAAGAGAGTGCGACGGCAAAAATGGCCGCAACGAAAATGGATCTGAACAAAGGCTGATTTTTCATAGATGTATTTGTTTGTTATTCGGTTCTGTTTTTTAAGGGTGAATTAAAATCGATAGTGATCCCGAGCTGGAAATTTCTGCCGGGCATTGGGCGCCATGCAATAGCCTGGTATTTTTTGTCAAATAAATTATTGACGCGAAAGAAAATATCGAAATAAGAATTTTTCATGTTTACCCGTTGACCGATTGTAAGCGATGCGATGTCAAATGCCGGCAGGTAAGAAGTATGATCAGTCGCTGTAAAACGCAGGTCATTGTATTGATGATTATAGGCGAGATAAAATTTTCGGTAGGTAAACTGTATCATTCCGAAAAAATGATTGGCCGGCAAATACATGAGCTGCTTACCGACGGAAACATCATTCACCGCTTTCGATTTTTCATTCGTGGCGCGCACATAATCATAGCCGCCAAGAAATGTAATGTCAGCTTTGTTTTTCGTCCATTTTATTTTCAGGCGATGTTCTACTCCCCTGCTCCAGACAGAAAGTAAATTGACCGGCGACCAATATCCCGGTCCTGGCTGCCATAAAATCCAGTTTTCCGTGTTGCGATTGTAAACGGTAACGATGTAGCTGAATTTAATTTTCTTGCGTTCAAAATGTACATCGGCAGAAACATCTTCGTTCCAGCTGTCTTCCGGCTGCAGATCAGGATTTCCTCCAGGCACCCAATACAGATCGTTGAATGTGGGAATGCGGTAATTCCTGCTTACAGATGCTCTTAAGGTCAGGAATTTATATTTCCACCATTCTACACCGAATGAACCGACAAGCGGCGTACGTTTTCCCATCACCAATTCATCGCGCAGATTCAAAGCAAAATCAAGATTTTCAAACGCGAGGTAATTAATTCCCGCAAAAACGCTTACACGATCTTGTTTGGTTACAGGAACAAATTGCGTAACATCTGCTTTTGAAAATGTATAATTAGCGCCGGCCGAAACAGAAATCTTCCGATTGAACTTGTAAATAAAATCGGCTTCATTAATAAATACTGCAGAATGAGTCAACGATGTGGGCTGATTATACCCGGGATAAAAATCCATGAATTCAGTGAAAACAACCGATTTGAATTGAAGGAAATACTTTTCTTTCGCTATTCTGAAATCAATCACGCCACGGAAGAATTCATCCTTCTGCCTTGTCGTGCCTGCTGATTCCAGCATTGTCGGCGGAATTCCACGCTTGCTGTTCTGGTACCAGCCGCGCACATATAAATGATGCTGATCCGATTTCGATCGTGCAGCAACTTCGCCATAAATTCCTTCCTGCAAAAAATCAGAATTCATTATCGTGTCCTTTGGAAATCCATTCACAGCTAAATTCCGGTAGGTGAAATTGTTTTCTGCTGTTTGCCTGTACGCGCGAACATTCGTAGAAAAACGCTGATTGCTATAGCCGAGCTTTATGCCGTTTTCAATTTGTCCGAAGCTTCCTGCAAGTCCGGCGTAATGCACACGATAACCTTTCCCGAATTCAACTGCATTTCCGGTTTGTATCACTCCGCCGATCGCGCCACTGCCCCAGCCTGCCGATCCACCACCATTCTGAATTGAAACATAATCACAAAGTATAACAGGCAGCAGCGACAAGTCTACATTTCCATTCGTCGGGCTTTGCAGATTTATTCCATTCCACATCACAGGAGTCTGAGATGCAGAAGCGCCTCGGATTGTAGTTGTGGCAAGATTTCCGCCACCGTAACTTTTCAGGAACAGCATTCCGTTTTGCCCGAGCAGATCGGTCACTGTGCCTGATTGAAAACGGGATGATTGAATGGAATCCGGCTTTTCAATTACAAGTCCGGGATTTGCACTATAAATTCTCGCCGGCTGTGTAATATCGACAGGCGCGAGCGTATATTTTGCATTAGCTGTATCCTGCGCCTGCAGTTTAATCACCACGGCAAGGACACATACAAACAGCAGAAAGAAAATTTCTTTAGCGTTTTTCATTGTAACAGATCTATTCCCGGATCAATGAAGACACGCTGAAAGGCACAAAAACAGCAGGAAGAAACAGAGTAAAGTTCCGTTCATAGCCTGCAGCTTTTTTCCCGAAGCAGCGGATGATCATTCGTAATGGCAGGTCTTCTGACTTGTTCTACCCCCGGCGCCTTCCCTCCCGTTTTGAGAAGTGGCAATGCAGAATCCGGTGGCTTTTTAAGAACTTACAGCAGCGGGAACTGTTCCTGAATTACACAGGATTCCCTTTTCATCCCGCCAAAGGCGGGAACCATTACGGTGGCAAAGGTATAATTATTTCTGAGAAAATAATTGCCTTGAATGGATGTACGAATTAAGATTTCAAATTTAAAATATGCAATCCTTACATCGTACCTCGTAATTCGTAATTCGTACATTTCTCCTTTACGTTGTTTTAAATAGGTACCACCCATCACCCAATGGCTTGATCAGTATGTAATGCTTTTCGGTAATGAGTGGAATCTTCTTCCCATCAGGCTGATATAAATAACCAACAGTATTATCAGCAATACCGCCGATGAGATAAAAAATGCAGCCGGGATATCGTTTGTCATACTCAAATCCCCTGATGAGAATTTCGTTGGTGAGCTTTTTTATTTTTTTGTCTTTGATTGCGTTAATGACCAGCGAATCAGTTTTAGTAAATCCTTTTTTGACGAGGCGTTTTTGTATTTGCTGAAACTGTTTTTTGTGTTCAATGAAATGAGCGGCAAGTACATCATCGGAATTATCCCAGAGCTCCAGATTTTTCGTTTCAAAATAATAAGTATGCGCATGCGTTTTAGTGTACGCTTCTCCCCTGTCTTTTTCAGGAATGCTGTCAAGACTTTTTAACGCGTCTTTCGCCGATTGTTTCATCACGAGCGAACGGGCAGCATAGATGGTCCAGTTCTGCGCTTTAACGAGATAAAAATAAATATCAAGCGAAGTTGTCGTGTCGTGCAGCCAGACTGCTACCATTGCATGAGCAGTATCCTGGAAAATCAATTCACTTGTGCGCTGCACTCTTTTGGGAAGATATTGTCCTAAAGTTGAGTCAGCATTCCATTCGCCGTACAATTCACAACAGAAAAACTTCAGCTTGTTCGGAAAACCACCAGGAGAAACATAACGCTCCACAACCTGCAACGGAGTTAAAGTATCAGAAGGAGATTTCTGCTGCGCGAAGAGCGAAATGGTAAAGAAAAGAGAAATTGCGGTGAGGAAAGATTTCACTTAGTAAAGATACAACTCCGGCGGGGGATTTTGCTGGCGGATTGCCGATTTTCGATTGCTGATTGGGGATTGGGGATTGGGGATTGCTGATTGGGATTGGGGATTGGGATTGGGGATTGCTGATTGGGATTGGGGATTTTAGAATGGGTGATTTTAGATTTTAGATTTAGTGGTGTCAGATGCTATCATCTGACACCACTAAATCTAAAATCACCAGATCTAAAATTATTTTTTCGGCACACGATAAATCTCACTCTTCAGCAATCCCCATTTATTGAAGCGATGCTTGAATGAAACGCCCATGCAACCGATTCCGTATTTAAGGCTACGGGAAAAATTGATGGAAGATGCTTCTTCGAAATATTTTGTCGGACAGGTGATTTCAGCGATTTCGAAATCTGCGTAAACGATCTGCGACAACATTTGATTGTCAAAAACAAAATCGTCTGAATTTGCGTGGTAATTAATTCCGCGGAGTACGTCGGCAGAAAAAGCGCGGTAGCCGGTATGATATTCTGAAAGTTTCTGGCTGATAAGGATATTCTGCGCAAAAGTCAGGCAGCGGTTGAATACATATTTGTAATATGGCATTCCGCCGCGCAATGCACCTTTTCCGAGAATACGTGAACCGAGCACAACCGGAAAAACATCATTTGCGATCAGGTACGCCATTGAATGAATGAGCTTCGGCGTGTACTGGTAATCCGGGTGAAGCATGATCACGATATCGCCACCGATCGCCAATGCTTTGTCGTAGCAGGATTTCTGGTTTCCGCCATAACCTTTGTTTTTTTCATGGCGGATAATGTGGGTAATCCCAATCTCGCGTGCAACTTCAATCGTACGGTCTTTGCTGGCATCGTCCACCAGCACCACTTCATCCACTATTTCAAATGGAATTTCGTCATACGTGCGACGCAATGTCAACTCCGCATTATACGCAGGCATGATGATAACCAGTTTCTTTCCAAGAATCATGTCGGCAAAGATAAAGTTAATGTGGTAATGTGCTAATTTGCTGGCATGGTAAGGGGAATTAAGAAAATAAGAAATTTAGTCCGGGGAACTTTCCTTTAAACAAGCCTCACCTTCTTTACCCTGTTTTCCAGCATCCCAATTTCCCTATCGAGCAGACTATATGCCCAATTTCTTATTTCCATTTCTTCATACCTAAACAGCGATCCAATAGCTATCAGGATAAATTCATTAACGATCTGCACGAATTGTGACGAAAATAATATCGAAGCTCTATTCGTACATTACCTTTGCACCATAGTTTGATAACTGACTGTACAAATTCGTAATTCGCACCCATCATGAAATTTAAGCTCATTTCTGATTTTCAACCTACCGGTGATCAGCCCGAAGCTATTCGTCAACTGGTGGAGGGATTAAACACCGGAACGAAATACCAGACGCTTCTGGGCGTGACGGGTTCGGGAAAGACTTTCACCATTGCAAATGTTATTCAGCAGGTCGATCGGCCTACGCTTGTTTTAAGTCATAACAAAACGCTCGCGGCGCAATTGTACAGCGAGTTCAAATTGTTTTTCCCGGATAACTCGGTGGAATATTTCGTTTCTTATTACGATTATTACCAGCCGGAAGCTTATATCGCTACTTCAGATCTCTACATTGAGAAAGACATGTCTGTGAATGATGAGATCGAAAAGCTTCGTCTCAGCGCATCCTCTGCCCTGCTCTCGGGCCGCCGCGATGTGATCGTGATTTCGTCTGTTTCCTGCATTTACGGTATTGGAAACCCGACGGAATTCGCCAACAGCATTGTCCATCTCAAAAAAGGAATGCAGATCAGCAGGAATAAATTTCTTTATACGCTTGTCAATTCACTTTATTCCCGGACAGAAGCGGATTTCCACCGTGGAAACTTCCGTGTGAAAGGCGATACGGTTGATGTTTATCTCGCGTATGCAGATTACGCCATTCGTGTTTATTTTTTCGGTGACGAAATTGAAGAGCTGGAATCATTCGAAGTTTCATCCGGGCGTGTGCTGGAAAAATTCGAAAGCCTCAATCTTTATCCCGCAAACATTTTCGTGACTTCGCAGGATACCATGAAAAGCGCCATCCATCTGATCCAGGATGATCTTGTAAGACAAACAGAATATTTCAAAGAGAACGGGCGCCCGCTCGAAGCAAAACGCCTCGAAGACCGCGTTACATACGATCTTGAAATGATGCGTGAGCTCGGTTATTGTTCCGGCATCGAAAATTATTCCCGGTATTTCGACAAACGGCTTCCCGGCACTCGCCCGTTCTGCCTGCTCGATTATTTCCCTGATGATTTCCTGATGGTGATCGATGAAAG
>JALYQL010000316.1 GCA_030855855.1 Bacteroidota bacterium | reverse complement strand
AATTACACACCTGCCTGCCGAAGCACGCGCAGGCTGGGATTGCACAGATTATAAATATAACGTTCTGCTGACGGATAGTTACATAATATAGGATCCTGGCAGTATCTCAGTTTTATTTTTTCTGTGCCTTAGTGGCAAAAAAAATAAAAGTGCAAATTCCCGGAGAAGGGGTTATTCTCCACCAGGCTGAATGTTTTTCGGTGGAGGTAAGTTGAAATAAAATTCCCGCTAAAAGGGTAATTCTTTTGTCAGACCGAGTGTCCCGACAAAAAGACAAATGATTATTTTGACACTATTAATTTGTCGGGATGTATCGAAGTCGGACAAAAGAATTATTCCTCCGCCATATTCGTATACACCTCCTGCACATCTTCATCGTCCTGTATCTTCTCTATCATTTTATTCAATTCTTCTTTTTGCTCGGGAGTAAGTTCTATCAGCACGTTTGGAATGTAAAGTATCTTCGCTTCTACCACCTGAATTTTATTCGCTTCCAGTCCTTTCTGCATATTTCCGAATTCAGAAAAAGGACACTGAAGATAAACTTCATCATCATTATCAGCGCCTTCAATATTATCGAGACCGGCATCGATCAATGTCAATTCCACATCATCCATATCCAATCCCACAGTAGAAATCCGAAAAACGCCTTTGCGTTCAAAGTTAAAGCTCTGCGAACCGGAAGTTCCTAATTCGCCACCATTACGGTTAAAATGTACCCTCAGGTTCGAAACAGTTCTCGTCGGGTTGTCAGTAGCCGTTTCTACAATCACGCCAATCCCGAACGGGCCTTTCCCTTCATATATCACTTCATGGTAGTGCGATGTATCTGCTTTGCCCGAAGCTTTTTCAATAGCAGCATCCACGCGCTCTTTTGGCATACTTACCGCTTTGGCATTCTGAATACAAATACGCAATCGTGCATTCGTATCCGGATTTCCACCACCGGCCTTTACAGCAATCGCAATTTCTTTTCCTACACGTGTAAACTGTCGCGCCATCTGACCATAGCGCTTAAACATTTTATGCTTCCGTTTTTCAAATACGCGGCCCATATCTTTAGTTGTAAAATTGTAGTGTTTAGAGAGTCGTCAAAAATAGTGAAATCACTGTTTCTATAAACAAGCGGCAGGAAAAAAGGAGCAGCAGGCAGGATGTACGAAGATTCCTGTTTTTCAGGGCGTGTCCCGTCCCGGTTGAACCGAGACGGCATCGGGCTATCCGTTTCAAGTCCTCGCATGAAGGTATATTGCTGCGCATAACTTCATGCTGCGGGCTTTCCTCTACTATCCCTCACGCTTCCCCCCGTCTCCCGCACATAAACCTCAAAGGTCACCGCGCACATTCCGGCGGAAACCTTGAGGGTTTGGGCCGGCGCAATATTCGAAATTCTCAATCACCCAGTCACCAAATCACCCAGTCATCAAATCACTTAGGATACTCAACTCTCACGTGATAGATGCTTCTCAGCTTCTTCTTAAAAATTTTCTTGATCGCTGTAATATCTTTTAACGTAATATCTGCATTATCAAATTGATGCTGATCGGCCTGGTGATCGATAATCTCTTCTACCAATGCATCAATACTTTCTGAATCGTATTTTTTCAGGCTTCTCGACGATGCTTCCACCGCATCCGCCATCATCAGCACGGCGGTTTCTTTCGAATAAGGAATTGGCCCGGGGTAGCGGAACAATTCATCATCCACTATTTCATCCGGATTATTATTCTTGTAAAGCGTTAGAAAATAAGTGGTGTTCGTAGTGCCGTGATGCGTGCGTATAAAATCAACTACCTGGTCGGGAAGCTTTGCGGCGTGCGCTTTTTCAATTCCGCGTATCACGTGACTGATGATGATCGAAGCGCTTTCTTCGAATGATAATTCATCATGCGGATTAATTCCGCCCGCCTGGTTTTCGATAAAATAAACCGGCAATTCGCCTTTTCCGATATCGTGGTACAGAGCTCCCGCGCGGATCAGCAAGGTATTTCCACCGATGCGCCGTATTGCTTCTTCGGCAAGATTAGCCACCTGCATGGAATGCTGAAAAGTTCCCGGTGCTTTTTCGGCCAGCTCACGCAGCAGCGGATTATTCGTGTCGGCCAGCTCAAGCAAAGTAACATCGGAAACAAAGCCGAACATTTTTTCAAAAAGGAAGATCAGCGGATAAGCCAGCAGCACCAGCACCGCGCTGATCCCGTAATTGATAAAATCAACACTGCGGATGGAATTGACATCTCCTTCCATCACAATGATCAGCGAAATATGCAGCACCACGTATGCGCCAAGAATCGCCACAACCGAAATAAACAGCTGCGAACGGTTGCGCATATTGGCAAGACTGAAAATAGCAGTGATCCCCGCAAGCACCTGTATAAGCAGGAACGAATAACGATCGCCCTGCATATTGACAGAAATAATAATGATCGTAAGCAGGTGCGAGAACAGCGCAATCCGTGTATCGAAAAAAGCGCGCATGATGATCGGAAGAATGCAGAAAGGCAATGCAAGCAGCGGAACCGTATCGATTAGCGAGGGAATATATGACATGCATACATTGAGCACCACCATCAGCAGAATAAAAAGCAGCCGCGCGTCATTCGCAAGATTTTCTCTTCTGAAAAGCCGCAGAAACTGGAACAGCACAAAAAGGCAAAAACCAACCATCACCAGCTGTGCAACGAACACCAGCCAGTTGTTTCCTACCTGCTGCTGCAATTGATATTCTTCCTGCAATGAAAGCAGCTTCTGGTAAATTTCCTCATCCACAATTTCACCACGGCTGACAATGATTTCTCCGTTGGTCACAACACCGCGGAACGGAGAAATATTTTCCAGCGCCTGCCGGTACGATTTATTCGTCAGCGAGCTGTCGTAAACAATATTAGCAGGCAATGGTGTGTATTCGCGCGATACCCAATTCGCTTTTGCATCGTTCAGTATGGCGGCAATAATAGAATCAGCTTCCACCGGATCTATGAATTCAGCAAGCTCATGCTCTTCAGCCACATTTCCGTTCACAAGCAGAATTACATCCTGCGGACTTTTTTTCGCTTCATTATTCACCGCACGAATGCCCATCGCATACACTTTATCGACAGCGGTAAGTATCTGCCTGCGTTTTTCAGGAGAAACCGTTGAAAATTGTTTCGCCAGCACCTGCTCGTTCTGATTCACAATAGCGGTGTCAAAACGGAAATAGGCCATTGAATTATCCTTAATGTCCTTTTTCTCATTTTCCAGCTCTTCCCCCGATTTCTTAATCGCGAAATCAAACGGCGCTATCAGGTTATCATGCGGCCAGGGATGAGTTTTGAGATTGGAAAGATCGTAGCGGAATTTATATTCGCTCGGGTAGAGATAAACAATCACCAACAGGCTGGCCACAAAGAGAAAACCTTTGTAAAGCAGCGCATGCCGGTCGCGGATAAAAGTAAAAATACGGTTCATCAGGAATTGGTCGGGTGAAATTACGGAAAAAGGAAAGGGATTTCCCCGATTTCTCAATTTCCTGTTTTCCCAATTACTTTTCCTGATGAAAATGGTAACTTTGCGGAGTTTCTAAAACAAAGAAAAACAACCAATTTTATGAAAGAAGTATATATCGTTTCCGCTGTACGAACCCCGATCGGCGCATTCGGAGGAGGGCTCGCAGAAGTTCCTGCTACCCAACTCGGCGCAGTGGCCGTAAAAGCAGCTGTTGAACGGGCCGGCATCAAACCTGAAGACGTGAATGAAGTAATTATGGGAAGTGTGCTACAGGGAAACCTCGGACAGGCTCCTGCACGCCAGGCGTCAAAATTCGCAGGTTTGCCGGATAATGTACAATGCACAACGGTCAATAAAGTCTGCGCTTCCGGAATGAAATCAGTCGTGTACGGCGCACAGGGAATTATGCTTGGCGACGCTGATGTAGTGGTTGCAGGTGGCATGGAAAATATGTCCAACACACCTTATTACCTCGAAAAAGCGCGTTCAGGTTACCGTTATGGTCATGGACAATTGCTCGACGCGATCGTGAAAGATGGTCTGACGGATGTGTACCACCAGAATTTAATGGGAAATTCAGCGGAGCTTGCCGCTGCAAAATATAATATCACCCGTGAGCAGCAGGATGCTTATGCTATTGAATCGTACAAGCGTTCGGCAGCAGCGTGGGCGGCAGGAAAATTCAAAGATGAAGTTGTGCCTGTTACAGTGAAAACACGTAAAGGCGATGTGGTGATTTCCGAAGATGAAGAATTCAAAAATGTAAATTTCGAAAAGCTCACCACGCTCAAAACTGTTTTCCAGAAAGACGGAACAGTCACTGCCGGAAATGCTTCTACGCTGAATGACGGTGCTGCGGCATTGGTATTAATGAGCAAAGAAAAAGCAGATGCTTTAGGCATTAAACCGCTCGCAAAGATCAAAGCGTATGCAGATGCAGAGCAGGCTCCGGAATGGTTTACCACAACGCCTTCAAAAGCTATTCCACGCGCTGTAGAAAAGGCCGGATTAAAAATGAGCGACATCAGCTTCTTTGAGATCAACGAAGCCTTTTCGGTCGTGTCGATTGCCAACAACCAGCTAATGGATCTTGATCCTGCAAAAGTGAACATCAACGGCGGCGCGGTTTCATTGGGCCATCCGCTCGGCTGTTCAGGTGCACGCATCATTGTTACATTGCTCAGCGTGCTGAAGCAGAACAACGCGAAATACGGCGTAGCAGGTATCTGCAACGGCGGCGGCGGCGCAAGCGCAATCGTTATTGAAAATATGCAGTAATAAGGATCTGGTAATTTAGTAATCTGGTAATTTTATAATTGAATCCCGGTTTTTAAATTACCAGATTACCAGATCACCAGATTACCAAATCCACTATGCACGGAGTCATTCACCTGAGCGCGATACCGGTAAGAAAGGAGCCATCCGACAGATCGGAAATGGTGACCCAGCTTTTATTCGGCGATGCGGTGCGGGTAATTGAACAAAAAGGGAACTGGCATCATATTTTTTCCGCATGGGATCATTACGAAGGCTGGATCGATCGCAAGCAATACCTCCCGGTTTCAAAAACCACTTTCGATAACCTTGATAAAAATCCTTCGCCGGTTTCTTCCGAATTATTTCAGCTTATCACCGATGTCAAAAGCCGAGAATCATTTCCCATCGTGCTCGGCAGCTCGCTTCCTTTTTATTCGGGAAGCGAATGCTGCATTGAAGACCGCGTTTATGCATTTGACGGCAGCGCAAAATCATTCGACAGCGAAGGCACGCGCGAGCAGATTGTAGAAACTGCGATGGTGTTTCAGAATTCGCCTTATCTCTGGGGTGGAAGAACTCCGTTAGGCATCGATTGCTCCGGGTTTACACAATTGGTTTTTAAAGCGAATGGTTTTCGCATGAAGCGCGATGCCTACCAGCAGGCGGAAATGGGCGAGCCGTATTCGTTTGTCGAAGAAGCGCAACCCGGTGACCTTGCATTTTTTGACAATGAAGAAGGCCGAATTACGCACGTTGGCATTGTGATCACGAATAACAGGATCATTCACGCTTCAGGAAAAGTGCGCGTGGATCATTTCGATCATTATGGAATATTTACGCCGGAGCGGGGTGGCTACACGCATAATTTAAGGGTGATTAAGAATATTTTTTAGAAGTAAATTTCCTTGGGATTTTAGCAGCAGGTCCGTAGGACTCCTTCGGAGAAAAAAGTGGCAGCGGTAGAAAAAAATGTTCGGCCTCCGTGAACTTTCCGTGAACTTCGTGCGCTATGCGAGATTCTTTTTCACGCCCAATGACAAAGCAACATTTTTTAACTTTTCACTCGGGCCTTCGCGTCTTGCTGCGGATTACATTTACCTGTGCCTTACCGCGTAAAATTTCTCCTCATTTTCTGCCTGATGTTTGTCGGTGTATATGCCGGCGCATCATTTCTGTTGAAGGATTTCAGCTTATATGAGACCCGCGACAAAAAGAACATTCTGCAGAAAACATTGTTACCGGTTTCGATGCAAAATCAATTTGCCACGAATACAGGCAATAGCGCAATTGATTCATTCACTCTCCCCGACTCGCTCGCGAAGATCGATACGCTGCTTGTTGCTCACAAAAGCGATTACCGGATGCAGCTGTACTCGAAAGGAAAAATGCTCAAGACTTACATCATTGCGCTCGGACAATCGCCAATCGGGCATAAAGTGCAGCAAGGCGATAATCATACGCCCGAAGGAATGTATAAGATCATTCAGAAATCGCGCGGACCTTTTTCCGGCAGTGCGTCGGCTTACTTCGGTGTAGCATGGATGCGTTTGAATTATCCGAATAATGCCGATGCAGTCAACGGATTTAAGAAAGGCCTTATTACACAAGCGCAAGAAAACGCAATCATCAAAGCGAATAACGCGGGAAAAGAACCGCCGAAAACTACAACCCTCGGTGGCGGAATAGGAATTCACGGATGGAATGGCAGCTGGCCCAGCGACGATCAGCAGAATTTAACGTGGGGTTGCATTAGTGTGCAGAATGATGAGCTGGATGATCTTTATAAGAGAGTTCCGGTGGGGACGAGCATTCTTATTCTAAAGTGATCTCTTGATTGCCGATTTTTGATTGAATGAGGGATTTGGTAATCTGGTAATTTAATAATCTGGTAATTGTAGGCAGAGCGGGCTTATTTCTTTCTTTTCATGGCGATAAATACCAGCAAAGCAGCAAACAACATAGCGCCAATCCAGATCAATACAACGTAAAAATCCAGGATGGAAAGTAATTTTTTTAAAGAAAAATTACTTTCAGTGCTGCACAATAAACCGTTGAACACGCTCTCCTGATCTTACAAAATATATTCCATCAGCGAGATTGCTTACTGAAATATACTGCAAGGGGCCTTTTGCTGAAATTATCAGCTCCCCAAAAACATTAAACACTTCTACTCCATTCGTGGGTTTTGAAAACGAAATGAAATCATTGGCCGGATTCGGATAAATAAAAATTCCGTCCAATGAATCTATTTCTGAAATCCCGATTGCATTCTCAGTATAAATATCAACCACATCGCAATAATTATTGGTAAGATAAGAACCGCCGCCTGCAAACATTACTTTATTCGCGACAGCAACTCCAACCAGCGCATCATGTGGAACTGATAATGTATCCGTCATCCATTGACCCGTAACAAAATCAAAAATATCAACCACATTGCTCGGAAGATTTTGATTGAAGCTCCGTTCTCCGCCGGCAAAATAAATTCTGTTGCCGATCGTAGCCACAGCAATGCTTCTTCTTGCCTGCGAAAGATTCGCCTGCGTCCACGTGCTCGTTGCCACATCATAAATATCCACCCTGTTCGATAACACGCCGCTGCTTACGCTTATCAATCCACCCGCGAAGAAAATCTTCCCACCTGCTGCAATGGCCGCAATATTTCCACGCGCCTGAGATAGTGTTGCGGTGGTCCACAATCCTGTGGCTGCGTCAAAAATATCTACGCGATTGGAAGTAGGATAAGATGAAGTATTCCTGTAACCACCGGCAAATACTGCAATATTTCCAACCCCGGCTCCCGCAAGCGCAAATCGTGCCTGTGACAAAGAATCGGCTGACCACAATCCTGTAGCATCATCGTAAACACTCACCACTTTTGTAACGCCGCCGGGAGCTGTCGAAGTGCCACCAGCGAAATAAATTTTTGTTCCGATCACAACAGGCACTGCTCCGGCCTGCGTGGTCATGAGGGAATCAACGCTCCAGGTTTGGGTGGTTGTATTGAAGATGTCGACTTCTTTTGCATTCCCGAAACCGTTGGTGCTGCCGCCTGCGAAATAAATACGGTTGTTGAAAGCTACGCAGGAAACATCGCCACGTACAGAAGACATGGAATCGATCGTCCAGCTTCCCGATGCATTGTCGTACACATCAATGCGGTTTGTCATGATGCCGGTATTCGCTTCGAGATATCCGCCTGCGATGTACACTTTTCCCTGGTATTCTACAGCGCCGGGAAAACAACGAGGTTGGGTAAGATTGGCCACACTCCATTGCGCGAAAGAATATCCTGCTGAAAAAAATATCAAGAAAAAAAGCAGCAGCCGTTTTGTCATCGCTTCCATTATTTCTTCCGTAAAAACTCAGTACGTAAAACAATCATGCTTCCTTCCACTTTTCCTTCGATAAGTTCCTGATCATCGGTAAGCCGGATATTTTTAACAACCGCTCCCTGCCTGATCATATCTGAAGATCCTTTTACTTTCAGACTTTTAATAACTGATACAGTATCGCCTGCGTTGAGAATTGTTCCGTTGCTGTCTTTTGTTTCCATTGTTTGGGAGTATTGGGTAATGAGTATTGAGTATTGGGTAATGAGTATTGGGTAATAAGTGCGGCAACTGTGAAGGCAAAAATGAATATTACTCAATACCATCTAATCAATATCGACAACTAAAGATAAAGTTAAATGAAAACAAAAAACACCGTGAAGGAATCTGAAATTTACTCGCTTACTGAAATGGAAACGGTATAATCCTTTTTTTCGCCGATGTGAGTATCGGTGATGAGATATTGATAACCCCAGACAGGAGTTGTTTGTGTGGTATCCCAGCCCGGATCAATGCCTTTTGCGTAATAGCAATAACCGCTTTGTCCGTTGGGAATTCCTGTCAGTGTTAATCTCCCGTTTGCATCAGTTACATAACGCGTGTCGTAAAGCGTAGTGTCTTGCCCCGGAAAATCTATTGTCCCGTTCTTTACAAATATCCGTGCATTCGGAATAGGAATACCATGATGCTGCACAAGTATTAAAGCGCGCACGCCATCAGCATCAACGATAACAGGCTCATCTTTTCTGCAACCCGAAAATGTAAATGCTGAAATAAGAAAAAGAAAAAGTATCCTGTTCATTTGGTTGTTAATTCCTAACTAAGTTACGGAGAAAACAGTCCTGAAATGAAGTCTTTTGTAAATGGAGAGAATTTTGCTGCAAATGGTTATTCAAAATTCAAAAATTCAAAATTCAAAATTGATTATAACGAGAGAAATGCTTCCTTTCGAAAAATCTTTGAATCTTGAATTTTGAATTTTCAATTCTCCATCATCCGCCATGCTCCGCCCAATTGCTCCAAAATATCACCTGCAATCATTCCATGCTCTGATTGAACGGACGCTGCAATGTCGCCTGCGAGTCCGTGAAGGTAAACGCCGAGAATGCAGGCAGCTTGCGGATGAAAAGACTGTGCGCGGAGCCCGGTGATAATTCCGGTGAGCACATCCCCGCTTCCGCCGGTAGCCATTCCGGGATTTCCGGATGAATTAAAATAGATTGTTCCGTCTGGACACGCGATAGAGGTATGTGCGCCTTTAAGCACAATGTAAATTCCATTCTTGATGGCGAGAGCGCGTTGCGATTTCATGCGCTCAAAACCGGAATTGTGCTTTTCAGTGAGGCGATCAAATTCACCGGGATGCGGCGTGAGAATGGTTCCTTTGGGCAAAAAGGCAAGCCAAGTTTTATTTTCTGAAAGAATGTTGATCGCGTCAGCATCGAACACGAGCGGACCATCATATTCATTCAGTAATAATTTTATGGATTGTTCTGTTTCGCGGTTTCTACCTATTCCCGGACCGATTCCGATGGCGGAAAATTCATCGTCCTTTCCCGGACCCGTTTTAATCCTTCCTGAAATTATTTTTTCGGATTCATTCAGCTGCAGCATTACTTCAGGAACAGATACCTGCATAATGCCATTTCCCACCGCAGGAATATTTACTGTCAGCAGGCCCGCTCCCGAACGTAAACAGGCTTTCGCAGATAAAACAGCCGCGCCCATTTTCCCTTCGCTTCCCGCAATCAGCAACGCGTGACCGAAAGTTCCTTTGTGCGCAAAACGTGGACGTACAGGCAAAAATGTTTTTGCGAATTCATGCGTGATGTAATAATAAGAAGCCGGCGCATGAAAAATATAATCCGGATGCAGATGAATATCCAGCACAATTAAATTTCCTGTGTACGCGCTGTTTTCCGGAAACATAAACGACAATTTCGGATACTGAAAGCTGAGCGTATAAGTGGCACGGACAACATGTTTATATGGATTTCCGGTATTATCATCTCCGAAAAGTCCGGAAGGAATGTCAACAGCGATCTTATCCGCGCTGATGGAATTTAGCTTGTCTATAATATTTGCGGCAATTCCTTCCGGTTCGCGGGATAATCCGGAGCCGAAAACCGCGTCGATGATTACAAAGTGTTGATCCGGAAAAATCAGTTCTTCTGCACTGGAAATAATGGAGTACGGAATTTTTTCAGCTTCGAGTCGTTCCAGGTTTTGCGTGAAATCAGCCGAATCCTTTTCAGCAACGCGTGCGATAAAAACATCCGTTCCACAGCCTTTTGCTTTCAGCTGGCGGGCAATGGCAAGACCATCTCCACCATTATTTCCATTGCCACAAACAACAAAATAACGATAGGCATTACCGTATTTTTCCAGCAGCCACTGAGTACATGCCGCAGCTGCACGTTCCATCAGGTCAATTGAAGCGACCGGTTCGTGCGCAATAGTAAACGCGTCTGCTTCTTTGGTCTGGATGGTGGAAAGGATTTTCATTTTTAAATCATTTAAAGATTAATGAGAAAGATGCGTCACTTTTATAACAAAGCTGACTACCACAATAACAGTGGCGCCGATAAAGGAATACATGAGAATTGCTGCACCGTGCTTAAAGCGGAATATCAGGTGGAGTATGAGAAATAAAAAGGAAAAAAGTATAGGAATCAATGCGGGATAAATGGCAAAACTTTCAGCAAAATCTCCGCGCAGCAATTCTATAAATGACCTTTGCATCCCACATCCCGGACAGTCCATTCCCGACATTGCTTTATAAGGGCAAGTCAGCAAATGATGTTCAAGCCATTCGATTGCGCTCATTGGGTGAAATAAAAAAACCGGCCGGAATTAAACCGACCGGTTTTGAAAATATTCAGATTAATAACGCATCTGAGATGGCGGTGGGAAAGGCGGATTCTGATTTCCCATAGTGCGCTTTAGTTGTAATAATTGTGCCTAGTTGCTTCGTTGAATACCGAAGCAGCGAAAATAAAGATGCAAATGTAATAGATCCACACCAGCACGCCGAGGCAAAGTCCAATGATAGAACAGATACGTCCTGCATTCAGGTTCTTCACTGAGCTTTCTTTGTACATGCCCGGATTATCAGCAACAAGTCGCTTTGCTGTACCCGACATTACAAGGCCTATTGTTCCGAGAATCGGTCCCAATCCGCATATAACAATTGCGCAGATCCCTAATACAAGGACAGCTACAGCATTAGGTACGTCCCTTTGCATTCCCATAGGGTTTCCGCCCATTGGATTCTGCTGGTAAGGATTCTGTTGGTAAGGGTTTCCTTGCTGATAAGGATTTCCTTGTGGTGGATTCGGTGGGAAGGGAGGATTTTGATTTTCCATGTTTCGTTTTAGTTTTTTTCTTGAGTTGGCTAAGGTAACGCAATTCTTAAAATGAGAAATCCTTTGTTTAAACGTTTTATTTCACATTTTATAAAAACTTAAACTATTGAACATCAATACAATATCCGACAACAAACGTTTACTATCGACTACAAACGCTTAATAACCGAATAACAGAATCGGGTTAACTCACCTTTGCAGCGCTGATCCAAAAATGTGCTGATCTGTTAATGAGTTAGTGTGCTGATGAAAAGGAACAGGCCTTACCTGCAAAATTAAATTCTATAGCACCACCTAAATGAAATTATCAAATCTGCAGATTAGAAAATTCAGCTATATGTAAGCATCAATTATTAATTACTTAAATTTTTATTTATGAAAATGGACATGAAACGCAACAACGTGCAATTGATCGGGAATCTGGGAATGAACCCGGAAGTGAAATCGACACCGACAGGGAAAAAAGTGGCCCGCTTTACTTTGGCAAATGTGTCGTACAAGACAAAAGGAAATGAAAAAACGACTTTCATAAGCTGGTTCAATCTCGTTGCATGGGAAACACAGGCCGACATCGCCGAGCAATATCTTTTCAAAGGAAGAAAAGTAGGTATCAGCGGACGTTTGGTGGTAAGGACCTGGAATGATAAAGAAGGCAAGAAGCATTCGATGACGGAGATTGTCGTGAATGACATCGTGATGATGGATGAGCCGAAGGTTTCGGTGGCAGCGTAGTTTTCAACGTTTTTTTTAAGTCTTATTGCCGCAGAAGCGCGGAGTGCGCAGAGGTTTTCTCTGCACGTTCTGCGCTTCCTGGTTTTTAAATATCTTATGAAATACAAACAGACATATATTCCCGCCATAAATTCAGCATGGAACGACAAAACAATTTATGAATTAAGAAAAATTGTTCTTTCATGGTATCGTGAAAATTATTCCGGGAAAGTAGTAATTAATAAATGCATAGGAATTCCTATTCATTTTACAACCCCTGGTGGGAAGAAACTTGCTGTGGGAGGAGGAATGTATCCTTACAAGGCTGAATTGATCCGAATACTTCCTGACATATTAGAACAAGCTGTATACAACAATTGGGGGGGATCGAAAGCTTACGGATTCGGTCATTGTAATTGGCTATTTGAATTTTAAATGCAAGGTCAAAATCGATGGAACGGTCAAAAGTTTAAGGCTGGCGGTTCAGATGCAAAAGAATGGGAAAATATACTGGAACCATGAAATAAACATTATCAAAAAAAAGACCGCTAAGCCCAGAAGGTCCCGGAGGATTTTCTTCATCGCAGCTTAGCGGCCAGATCAACGTATTGATCGTAACAAAGATAAGAAAAGCAGATTTAAAAAACAACGCTTCTGACTTTTACAATTTCGAATAGAACGTTAAATATCAGCTTAGCGTCCAGATCAAAAATTGATCTTAAAAAGATAAGAAAGATTGCATTAAAAGACAACTATTTGCGTTTTGGTATTTAGCATTAAAACCTTGAGTACAAGTCAAATATCCACCTTCAACCCATCAAACGCCAGCCGCACATTCCCCGGCAACTCCTTCTCCACCTCTTCATGCCGCCCCAATTGGTGACTGATATGCGTCAAATAAGCCTGCTTTGGTTTAAGCTCGTCAATTAATTCCAACGCCTGCGCAAGTGTGAAATGTGAAATATGCTTTTCATGCCGCAGCGCATTCAGCACCAGCACTTCACTTCCTTTTACCTTTTCCTTTTCCTGATCCGAAATAAAATTCGCATCGGTAATGTATGTGAATTTAGCAAAACGGAATCCCAGCACCGGCAGCTGATGATGCAACACCTCTACCGGCATAACCGGAATTCCTTCAACGGAAAATTCGTCCGTCCCGATTGTATGCAAATCAATTTTCGGAATACCGGGATAAGAAGGCTCTTCAAAAATATACGCATACTCGCGCCTTACCGCATTTTGCACACGTTCGGTTGCGTAAACAGGCATTACCTTTTGTTGCAGATAATTGAACGCACGCACTTCGTCAAGCCCCGCAAGATGATCTTTATGCTCGTGGGTAAGCAAAACCGCGTCCAGCTTCAATACTTTTTCGCGCAACATCTGCTGACGGAAATCAGGGCCGGTATCCACTACAATCGTCTTTCCTCCCACTTCAACAAGCACAGAAGTCCGCGTACGTATATCACGCGCGTCGGCAGAACGGCATACTTCACACTGGCACCCGATGAGCGGAATGCCTTGTGACGTGCCCGTACCGAGAAAAGTGATTTTCATTAAACAAAGTTAACACGTCAATTCATAAAATCTTCTTCAGGGGGAAATTTTAGAATACCTGATTTTAGATTTTAGATTGAAAAGATAACTCTGCATTCTAAAATCTAAAATCAGGTATTCTAAAATCCTTTCTCTATAGCGCCCGAATTCACGAACTATTTTATCTGATCACTTCAAATCTTCTTACGGCACTTCCATTTCCATTCTTCAAATGAAGAATATAAATGCCGGGAGGAAATGCTGAAATATTTATTTCTTCCAGCGTTTGGCTTGTTTGTTTTGTGAATAGCATCTTTCCGAAAACATCGTAAATAGTTAATTCACCATTCAGACCCGGATTTGAAATGCTGAGGAAAATAGTTTCGGAAGCGGGATTCGGAAAGAGCGTTATTCCGTTGCCTGCAATAAACTCGCTGATCGCCGATGTAAAGTTTACCTGCAACGAATCCACAATTCCTTCGCTGAGATTTATATAGGTGCCGGAAGGAGAGGTTTGAATTTTCGCGGCACGCACCATGTAATAGTTCATTCCTGTAACACCAATTGTATCCAGGAATGAATTGCCGGTTACGAGCGGAGAGATCAGGTCGTATTTTCCGAATTCAGCATTGCTCCTGTAAACGTAATAACCAATCGGACTATCGACAGATGAAGTCCAGCTCAAAGTTGTTCCGTTGCCGTTGCCGGGAATTGCAAGTGCGAGATTTGCAGGCGGGAACATCGCGTCTTCGCGCAACGAAAGATCGCCCATCAACGCAATGTGTACGAACCGTGCGCCGTAATTGGATACATACGTGCCGCTGTTATTCTGCGTCCACTTTGCATCGTAACCGATATTTTCACCCATCGCCATGTGCTGGAAAAACCAATACGGCCTTCCTGCCCAGCAACACGTGAGCGCAGGATCATCGGCGCATAAAGGAGCACGCAAAAAATTATCCTGCGAATCCCAATCGCCGAAATAGCTTCCAAAAAGCATCGTGAAAATTCCTTTCACAGAATCATTCACAAAATTGCCCGTGCTTCCAATACCTCCTGCGCCCTGGTACCAGCCACCGCCGCAACCATAAGCCCACTGGTAGCTTGCCGTATCCAGCGATGTGATAAAATCAAGATTGAAAATATTGGAGTCGCCTACCAGCGGTGCAAAATTTCTCCAGCCACAGCTTGCAAACGCTTCTCCTGCAAACGGGCCAAAATTATCATCAACGATCGCGCGATGCGTTTCTTCAATGAGCTTCCATTTGTATAAATGATCCTTCGCAAGATAATTAGTCATCAGTGCCACTTCCGATTGCGCGAACGAAGGCATATTGTAAAAATCAATCCTGCTTACCTGTAAATCAACAGAAGAAGGAAGCAGGCTCTGATCAAATTTTCCGTCTCCCGCCCTGTTCTGATTTTCCGGTCGCGATGCAAGCGAATCCTCGATGGAAATATCAGTCCACACACCATTTACCTCACCATAATAAACATCCGCAGGCCATGCACCCAAATGATCGGGATGACCATCCGGATTAATATCTCCGCTGTATGGCACAGGAACATGTCCCACCAGCAACACCGCTTTCACATTCGCCGGATCAGCATTGTAAGCATTTACAATAAGCGCCTTGACCGAAGTTACCGCATCGTTTCTTCCGACAATAAATTTTTCTACTGCCCAACCGTCAGCGCTGATGTCTTTCATCAGCTGAAATAGCAGTGCCGGAATTGAATCTTCGAAAAGCGAATCCACCACCAGCAATAATTTTCCGCGACAATGAATTGCAGGCGCCATGATGCCGGCGTAAATATATCCTTGTGCGGAATAAGCAGCAGTCGCCTTCTGCACGCGGTATTCATAAGCAGAATCGGCCACTACGCCATTATCGATGTATTGATTCGCGGTTGCTGCAAGTGTTGCTACAGGAGTAGCCCAGCTGGTTGCGGCTTTGGCTTTTCTAAAAATTGTGTAAGAAGTTGCAGCGGGATCATTTATCCAATGCAGCGTTATACTTGCTGGAGAAACTTGTGTGGTGGCAGTGAGCTGAACGGCGTAATCGGCTGTGGTTTGGGAATGGAGACTAATCGATAACGCGATCAGGAATGTGGCGATGAGGAGAGTAAGTTTTTTTATCATTGCAAGAGATTTGATTAAAGATAGGATATACGATCAATCTCTTTGCTTTTAATGTGGGAAATTTTATGGCATTACTTATTTTAATTTCTTTAAAACTGGATTATTCACAAGTGATTTCATTTGTGTAATAGCGATCACGTTTAATTGTGGCGAATTCGCCATGATTAAAATCCGGGTTGTAAACCAATTCCCAAATAAGGAATGGAAAATTAAAGCAGGAAAATTTCGATTATTAAATCCTGGATTTTATAGGTAAGGCTCAACTTCAAGCTTGAGCATTTCAATTAATTCTTCATCCATGAATTTATAATCGTCAGGTATATCGAGGATAATGATTTTTTTGTTTGAAGTGGCGACAGGAAACCGCTCTTCGATTCTTTCGCGATGGTGTTTTTCCATTACGAAGATGATGTCGGCCCAGAGAATTAGTTTTTCACTGACTTTGATTCGTGCGCTGGGTTCTGTTCCGGCAGATTTCACGATATGTATGCCGGAGTTTTTGAAAATGGTTTCAGCGGTTGGGCTTCGCCATTGGTTTTTGCTGCAGAGGAAGAGGAGGTTCACGAGATTGCTTGTGTTAATGTTTTTGTTTCCTTTTTCCAGAATCCACCAACTGCAATACTATAAGCCAAAGCAGTAAGCACCATCAACACCACGGAACCAAATTCAAACAAATAAAACTTATAGAAGGATATACAATAATCATAGATCAGGTAAACCGCCATCAAATATAAAAGCCCTTTAACAATCCACCCAACAACCTTTTCATCTTTATAAAAGCCCAAGCGCATCAAAATTTTTCTTTCACTTTTTTTCCTGGTAACCACCGCTACAATGAATAGAATATGACAGACTAAATGAAATACAACGAACAAAGCTCCGACCATCAACACTCCTGCCATAGGAATAGCTGTTGAATCACCTTCAGGCCCGCAACCGAGATAATTGTGAACATAATCGTCATCGCTTAACAGATCAATTTCAGAAACAACGTAGGCTAAACATGTTGCCAGGGAAAGCAGGAAGCTGGAGATAAGATAGAAAACAGAGTTGATACGCAACGTAAAGGAATTTATTCTTTACGCAATTTACATTTTTAACGCTTTGCCGTTGCTTTCCAATCTCGCCAAAAGGCGGTCAGCCTATCCAAGTTTTTTTTCAGAACAATAAGTTGGATTTTAATCCCGCAAACGTCAATACATTACACCATCTCCTTACTCTTATCATAACTCTCCACCGTCCTGATCAACACATCTGCATAATTAAAAATATCGTCAAGCGTTAAAAGCTCATTTTTGACTTCCTTTTTCTGGTCATCAAAAATTCCAATGCATTTTTTTTGTCCCAGGTAAAGCCTGCAGATTGCTTTCCGGTTATTATCATCAAGCAGAATTGCAAAGTAGGATTGCGCGTCTCTATGGCTTACCCTGTCCGATTTAATTTTCTGACGGAGAATTGTTTTCACAATCATAAACGCTTCAAGCTCTTCCGCGGTGGTCGTAATCTTATTTTCTTCTGTTTTTAATTGTTCAGCTGCTGCCTGATTAGCCTCCTGTTCTTTTGTGGCAGCATCCTCCTTTGTCAACGCAGTTTTTAACCGTTCAGTGATCAGGTCGCTTATATTTTGCTGCAATGATTTTTTAGTCAGGAGCGTAAATTGCTCCAGAACTTTTGCAGTAATAACACTTGGATAAACTTGCCGGGCAAAGTGTTTGACAAAGTCAGGACTGGGATTCGAAAATTCCGTATTAAGCAAAACTTTTA
>JALYQL010000306.1 GCA_030855855.1 Bacteroidota bacterium | reverse complement strand
AGCTCATGTGCTCCGGTTGTATGAACTGCAGCAGAAATTCCGATCACATCATTTGTTGCTGTAAGGCTGTTATTGTGAATGGAGCGGACTTTATTATTATAAATATTACATGTTCCTCTTAATGATTCCAGCGAAATGCCAATACAGGATCCATTTCCATTCACACTTACATTCCGGATATTGTTACCGATAACCGTAACATAACTTTGATTAACAACACGCAGGCCGTACGTCGCCAATGAGCCGTTTCCAATATCATTACCAAGCACATTGTCGCCGGCAGCACAGCCTGTAATCGTAACATTTGAATCAGGAAGAGTAGCGTCTCCGGAAATTAATATTCCTGAATAAGAATTATATACACGAACGGCCTGGTAAATGTTTCCTGAATTACATCCGGAGTACGATGTCATTGCTGTGGTTCCTGTTTGTTCTGCCCCGATTGAATTCAAATTAGAACGGTCAAGCATAATATTAAGATTCTGAAAACCACAATTTCTTGTCCCGTCAGTAAGCGAAGAATTAATCACCAATAGCCCACGATCAACTTGTGGTGTTGTGGATTTGATAAACATCGTTCCCGCTGATGTAGAAAACGAAACGTTATCAGCACCAATAAAACCCACAACAGGTTCATTTAAAATTCCGATCGCCGTTGGAGAATTCTGTGTGACACAATTTCCTGCCGTTGCGCCTGGTGAACGTATCGTGTTTAATAATAAAGCGGATTCAAAATGAACGCTGATGCTGGTGCTGGTACCGCTTATCGGCCCGATGAGTAAAGGAAAAAAATTATCGCCGTGCATTGGCGTTTCGTCATATACAGAATCAATCAGCATAAAAACCACATACCCGATTCCTGTAACTCCGCGATGATTAAGGTCGGCGACTGCTTCACTCATGTTGTAATAATCACCTGTCATGCCGATTGTAAACACATCTGGTGCAATAGGAACAGGCACTCCGGGCAGAAAACGAAAAAAGCGGGATGGCCACATTGTCGAGGCGCTCAGCATACCGTTTCCTGTAAAGCAGGATCCTGTCACGGCATCGATGTATTCTCCGTTGCCGCCTGTTTCACTTTTTAT
Organism: Bacteroidota bacterium; assembly: GCA_030855855.1. Lineage (GTDB taxonomy): Bacteria > Bacteroidota > Bacteroidia > Palsa-965 > Palsa-965. Next base: position 14,276 of record JALYQL010000306.1, on the reverse strand, counting down.
TCCGATAGAAGCGGATTCTGCCGGATTAAATGATCCTGCCGGTGCCGCGCCGTAATGGAATTCAATCTTATTATTTGATTCAAAAAGGATAACCTGGAAATTCAGCAGCGCCGTTGAACCTGCACTGAATGAATGCACATCCGCCCACTGAATAGTGAACGTCTGCGTACCCGGCATGCCCTGGAGCTGGTAATGAATTGAACCTGTTCCGTTTTGAACATTCAAATCGTCCCACCACGGCGCCAAGACCGTATTCGGACCACTTGAAGAATACAGATTCATATTATTCGCGCTAGCAGAAATTCCTGTGAAAGCCACAATTCCGTTTGTGCTCGCGCCAATAGTTGAATATGTTGTTCCCAGATAGGTAAAATTAAATCCTATCGGGATCATGTCCTGAAATGCATTGTCGCCGGTTGCAGTTGATGTTGTCGCGCCGCCCGCTACTGTAATTGGTGTGTATGTTCCGCTAAATGAAGTCCTCTTCATAATCGGCTGTGAAAAACCGATCGTTGAAAAGACCAACGCTGAAAAAAACAAAGCCTGTCTGAGTACTCCTGGGAACATGATGATACTGTTTTGAAGTACTCTGACAAAGTTTGAACCAGTTTGAATTCACGTGCAGGCAGAAATTACACCGACGATTAATCCGCTGTTTTTCATTGGTAAAATTGTTGCCGGAAAAAAATTTCTTGCTTTTTTACTAAATGAGCCGCGAGGAAATGAATGTCTAATATTGTACCAAATTGAGGAATTAAATACACAGACTGCAGTTGCTTTATTTCTGAGCACCTGAATTTTTGCACACGATCATAATGGAATAACCTCCCATGAACTTCGTGCAGAATTTTTTGTTGATCATAAAAATAAATTTCCGGATGCCGTTCGTGAATTTTTCCTTGAAAGATCCTGATTCAAAAACAGGCTCGGTATAGATCTTCCCGATCAGTTCAAATCCATGATCGGCAAGAATGCTCAGAATAAAATCTTCGGTGAAATTATGGATGTGCCCTACCCTGTTTTTAGATTCAATCAGCATCTTTTCGCGGTAAAGCGTCCACACCGAAATGTCGAGCGGAATATGAAAGATGGTGTAGTTGCTTTTGGAAACAATTGTGTCGAGGAATTTGAAATAGTTTTCAATATGTTCAATGACGTCAATAACAAGGATGAGGTCGAAATTTGTTTCCTGGTCAGCAATATCTTTTAGAAAGAATTTTATTTTTCCGGTTTCTTTTTTCTTCGCAATGCCGATCGCGTCTTTAGAAATGTCGAGACCGGTAAAGCTCACATCTGGGGGCAATCTTTTTTCAAGCTGCACTACTATCTCACCGCTGCCACAACCAACCTCACAAACTGTTTTAAAAGAAATCGGATGCTTTTCTAATAAACGAATGATTCTTTCTGTTTTGAAACCTGCGCCTTCTTCATGCCAGCCTGGATTATTTTTTAAATATGTTTCATCATTATAGATGTCATTCATGCGGCTAAAATTAAAGAAAAAACAATTTGTATGTGTGGCGACACCACGCATCGTGTCGCTACACATACAAATTGTACATTTACAGCCATGCTTTTGAATTACATCTGGATCGGATTTTTTCTTGTCGGTTTTGTGGTGGCTGTCGTGCGTACCTGCATCGGTTATTTCATCAGCCACAATCCAGCCGACATGCATGTTTTTTCCACGATCGGGCTGGGCACATTTGATTCGGCGAAAGCTGCGTTCACCGTTGCGCTGACTTTAGGTGGGGTAATTACGCTCTGGATGGGAATAATGAAAGTTGGTGAAAAGGCGGGGGCAATAAATTTTATCAGCAGAATCATCAGTCCGTTTTTCCGCAAGCTGTTCCCAGAAATTCCGGATGGTCATCCCGCACAAGGGCAGATCATGATGAATTTTTCCGCCAATATGCTCGGGCTTTCCAACGCGGCGACACCAATGGGTTTAAAGGCGATGGAAAGTATGCAGGAGTTGAACAAGGATAAAGAAACTGCTTCCAATCCGATGATTATGTTTCTGGCTTTGAATACTGCCGGATTTACATTGATCCCCGTTACGATCATGGGATTACGGGCGGCAAATGGCGCGGCAAATCCTACAGATGTATTTATTCCTATTCTTATTGCTTCGTTCTGCGCATCGTTCATCGGTCTTGTTACAGTAGCATTGCGTCAACGGCTTTTTGATAAAAATCTGCTTGCCTGGTTATCTGCCGGACTTTTACTTTTCATTGGTTTCATCTGGTTTTTCATGAGCATGTCGCCGGATCTGAAACAGGAGGTGTCAACAGTAGCCGGCAATATTATTCTACTTGGCATTATCTGCGCTTTCTTCCTCGTCGCGGCGATTAAAAAAATAAATGTGTTCGAAGCATTTATTGAAGGGGCGAAAGACGGATTTGCGACTGTCATCCGCATTGTTCCTTATCTCGTTGCAATGATCGTCGCAATCGGCGTTTTCAGAAATTGCGGCGCGCTGGATTATCTTGTGCAGGGTTTTACCTTATTGTTTGAGGCAATGGGAATGGATACGCGTTTTGTTCCTGCTTTACCTGTGGCGTTCATGAAACCATTAAGCGGAGGTGGCACAGAAGGCCTCGCCATTGACGCAATCAAAACATATGGCGCTGATTCTTTTGTGGGAAGATTAGCTTCGGTGATTTATGCGTCTGCCGATACGACATTTTACATTGTCGCTTTGTATTTCGGTTCCGTAGGAATTAAAAAAACACGCTATGCGATTGGCGCAGGATTGATCGCCGATCTCGCAGGAATTGTTGCTGCGATTTTAGTGAGTTATTTGTTCTGGGGTTGATTGTCAAATAGCTTGCTTTTGATGAAATAATTAGGAAGTTCTTCGTGTAACTACTAATTTGGACTATGCAGCCGATCCGAACCCTCCTCTTGCTTTCTGCTCTCTTGCTGCTACGCTGCTCTCCAGCCGTACATTCATTACATGAAAAGGCCGCTGGTAAAATCCCCGAAGATTTTATTCTCGTCCGTGTCTCGGGAACAGATTGTATCAATTGTTTCGTTGCCTACCAGGATATTCTTGCTACCGTCCGCGATGAACATTTGGAAGCGAGTACAGTTTTGCTCGCGGGCAATCTTCCTCCCGACCAGCAAGACGAATTCTTCAAAGCAATTCTCGGAGATTCCTCTTCTGACAAAACGATCATCAATAACGATACGCTGTTCCGACAACTCGGCAGCTGGCCGGGATCTTCGGTAAGCATTTATCGAAAAAACAAGCGCGTGTACGAGGTTTCTTTTACTGAATACAATGATGCAGTGTTCCGGCAACAGCTTTATAGCGCTTTTCGCCTGAAAAATAAACAACCTGTAATGCTTCGCGGCGATTCTGTCGGCTTCCTCCGCAAGCATTATGCCGACGAGGATTATATTCTTTTCCATAATAAAATCTATTCCTTCAGCAATCAGTTCGGAAAGATCTATTCGTATGAACTTCCTTCAGGAAAAGCCATCGACTCCCTGCGCCTCGTTCAATTAACCGCGCAGCTCGATTATTCAGAATGCATTGCCCGCGCAGTTTCAGACGACACCGCATCCATCAGCCTCACGCGCCAATTGCTCGCCCGCAAAGAAAACTATTTCACAAAAAATCCGGGCTACCCGCATTTTCTGTTGACAAACGTATCCGCATGCGACAGCTTCCTGTGCGTTTCGCTTTACATCACGTATTTTATGAATACCGGCGAAGGTGATCGCTCCTACGGTGTTAACAAACGCCCGATCCTGTTGCTGCTCGACGAAAACTTCAATATCAAAAGCAAATTCTTTTTCTCCCTTGAAAAAATGGGTAAATACTGGACATCGGATTATGACAATCTTTTCTACGATGCGAAAAACAATTACTGCTGGAAGCGCATCTTCCTTGATTCGGCGGAAGTTCCGGTACGCTATACGCTGGGTCGATTCGAGGATAGCGATGATGACGGTATATTTCAGCTCGACACGATGCTGTTCGAAATTCCGAAACTTTTTCATGAAAAGCATTTCAATTACAACTTCCTTAATGCAGGCTTTCTTTCCACTCCCGATACGCTGCTGTATTATTACCAAATGATTCCCCAGGTACTTTCTCTTCCGGACGACGCAGTTTCCAATTTCCCAAAGGTCGATATGTCGCGGTTGTCTGCTGATTACAAGAACATGAAATTCGTGCTTCCATATCGTTCATTGGGCCTTGGCCTCAACACTGCGCACAATAGTTATGTGTTGAGTTTCGAAACTGACGACCTGAAAAATCATGTGTACGAATGGAGTAGCAATCCCCGCCTCTTCAGGGAATATAGTTTGCCGGATGGTCGGATTGGCAAAACGTTCGTGATAGGTCAAAACATCGTGAGCCTGCGCAGCGATGGTAATTACCGGAAGATTGAATATTTTAAGCTGCCGGATTGAGTATGATTACGATAAGAGTGACCGCACTGCATAAGCCCATTGAATGCTCTTCTCATCATCTGCATCCCCACATTTACACATCCATTAGCCGATTAACACACTCGCACATCAGCACATTTCCCGTACCTTTGGCGACGAAATTCCTGAATGAAAATCTCGGCCTCCATTTATTCCACCACAAAAGATCTTGAACAGGTTGTTCGCGATCTCGACGCGCATCGCATTGAAATGTTTCATGTCGATTGCAACGACGATCCTAAAGTGTTCGACGATATTGAAAAGATCCGTCAATGGAGCAAAACGCCTGTTGACCTGCACATCATTTCAACAACGCCCGAAAAATATTTTCCGCTGCTCGAAAAAACACCTTGCGATTATATCACATTTCAATACGAACAGCTTCCGGGAAAGTTAGAAATTCCATCCACCATCAAAGGAAAGCTCGGACTGGCAATAACTGCTGCATCGGAAATTGATGTGTTTGATCACTACGCGGATCGTTTTGATTTTATTCTGATGATGGCCACCATTCCGGGGAAAAGCGGCGGCGCATTCAACAAAGATATTTTCCGCAAGATCAGGATGTTTAAAAAACGTTATCCTGAAAAACGCATCCATGTAGACGGCGGCGTAAACGGTGAAGTTTCTTTCATCCTGCGCAACATGGGCGTTTATGCTTCCGTTTCCGGTTCCTTTTTATTCAAAGCGGAAAGTATCGGCTTTGCATTGCTGAACCTGAAAACTCTTGAGAATGAATCGCATTTCGAAGTGAAAGATTTCATGATGAACATTGATGAAATTCCTGTTCTCCGTCCGGGAAACAGAAGCTTTGAAAACATTTTGCGCAGCATTGAAGAGTATCAAATGGGTTTCACCATTCTTGCCGACGAACAGAACAGGCTCGAAGGAATCATAAGCAACGCCGATGTGCGTAAAGGTTTGCTGAAACATATTCACGCGCTTTCGTCCATTTCTGAAAATGAAATTACCAATCGCACTCCGGTAACGGTAAATGAAAATGCAACTGTGGTGGAATTAATTCGTCTTATTAAATCGAAAAAATTCCCGATCACTTATCTGCCTGTTGTGAACAATGAAAATTTCGTGACAGGTGCGCTTACGTTCTTTAACCTTGTAAAAGGAGAAGCATAATCCAAAAAAAGTTTGCCACCGAGGCACTAAGACACAAAGAAAGCCCTGGTGTCTTAGTGCCTCGGTGGCAACCAAACCATCAGCGTTATTTCTCTTTAAAGAAAAAATATGATCATTGAATTAAAATCAAACGTCAGCGAAAAACGTGCGCAGGAAATTGCAGCCGAAGTAAAAGCATTCTGCATTCATTATGATGGAGGATATGTGCTCATCACCTCTTCCTCCACAAAATCGCTGGACACAAAATTCGAAAGCGAAACTGAACGCGTCACCGTTCTCAACGACGATATGCAATTGTCGAGCCGCGCGTGGAAAAAAGAAACACGCACCATCGACATCAACGGCGTGAAGATCGGCGGAACAACGATGAACACCGCCCTCATCGCCGGACCTTGCTCCGTAGAATCAGAAGAGCAGATCGAACAGAGCGCACAATTACTGAAAGAGCTCGGCATTTCCATTATGCGCGCAGGAGCGTTCAAGCCCCGCACATCACCTTACACGTTCCAGGGAATGGGTGTGGAAGGATTGAAGCTGCTCGCAAAAATGCGTGAGAAATACGGTCTGCAGATTATTACCGAAGTGCGTGATGCGACGAACGTAGAAGATATTATCGAATACGCCGACATCATCCAGATTGGTGCGAAGGCGATGTATGATCACGGAATTCTTAAACGTTGCGGAAAAACGCAAAAGCCGGTGTTGCTCAAACGCGGATTCGGAACAACGCTGCAGGAATTTTTACAATGTGCTGAATTTATTCTCGCAGGCGGAAACCCGAACGTGATTTTATGCGAACGCGGCATCCGTACATTCGAAACCAAAACACGTTTCACGCTCGACCTTTGCGGCGCTGCGTGGATGAAAGAATACAGCAACCTTCCTGTCATCCTCGATCCGAGCCATGCGATTGGCTACGCATACGGTGTTCCCGATCTCGCGCGCGCCTGCACAGCAATGGGCGTCGACGGATTACTCATCGAAGTTCACCCGAACCCGAAAGTCGCAAAGTCTGACGCGTCGCAGCAATTGGATCACGATCAGTTCCGCGCATTGACAGGTTCGCTTAACGCAGTTGCGAATTCAATCGGAAGAAAAATTATCTAACCAGGCGCGGGAGGAGCCCGCACCACATAATAAACACGGACTGAAGTCCGTGAGCGCTATGAGCCTCTACGCCGCCAATCTTTCTTACCTCCTGCACAAGAATGATCTTGAGCCGGGAAAAATTTCTTCTGAGCTCGGGATCAAAGATCTTGCACGGCCGTTTCCGGATGAGATTCCGCTTATTGCTTCCCGTTTTGCATTGACCACTGATCTTCTTCTTAAAACAGATATTGAATTAAGAGAAGATCAGCGCAGCAAAGAAATACTGATGCTCATCTGCGATATTGATGGCGTGATGACGGATGGCGGAATGTATTACACGGAAGCAGGCGACGATTTTAAAAAATTCAACGCGAAAGACGGTCTGGCATTACGACGTTTGAAAAAGCGCGGTGTTAATACCGGAATTATTTCTCACGGATTCACCACCAATCTAATTACACGTCGTGCCGAGCGATTGTACATCGAACATGTGGAAGTTTCTTCGGTACCAAAAATGGAAACGTTGAAAAAATGGTGCGATGCGTTGAAAATTTCTCCTGCAAATATCTGTTTCATCGGCGATGATATTAACGACGAAGATATTATCAAAGCTGTCGGATTTTCTGCATGCCCGGCTGACGCGGTGGATGCGGTGAAAAACATCGTGAATGTTGTGCTGACAAAAAAAGGCGGTGAGGGCTGTGTGCGTGAGCTCATCGATCTTTATTTGTAAGGGAAACGAAAAGCACCCCATTTAGCGCTCTTGTTTCGCCTTTGCACCTTGCTACTTTACAATCACAACTTTTTCTGCATACAGTTGCGCTCCTTCGCTCAATACGCGACAGAAATACATTCCTGCAGGTAGTGCATCAATATTTGTGATGTGCTGATTGGTATTCCCTCCTGCTTCGTTTATGACCAGTCTGCCATTCATATCATACAGCTCCACACGGATGTCAGCGGCGATCACAGGAAAATTAAATATAAGCTGGTGTGGTTCCTTGAAAACAGTAACGGCGGCGGGCTGTTGAATTCCCGGTGCAGACATAAAACAATTTGCGGAAGAAAATGTTACTGCATTGCAGCTATTCACCATTCCCGAATAATTAATAATAGTTGCCCCAGCTTCCGCAAAAACGGTCCAGCTCATGCTTGTGTTCTGACCATTAAAAGTTGCTCCCGATTTTAAATAAATCGCTCCGTAGGCCTGTGGCCCTGCAACAAATGTCGCGCCGGGCTGCACATGCACTAATCTTGTGCAGCAGCTCATGCTGTCAATGAGTGTGGCCCCGCCACAAACAAACGCACTGATGTATTGTGAAGTCGGCGACGGCGAAAAGGTCGTCTGGTTAAACACCACCAGGTCGTAGGTGCCCGTTGAATTGCATTGGCTGCTGGCGTCTGTAATAATACCGGTTGAAAGCAGGATCAGTGTAAAGATTTTTTTCATGGGTCTTTGTGTTAAGGGTATGTTTGTCACAACTAAGTTACAATTAAAAGGGGAATTGTAATCGCAGCTAATGTGCCGACCGCTATGCTAAACTGTATTTCATATTCTTTATGCATCGTCTCATGTAATTTTGATCTTACCTGATTTGCTGACCCACAAAGTTGTTTCGTAACTTCACCTTTCCAATAGCCTCCCGCCTAAAACAATTCTCATGAAAGCGTTTTTTCTTTTTTGCTCACTGTTACTTTCTTCTTTTTCATTCGCCCAAAGGCAACCCCCATTCGTCACCGATTCGCTCGATAAATATATCCTGCGTGAAATGGCCGCGCAGAATCTTCCCGGACTTGCAATCGCGATCGTGAAAGATGGAAATGTGATCGTTTCAAAAGGTTATGGCGTTACGGAAACCGGTAAAGACAAAACCGTAAACGATTCCACATTATTTCAAATCGCATCGTGCTCTAAAGCGTTTACTGCAACTTCTCTCGCGCTGCTGTCATTTCAAAAAAAATTATCGCTGGATGATACAGTCATGAAATGGATGCCGGGGTTTCGTCTGTACGATGAATTGGCAACCAAACAAGTCACCATCCGCGATTTGCTTTGTCATCGTATCGGTCTGCAGACATTCCAGGGCGATTTTCTGAACTGGAATTCCAATCTCACACGCCAGCAGATCATCGCGGCGATGGCAACACAAAAACCCGTATTCGGATTGCGTGCGAAATTCGGTTATTGCAACGCTGCTTATTTAACGGCGGGCGAAATTATTCCGATTGTGACAGGACAATCCTGGGACGCGTTTCTGAAGCTGACTTTTTTCGATCCGCTGCAGATGACGAGAACATCAACAACTCATGCAGCTATTTCCACTGACAAAAATGCCTGCAAGCCACACACGTATTACCAGGGAAAACTGCTCGCTTTCAATCCTGATAATATTGACAATCTCGGTCCGGCAGGCTCTATCAATTCCTGCGTGAAAGATCTTTCGCATTGGTTGCTGATGCAGCTCGACAGCGGACGTTTTATGAAACGGCAGATTGTTCCTTTTCCAGTGCTGAAAGAAACGCGCAAGCCACAAACGATTCTTGACAATCGCTCTTCCTCTTCGCACTTCATGACGTATTGTTTGGGATGGTTTTCGTACGACTACAACGGCAAGCAGATTTTTTATCACGATGGCGGATCAGATGGATTTCTTTCCACCGTGTGTTTTATTCCGGAATTAAATCTCGGAATAACTGTTTTAGTAAATAGCGATAACAGCTCTTTGTACGGCGATCTGCGCAAACAGATCATCGATGCTTACATGAATCTTCCTTACCAGAATTATTCCGCAATTTCCGTTGCGCGAATGAAGAAAGGCATGCTTGAAGGTGAAAAATATGTGAAGATGTTGCAGGACAGTGCTGCGCTTAAAATTCCTCTTCCTGCTTCAATGATGGAATTTGTGGGCGCGTATTCGAACCCTGTCTACGGAAAGATGAACATCACGAGCGACGGAGGAAAACTCGCCGCCACCTTCGAACATCACCCTGCGATGCTCGGAAAGCTAGAATATATCGGCAACAATCGTTTTCTCTGCACATTCAACACTTCGATGTGGGGGATTAATGTCGCGCCTTTCGTACTCAAAAACGGAAAACTAGAGTTGATTACGATTTCAGTTAATCCATCCGTGGATATGCAGCCGTATGTATTCAAAAGATTACCGAAAGCTTTGCCCCGGTAATTTTGTTGCTACAGCCAGCGGCAGGAAAAATGCGGCAGCGGCAGTCAAAAAAAACGGCTCATGTAACAGGGCACTGCCCTCGTGTCGAACTATTTTTACTCCTTCCCCGCCGCTGCCGCTTTTTTCCTGCCGCTGGCTCGTAATGCAAATGATCTATTTTACGGTATTAAACTCCTTCCGGCACAATTTCCTTTGCCTGTTACCTGTTTGGATTATACATGTAAAGGCGATGCTCCCGTGAAGTCAAAAGAAAAGCTCACATATAAAATAGTTGCCCGCAAGGATAAAGAAGCCATCGCGCTGCTTTATGAGCGTTACGGAAAACGTTTGTATGCCTACGCAACGCATAGCTGGAAATTGAGCGAAGATGAATCCTGGAACCTGGTTTATAAAACACTTTACAGGATTCTCAACACCACAGCGGAATATTCTTTTGAGTCGGAGAAAAATTATTCTTCTTTTATTTTTAAGGTTTTTGTCAATTACCTGAGGCAATATTATCGTGATACAAAAAAAGCAAAAGAGCATCTTGAAATTGTAAACACCGGAGAAATGGAAGAGCATCCCGAGATGGCAGCAGGTCCAAAGGACTCCTTCGGAGAAGAAACGGTAGAAACAAGTTCAGTAAAAATGAGCCTGCTCAAAGAAGAGCTGGAAAAATTAGAAGATTGGGAAAGAATGCTTTTGCTTTTACGCAGCCAGGATATGCCTTATGCGGAGATCGCGAAATTTGTAAGTAAACCGGAAGAACAGCTGAAAGTTTATTACGCAAGATTAAAAGCGGCATTGACAAAACGAATGAATGAAAAGCTAAAAGGATGAAAAATACTCCTTTCCATATAGAAGAAAACGAACTGGACCAGCTGCTCCGGCAATTTGTGCTGGACGGCGGTTCCGATAAATTCACCCAAAATACATTGACTATGAACGCAGACATTATTTTCAGCAACGCGCCGGGAGTTGCACCGGATGCAGCCCGCGAAATGGCATTGATCCAAAAATTAGAACATGCTTTTATCAAGCGTCGCGGTTTCGGCAGGTTCTGGCAGAATGGAATTATTTTCCTGTTTTTGATTTCTGCTGTTGTGTGGATTTATAAAATGAATTCACGGAATACAATTACGGCTTCGCAGAATAACGGAAATAATAAAAATGCTTTTGTTCCGGCCAATTCCGGTGACACTTGTGATGCTTTAGATAACACCGGAGTGCATGCCGTTAATTTTAAAACAGGCATTCCGTCAGCCAAAACAGATACGTTTGCTGCTGACACATTTTCCCAATCGCTTCCTCCGAAAAAAGAGCGTTATGTTACGCCCGGCAGCCGCATTCCGATCGAACGCAATTGGTATGAAGGAAATGACGCGTTAACTACGGTTGATATTCCCGGTCCGGTTTTCAGCGCGAAGGCTACGCCGGATAATTATGAATTGACCCAGAACACATTTAGAATAACCGGTTCTTTTCCGGGACTTATGTTTGGGGGCAATCCACAATCATTTTCTGTAGCTTATTACGTCGGTGAACCATTTAAAGGATTTTCCGACATGCTGTATTTTAATTATGGTGAATTCACTGCTAACCAGAAAACGCCGGAGAATGAATCAATACGTTGGCAGATTCCCTGGGCGATAATGGAATATGCAAATTCCGATAGTCTTATTGTAAAAAGAGATTCTACTCGTGGAAATTCCTTTACGCATCTTTTTTTAGCAACGCTTCCCGAAAAAGGAATTCAAACGGCTATGCAATCATTTTATTTCCGCAAATACGAAGTGACCAATAAAGAGTACCGCGAGTTTATAAATTGGGTGCGTGCTTCGAATGGCTTTGCAAATAAGAAATTAATGAATGAAGATTATAAAGCGGCATTCGATTATATTTTCTTTAATGCGAATTCACAAACAATGCCGGTAAATAAAAATTCTATCTACGTCTTTCCTGATACAATTTGCTGGACAACAGATTTCGCTTTCAGCTTTAACGAACCAATGACAACTATGTATTTCTGGCATGCGGCTTATGATAATTATCCTGTTGTGGGAATAAGCTGGTACCAGGCGATGGCTTTTCTCGATTGGAAAACGCATATGCACCAGCAGCAGCTCGACAAAGAAAATATTCCTTATGAAATTGAATACACGTTGCCTTCGGATATCGAATGGGATATTGTTTCCAACTCTGAAAAATCAGGCAAGCAGATGAATTATAATTTCAAAGCAGAATCGACCGACGGCTGGATGACTGATCTTTGCCTGAGCTGGCCGGGGCATGATGATCCTTATCAACGTCCGAATTACCTGAAAAATATTTTTACAAAAAACGAATATTACAGAGGTGATTTTATCCGCGACGGATATTTCCACACCGGGCCCGCCGACCTTCTTCATGAAAAAAACAAAGATGGGGAAACAGGAAGCCGGCACCTCGACAAGCTTGGGATTTCCTGGATGGATGGAAATGTTTCGGAATGGATGCTGGAGAGCTACGCGGAGAACTGGAAACCTTTCTTTCAAAAACACCTTGCTGTGCTTGATGCCGACACCAGTGAAAGCTCTTCTATTGCAAAGCAGATTGAAATGCTTTACGATAAAGGAAATGCTAAAAACGGAAGACTTGTGCGCGGCGCAAACTGGTATGATGAGCGTTTTAGTGGCCGTCCCGGTTCAGAACGCAACGAAGCAGGAATTTCTCCGAAACGATATGTTGACCCTTCTGAACAGCATTGTACTGTTGGTTTCCGGTATGTGATTCACGTGAAAAGGAAGTAGTGTTGGGGTAGTTTGTTACGTGGGAAAAAGCTAACCTGCCGTATGCAACTCTTCCCGATTCCTCTGGAAATTTTTTGTGGGTTAAAGAAGGAATGAAAATATCCCATCAACGGCCTCACCTGTTTTTCCGAATCCATCAACGGGCAGATCACAATGGAATTTCGGAAACAGTAACTCCGTTGTTGATGTATGGATTATGGAAGTGGTTTCTTTATTTTGTTTCAGCTCTTAATTTATCAACGAGTTCGGCAATCGCTGCAGGTGCATTACCATATTCAAAAACCACCTCTTTCCTTTTCCCGTTTACGGGTATAGCAACCCATTCAGCTCCACCATCAGCGCAATCGGGACAGCCAATCCGCTCTTCAAGTGCAGCAAATTTTGAAATGTCCATTTTCGCAATCAGGTCTTTCCATTTTTGCTCAGAAAAAGAATTTTGCTGAATGATTGTCGGATAATCCTTTGTATTATTTCCTCTTTTAGTGTGCGAAATGCAATGCCGTGAAAATTTCCAGTCAAGATTACAGTACCCGTTACACATTCCGAAAGATGTTCCATATTCTATTGCAAAGGAATCTTTATTCAATGCTGCTCCACAACTGTCCACAGTAGTAACAACTGCTGTAGTGTCATTCGTGTTTATACGATCCTGGGGCGATTTTTTCGTTTCGCAACTTATAAACAGCACGGGAATGCAAAGAAGAAAAATTAAAAGTTGTGATTGCCGCATTTTGTTTGGATTCGTTTATTCAATGTTAGGGAAAAGTTCTTCTCAAATTGTTCGTTATCCTCTTTTTCTTCCGCCCCCCTCGTCCTTTTTCGTCCCTTTTTTCTACCCCAGCACCACTTCCAGAACCTGGTGCGATTTTACTTCATGCATATTGTGCAAGTGAAGATCGTAATACCGCAGAATATGTTTCACCATAATTCTGCGCATTTCGCCCGAGAGCGGAAAGTTTTCCATCGTTGAATAGGTCAGCAGCGATAAGCTTTCAAACATTCTCGCTTCCGCCGCATCGAGGTAATGAAGATGATCCGGAAATTTATCGCGGAATACACCATCGCGCAGATCGAAGATACTTTTCGATCCGAAAAAATTTGGCTGCGGATAAAAGCCTAAATATTTCGTGAGCTGCAGCAGGAATACCAAATGAAAATTCGCGACTCCTTCTTCCTGCAGATCTAAAATATGCAATGAATTAGCAATGAAAGAATAGAGCTGTTCATTCGCTTCCTCTTCCTTCACCGATTTGTAAAGCACCTCTGCCAAAAAAAGCGCGATGCTGGTTTTGATAATGTCTTCCTGTAAATGCCGGTAAGGAACCCCGCAGGAAAGCTCACGGACGCTGTGCAGTCCATGTTTTCCGCGGTAATCAACTACAAGATCAAGCTGCGTTAAAGGCTGCAGCAAATTGTTTTTGATCTTCCCTTTTTTACTCCGGGAAATCGTAACGATGAAAGATTCCACACCCGAATGCTCTGTGTAGATCTTGGCAATAAGCCTGCTGTCGGAATAAGGAACGGTGTGAAAAACAATTCCTCTGGTAGTGGTCAGCATCTTTAATCAGTGAAATTTTTATTAGGAACGAAAAACGAAATCCGGTCGAAAAGTGCGAAAAACGAAAGGTTACAGACAACTCATTTCGTAACC
>JALYQL010000305.1 GCA_030855855.1 Bacteroidota bacterium | reverse complement strand
AATTACATAATTACCAATTACCAATTGGGGAAGTGGAAATTGGGAAAGTGGAAATTATGGGGGAAGAAAGAACCGGTCACATCACAGGCAAATGATCCGTTTTTATCGGTCGATCTGTGTCATCCGTGTGGAATCCTGCACAGCGCTTATAGCAGGGGATTTGGCAGGTTTATTGCTAATTTCGGTAGATGAAGCGAATCTCCCTTGTGCTGTTATTGCTGTTTTTTGCCCTGTATTCATTTGCACAAAAAAGTTATCTCATTCACCTGACAATTGACAAAATCAAACTCGGAAAAGATTCTGTTGTTTTTAAGAAGGGAAAAACGTTCCTGGTGAATATTGAAAAACGTTCTGAGAAAATTGAGATCTGCGAGCCGGGAAAAATTCCTGTGGCGATTGAGATAAATGTGCGCAGGATGAAAGTAGGTGAGCAAATCAGGTACCAGATCGGATATGCGTTTTTTAAAAAGATCAATGGCAACTGGACGCTCATCCGCGATTTTGGATATGTGGATCGTTACGAATTAAATGTGCCACCCGCAGGGTTAGAAAACGCCGGTCAAAAGAAACCCGCGCACGAAGAATATCATTGCCAGAACGGAGTTCCTACCCAGTTTGAAGCTTTTTTCAGAATGGATGTTTATAAGAAGTAGTCAGTGGTCAGTAGTCACTACAAGTTACCGACTACTGACCACTGACTACAGTCGTAGTTCCTCATTCGGATCCCAGAAGTGATTTTTAAATCCGGCGACTTTATCCTTCGTGACTTTTATTCCTTCTTTTTCTAAAAGTTTCTGCATCATTTCCGGTGGACTGAAATGATTTTTTCCGGTGAGCATTCCTTCGCGGTTGACTACACGGTGCGCCGGCACGGGGGAATGATGCGAGTGCGATGCGTTCATGGCCCAGCCAACCATACGCGAAGAACCTTTTGTGCCGAGGTATTTTGCGATGGCGCCATAAGTGGTTACGCGTCCGGCAGGAATAAGCCGCACGACTTCAAACACCATGTAGAAAAAATCGGAACCCGGTTTGCCTTTCATAATTGTGCGGGATTTGAATGAAGAAAAACGGAAAGCACTTCTGAATAGGACCGAGTGTCGTAATGGAAAAAATCTTCGTGCGCTGCGCCTTTGAAAATATGAAGCGTTTTGTTTGCAGAGCCGATTGCGGCAAAAATGTTTTGCATTTCTTCAACGGGAATTTGTTTTTCCTTATCTCCTGAAAGATAAAGCACGGGACCTTTGTACAAATGCATACGATCAAGCGGAGAAAGTTGTTCCGTTTTTGCGCCGATTTTTATTTCTGTAAAAAAGTAAGCCGGCCAGAATAAAAAATGATTGAATCCTGAATCAAACGTGCGATGTGTGAATGCATGATCGATGTTATCATAACTGGATTCCATGACCACGAAACTGTAATCTGTAATGGAATCGAGCGAATAGGCGATTGCTGCCGCCCCTAAAGAACAGCCATGCGCCGCAATGGATGAATAGCCTTGCGATTGCAGCCAACGGTAACACGCTATCAGATCCAGCTTTTCATTCCACCCGAAGCTGATCACATCTCCTTCGCTTCTACCTGTTGCACGGAAATCGGGAAGCAGTACTGAAAATCCTTCTTTCAAATATAACGAGGCCCTTTCCGTCATGAAGCTGCTGTTGGCCCCGATTCCCGGCATGAGAATAACAATGCCTTTTTTATTATTTCCAGCAATCCACACGTTGATCTTTAAGCTGTCGCCGCTTTTGAGACTTACCTGCCTCACTTTAAACGTATCAATGTTTGTGATCACCGGGTATTCAGAAGGTCGGGCGCCGGTCACCTGATTTGAAAAAAGATAGCCCACGCCGATCCAGCAAAGTAAAAGGATGGCAATAAAGTAAAGCCAGAATTTTGGGCGGGGAAATTTCATATAACACCCTAATTTACAAACTAGAATCGGATTTTCAGTAAATGCCGGTGGAAGTTTTTTTTTACGTCTTCTGTCATAAACTTAACACGCCCTTAACGAAACAGCAATACGCGGGAGATACTTTCGCAACCGTGGTTACCAATGAAGTGAACTGTTTAAAGGAAAATTACAGGATACTGCTTGTCGATCCGGATGAGCAAACCCTGCTTACGTTAAAAAGCACTTTTGAGAACGTGGGCTTTCACGTGCTCTGTGCTGATAACGGAAAAGACGCGATCGAAGCGGCAAAAAGTTTTGCGCCGCATCTTGTGATGCTGGATGTGGTAATCCCCGGTACAGACGGAATTGAAGTGTGCCACGACCTGAAATCAATTCCGGTGCTGCAGAAAACCCTGATCGCATTTTATACTTCAAGGAGTGAAGATTATTCTCAAATAGCAGCGTTTTCAGCTGGTGCCGACGATTACATTATTAAACCGATCCGTGCGAATGTGCTTGTGATGCGTGTAAAAGCTATACTGAAGAGGCATCGTGCAAAAGAAATTCCGAAATCTGTCCAGGCCGGCCTTATCCGCATTGACCGTGAACGGTATGTTGTTTTTCGTGAGTCGGAAGAGATTATCCTTCCGCGAAAAGAATTTGAATTGCTGGCGTTAATGCTGGCATCTCCGAGAAAAGTATTTACCCGCCATGAAATTTACCGCGAAATATGGGGCGGAGAATTCGGCGAAAAGAACCGGACGATCGATGTGCATGTGCGCAAGCTCCGTGAAAAAATCGGGGAACAATTCATCAAAACCGTAAAGGGCATCGGATATAGTTTCGAAACGAATTAAAAAGTGAGATTTATTTTTAGCATAAACGCGGACTTAAAGCCCGCGTTTATGCTAAAAATAAATCTCACTTTTTGAAAATTTTACCTTACAATAAACCGTGTTGTTCCCAGCACGTTTTCATTGGCGCCAGTCATTCGCACCAAATAAATTCCGGAAGCAAAATCTGCGGTTGCAATTTCAATTATTCCGTTCGTAACAATATTCTGGCTAAGCGTTTTTACCATTCGTCCGTTTGCATCGTAAACAGACACGGTAGCTTCGCCTTCCACTCCTGAAATTGCAAGGGTGAGATTTTCTCCGGCCACAACAGGTGACGGATAGACAGAAATAGCGCTTGCGGCCTGCAACTGGTCGTTTGTGCTGAACAGAATGCAGAAATCCACTTCAGTCGGCATCAGGCTTGTTGATGTAGCTGTTATAACCGTGGAGGATGACATCTGTGGAATTTCATAAATCGGCACACTTAGCACGGATGGTGAAAGCTGCGATGCTAAAAAGCTCAAGGGATAATAATTAAAATCGCATGCAAAATTTCCATTCACATCGGTCTTCATAATTGAAAGCGCGGTAAGCCCGTTAGAAGGATCGCTGTATAATCCCGCAATTGCAAAGCCACCGTCGGAAGTAGCGCACATGTTGGGAGAAGTCATTGTAGCTGCACCCGAAGTGTTGTTGGAGAAAGCAGACGAACTCAGCACGCTTCCGTTGGCATCCAGCATAACGACAAAGGCGCCGCTGTAAGTTTCAGAGCCCAACGCTACAAATTTTCCGTTGGCAAGCTCTCTTATCTGGGTAAATTCACCTCCGTACACACAGTCGAATGCATGGTACCATGTTACTGTGCCTGTGGCTGAAACTTTCATTGCGAACGGATAAAAATCCGCATAACCGCAGACGATATATCCACCATCGGCAGTGCTTGAAATTCCGTTTGCATGGTAATAAGAAGTTTGATTTCCAATGGTAGATGACCATTGCATCTGGCCTGTTGCATTTGTTTTCACAAGCAAAATGTCGGAATTTCTTTTGCCGGTGAAGAGCATGCTTCCATCGCTGTTAATGAAACAGTCGAAGCTCGGACATTTAGGACTCTGGTCGTTCGGGTCATCAGTGAAAGCGGTGTGCCAGAGAATAGTTCCGTTTGCATCT
The DNA here is from genome assembly GCA_030855855.1 of Bacteroidota bacterium. Lineage (GTDB taxonomy): Bacteria > Bacteroidota > Bacteroidia > Palsa-965 > Palsa-965. The sequence goes on along the minus strand of JALYQL010000305.1, from coordinate 1,688 downwards.
ATTTTCAACGCGCCCATTTTTGAAGCGAGCGACTCAGAAATAAGAAAGCCTCCATCGCTGGTCGCCCGGATTTTAGAAGAGCCATAGCCCGGGTAAGAATTCGGATAAACCTTTGCCCAGACCACATTCCCGGAAAGGTCCAGCTTTGTCACTGAAAAGCCGGAATTCATCCACAGGGAATCAGAGTTTTCACTGAATATAAAATAGCCCCCGCTACATTCGCCCGCCTGGATCAGGTTAAAAGACCCTCCGGCCGATGCGATGGATTTTGTCCAAGTCACCTGTCCCATTGCATCTGTCTTTACTACGCAGGAACTTGGGGAGGACATATAATCGGTTCCTGTTCCTATAAGGTAACCTCCATCGCTGCATTGCACAATACTTTTAGGCGCGGGCGTAGAGATGAATGGGATTGAAATTGCTTTTTGAAAACTGCTTTGTGCCTGCAAGGATGTTCCGGCAGCAAAAGCGGCAAGTAGAAGGAAAATTCTTTTCATGGAAAATGAGTTTTAGTTGTTTGCTGAAGCAATTTAAGCCAACATTTCGGAGAAAACAATTAATAATCAATGATGTTCTTACACGTTCACCGCAGCGCGGATATGCTGGAAAGGCCACTATTGCTGAGGAAACAGGACAAAATGCAATATATGTACAGCCATTATAATAATACAAAAGAGCCGCTCCTTTTCAGGAACGACTCTTTTCTTTCTGCTATGCTGCGAAGCTTAGCGTTACTGTTTTAGCGGCTGATAACTACTTTCATTGTATTTACTGTATTACCTGAAGTGACACGGATGAAATAAATTCCGTTCGACCAGGTGGTAACATCATAAGTCAATGTGGTTTTACCTGCTGCAAGATTTTTATTCTCATTAACGAGGATCTGACCTGACAAATCGTAAGCTACAACCTGTACATCTGAATTGTCGTTCATGTTGATCTCAAGATTCATGTTGTCATTCGCCGGGTTCGGGTAAAGTGTCATTGCATCTACAAGACCTTGTTCCTGAACACCAACACCCACGTTGATCACTTGTGTTGAAGTGGTAGAGCAACCGTTAGCTCCTGTTACAGTCAATGTAACGGTGTAAGTGTTGCTTGCGAAATAAACGTGTGCAGGGTTTTGTGCAGATGATTGTGCTGCATCACCGAAATCCCAGAAGTAAACGGTTCCGCCGGTAGAAGTGTTTGTGAACTGGTATTGATTTACAGTCGGAACATTGTAGGTGAATGAAGATGTTGGTGCAGGAAGTGTTGTTACTGTTACACTTGATGATGGTCCTGTTCCGTTACATGCATTTGAATTTGTAACTGTTACAAAATACACCCCTGCAGTATTCACTGTGATGCTCTGTGTTGTTGCTCCACCTGGTGTCCAGAGGTAAGAATCGGCAGCAGAAGCAGAAAGTGTTACCTGGTCGCCGGGACAAAGCGCTGTGTTGCCTTGAATTGTGATAGTTGGCGCTGGTGCATTGCTGACAGAAACAGTTGTTGTGTTTGAAGTAGCTGAACATCCGTTTGCATCAGTATACGTAACATCATAAGAACCTGATGTCAATACAGTGATGGATTGCGATGTTGCGTTTGTGCTCCAAAGGTTTCCTGTAGCCTGGTTCGAGGTCAATGTAACGCTGTCGCCTGTGCAGAAAGTTGTCGGACCGTTTGCTGTGATCGTTGGTGCTGACGGA
>JALYQL010000304.1 GCA_030855855.1 Bacteroidota bacterium | reverse complement strand
CATTACATCCGCTTTGGAGTGAATTATACCTGGCATACATTCACACCCAATAATGTATCTGCTAAGTCAGGAGAAACAGTTTTTGATCTCGGTGGATTGAAAAAAGAATACGGACATGAAACCGGTGTTTATTTTAATGATGACTGGGACGTAACCACACGATTGCGCCTCACATTAGGATTGCGATATTCTTATTTTATCCAGGTTGGTCCGTTTGACCGCTACATTCAAGACATTACAGGCAGGACAATTGACACAGTCACGTATGGAAGAAGCGATAAAGTTGCAGATTACGGCGGGCTCGAACCACGCGCTTCTGTCCGTTACCTGCTGGATGAAAAGTCTTCCATCAAAGCATCATTCACGCACAATTTACAGTATGTTCATCTTGCAACTATTTCCCCTATTTCTTTACCAACAGACATATGGGTGCCATGTTCTGATGTTGTAAAGCCGCAGATCGGCGAGCAATATGCTTTGGGTTATTTCAGGAATTTCAAAAACAATACCTACGAAACATCTGTAGAGGTGTATTATAAAAATATGCGTAACCAGGTGGAGTTCGCTGCAAGCGCTTTGCCGGAAGACAACGTAAACAACAACACGGATAATAATTTTGTTTTCGGAAACGGCGAATCGTACGGTGCGGAATTCTTTTTCAAAAAAGCAAAAGGAAAGCTGAATGGATGGATCGGTTACACGCTTTCATGGACCACCAGGACGTTTCCTGATATCGACGGCGGCAAAACGTTCTACGCGCGTTATGATCGTCGTCACGACATTTCAGTTGTCGCTGTGTATGATCTCAATGAAAAATGGTCTTTCGGAAGCATCTTCGTTTACGGAACGGGCAATGCGATCTCTCTTCCTATTTCACGTTATATCATTGAAGGAAACATCGTGTCCGATTATGGTCCGCGCAATGCTTATCGAATGCCTTCTTATCACCGTATGGATCTTTCTATTACCTGGACAGGAAAACAAAAGCGCATGTTAAACAACCGTGTTCCTTATCAGAACAGCTGGAACCTTTCGGTATATAATGTTTACAATCGTAAAAATCCTTACTTCATTTATTTTGACAACGAAGGAAGTGTGCAGGAAGGAAATCTCAAAGTAACTGCAAAGCAGGTTTCGCTGTTCCCGATTCTTCCTTCGATCACGTGGAATTTCAAATTTTAAAAAGCCACGAAAAAAGAAACCGCTCATTCAGAATAATCAGCAAATAAAAATTGCATCAATGAAAAAAATTTTAATCCTTCCGTTTCTTACGCTGTTTCTTTTTTCATGCACAAAAGAAGTGACGGTTGAACTGCCGGCACCTGAGAAAAAAATTGTTGTCGATGGCGGAATTTTTGTTGGTGATCCTGCAGAGATAAACCTCACCTGGTCGACCGGCTATTTCGATCCTATCGATTCTGCTTCACTGGCAAATTACCTGATCACAACTGCCACTGTAGTACTACACGATGGCGCATTAACAGACACACTCCAGCTCGCTTACAATCCGGATAAACCTATTCCGATCGTGTGGCGTGGCAATACAATGATCGGGCAAGTGGGACATACCTACACGCTCACAGTTACATCAGAAGGAAAATCTGTTTCAGCAGTTACTACAATCAAACCACCTGTTGTACTCGATAGCGTGTGGTTTAAGTTAGAGCCGCCGCATGATAGTCTTGGCTACGCATGGGCACATCTTACTGATCCTGCCGGAAACGGAAACGGCTATCGCTGGTTTGCAAAACGCATTACAAAAGATCCTGCATTCCTTGTTCCGTTCGGCGCGGTGTTCGATGATAAATTTATTGAAGGTGCAAGCTTTGATTTCGCCTATTACCGTCCAAGCTCACCAGGCTCTACTGCTCCGGAGGATAACAATGAGCAGGAGGGTTTTTATATTATCGGGGACACAATCGTAGTTCAATTCTGTTCTATCGGCCAGAATGAAGTGAACTTTTTCCGCACCTACGAAAATGTGGTATCAAGCAACGGTAATCCATTTGCCGCGCCGGGCGTGATCAAAACAAATGTAGAAGGCGGATTAGGAATATTCTGTGGCTACTCACCGACTTATGATACGATTATTTGTCAGTAGGGATTGCCGATTTTGTGATTGCCGATTTCCGATTGTTTTGTCAGCTGTCTATACATTTTCCTTTTTTGTCAGTCAGAGTAATCGACGCAGGATAAGTATCGAAATTTGACAAAAAAGAAAAACACTCAATCTGACAAAAAACTTCTCTCTTGCAGGATTGTAGTTCAATAAATAAAAGGTCTTTTGAGGAATTAAGCTTTCACCGCCCACCGCAGCTTAGCTGATTTCGCCCGTGGATTTGCAAAACACTCTTCCGCGGAAGGCCTGATAACATCGGGCGCAACTTCACTATAAATACCTTCCCGGTTCAGCAGCTGAAAAGATTTCTTCACACGCCGGTCTTCACCTGAATGAAATGACAGGATCGCTACACGCCCGCCGGGTGCCAGTGCGCCAGGAAGCTTTTCCAGAAATTTATCGAGCACACCGAATTCGTCGTTCACTTCTATCCGCAACGCCTGGAAACATCGCTGGCAGGATTTTTTAAGTTCTTCTTTTTGTTCTGATAACGGAAGAAATTCTAATGCGCCTGCAATGATGCCTCTCAGCTGCGTGGTGGTCTCCACAGGCATTCCTCTTTTTATCCTGTTAATAATTGCTTCTGCAATAAGATCGTGATAAGGCTCATCTGAATTTTCAAGCAACATATCTTCCAGGTCACTCTGCGAAACTGTTTTTAAAAATGCAGCTGCTGATTTCCCGCTTTTCGGATTCAGTCGCAGATCCAACGGACCTTCCACTTTAAATGAAAATCCTCTTTCCGGATTATCGATCTGCATCGAAGAAACACCAAGATCGGCCAGGATAAAATTCAGCGGACCTGATTCAGCAACAACCAGATCAATATTCGAAAAATTCAGCTTTTTGATCGTGAGGATTTCTTCACCGTAACCCATTCCCGCAAGACGTTCGCGCGTGCGTGGCAATTCCAACGGATCGACATCAATTGCATAAAGATGACCTTTGGGTTGCAAACGTTTCAGAATTTCTGCGCTGTGTCCGCCATAACCAAGCGTAGCATCCAAACCAATCTGCCCGGGAACAATTTTCAAAAAATCCATTATTTCGTTCACACAAATAGAGCGGTGCATTCCGGCCGGCGTTCTTCCCTGCTCTATTACTTTTGCAACATCTTCCGCGTAGTGTTCAGGATTTTGTTCCTTATATTTTTCTTTAAAGGATTTTGGGTGAGTTCCTTTATAGCGGATGCGGCGTTTTGGTTTTTCATCGGACATGGAGCGAAATTACGGAAAAATGGAAGTTCTAAAGTAGGACGTTGTCTTATTCAGAACACTCCATCATTGCGTCATTGCATGATCCGAATTTTTCCTTCCTGACCAACTTGCCATTTTTATCATAAAATTCCCACATTCCACATGGACATTCCTGACCGGCTTCGTAAGCAGTTTCTTCTTGTTTATGTAGCTTTATGCTTTTATTGCTATAATATTCAGTGGTGCTTATTACAGTATAAGTTTCATGACATCCGCCAGCATCTTTGGGTAAATAATTATCATAGATTATTTCCGTAACTAAATTTCCAAGTGAATCATAATTCAACTCTTTGCCGACCCGCATTCCACATCCAAATTCCACCCCCTGGCGCGAAACCCGCTTTAACTTGCCATTAGAATAATATTCGAAAATTTTTGAGTCAAAGGGAGAGTTACCGACATTCACAAATTGCGGCTTGCCGTTACTATAATAAGAAGTGTCGCTTTGTAATTCAAATACTTTTTGTGAAATCACTTTTCCTTTATTCTTTATCTCCATGACAATTTGGGAATATGGTGTGTAATGATACATCGTATCAACCGTATCACCAGGTAAAGCAATTTTTCCACTGACAGGAATTGAATCGTTTTCCGGAGAAGTTATCTGACCACATGAACAAATTATTGAAAGCAGGAAGGTGAATTTAAACCCGGCAATTATTTTCATAGGCATGCACTAATTTAATAAATCCAAAATAACCTTTGTTAACAGACAAAGTCGTCAGAAGTTGACACTACTTCCTGCTTTTCCATTTCAAAAAACTTCGTGGGACACAAACTTTACGCGAAGATCCTGGAGAGAAGTTTGCACTGTGAATTAAGATCAGAAATTATATTGAGCTGACCTGATAGCTTGTCCGTTTGGTAAATTCATTTTTTATAAAATTGGATATTATAAAATTCATCTAAGCCACAAAATAATATGATTGTATAGAAATAAATAGCCAAATGAAATTAAGATCGAGCTGAAATTTCCTATTATAAATTAATCATTCAGCACCTGTAATTCTTATCAAATCTGGTTCCGATTTTTATTGCCCCAAATACAATAAGTGCTTGTGTGATATTCAATACGAGGGCAACAAAAAGAACAAATCTCTCAAGTACGCCTTTAAATGTCGATATATTAAATCCTAAAAAAAAGACGTGTTTTATCCAATCCGCCAGACTTTACTTCTGCAGGATTACGATTTTTAAAATAGTTCTTTAGGTACCTGAATATCGTGAAATTAACCAAGACCTCACCTATAATAAATAGCGTAAGCAGGACTCCAATTTTTATAATCATTTGTTATTTAGTTAGTAGCTAAAAATAAAATAATTTCTTTCGCTGAATTAAATTCATTGATCTTAAGACTCTTCTTCCTTCTCCAGGCGCTTGAGGCATCTGTTCTGATTATTTTTGCAACCTTTTTATAATCCCCATAAATTAAAAACTCCGAAACTGATTTTAAATCTTTTGGTTTCCAGGAATCAACTATGCTTTGGTAAATTAAGAACATTCTATTTACATAGTAACCTGCGTTCGTTTTATCACCCAGCTTAATTAAAAATCTTGCGTCCTCCTTTTTCAGGTTATTTAATGAATCCCGTGCCTCAGTTAGCCCTGTACCAAGCATTTCATACGCTACCTTTTTATTGACTTTTGTATCAATCTCGCCAAAATTCAGAACATACCGCAATTTTATATCAAACTCATACTTAATTATAAGCTCTTCTATTGCAAAAATCACTTGAATACCACTTTCTATTGAATTGGTGATCCCTTGAAACTCATCACCTAATGTAATTGTCAATGGAGAAAGCAACTCTTTTTGAAATGTCTTATTTGTTCTTACAACAACTTTCTTGAACTGCATCATTAGCAGCCTGGAATCCTTATCCCGGCTATTTTCAATATCAGCCATTAAAATCGGGTACTTCATTTTTTGTAATTATTACAATAATATATCCATTGTAGAAATATTACAATATCTCCAATGTTGTACATTTCTTGCAAAGAAATATTACTACCATAAACACTTAAACAGTGCTTATTTCATCCTATCAATTCCCCCTATCCCCCCATAAATTTTTCC
>JALYQL010000295.1 GCA_030855855.1 Bacteroidota bacterium | reverse complement strand
GATTACCAATTACCAATTATCCCAAGGGGACGCCTTCGGTGCCGGATTACAAATCACAAATGCAAATATTTGCAGAGGCTTGGTAATCATTTCATTATGTGTATTTTTATGCATGGGGTTATTCCTATCCGTTGACTTACCTTCAATCGTTAATCTGTAATTTGTAATCCTTTCGTTGACTTACTTAATTGGTAATCCGGCACCGAAGGCGTCCCCTTGGGATAATTGGTAATTGGTAATCCGGTAATTGGTAATCCGGTAATTGGTAATTTTGAACACATGGAATCCTACATATACATCAAAGCGCTCCATGTCATCTTCGTGGTCACTTGGTTTGCGGCCTTGTTTTACATGCCCCGTTTGCTCATCTATCATGTAGAAGCCGCCGCCAAACCAGAACCCGACAAAACCATTCTTTCCGAGCAGCTCAAGCTCATGCAGCGTCGCTTATGGAATGCCATCGCCTGGCCTTCTATGATACTGACCTGGCTTTTTGGATTGTGGATGGTCATCCTAAACCAAATGCTCGCATCCGATGGTGTGCAGGATAATCTGCTGCTCAAACCCTGGTTCATCCTCAAGCTGGTCTTTGTTTTCCTGCTTTCACTTTACCACCTCAAAACACATTTCATATTCAGAAAACACCAGCGCGATCAATTGGACTGGACATCTTTCCGTTTGAGATTATGGAATGAAGTCGCCACTGTTTTTCTGTTCGCCATCATTTTCCTTGTTATCCCAAAACCAAATTCAGGTTGGGTATGGGGCATTCTCGGATTAATACTTTTCGTTGCTGCCATTTTCGGAGCAGTCGCTATTTACAAAGCCAACAGGGAGAAGAAAGCAGATACCGGTGAAGATTTGAACCAGGTTTAAAAAAATCAGGAGCATAACATTTCTCTTTTCCATGAGCATTGCTCCCGCTTTTCATTACAAGTCCTCATCCCGTCTAAGCCGGGACTGCGGGCTTTCCATTACAATCGGGGCTAAAGAGAAATATTTCCGTTTCAAACAAGCAACACAACCCAAGCCCAGTAGGGGCGGGATTTTTGTAACACACATAGCTTGTCCGCAAGATAATTTCCGCTTAACACTACCACAATATAGTTACACTACGTTTGCGCATGGAAAAGTCGCAAAAGAAGATCCTGATCGTCGATGACGAGCCGGATATCAGGGAATTTATCAGCTACAATCTTATCCGCAAAGGCTATTCCGTATTCACTGCTCCCGATGGAAAAACAGGTTTTGAAATGGCCCTGGAATTCCGCCCCAACCTCATCATCCTCGATGTATTGATGCCGCTTATGAATGGCTACGAAACCTGTCTACGGCTGCGAAAAAATCCATTGTTTGCAAATACAAAAATTATTTTTCTTTCCGCCCTCACCGAATCATACGCAAAAGATCTCGGGCTGGAACTCGAAGCAGATGAATTCATCAGCAAACCTATCCGCATCGAACAATTAATAAAACGGGTGGAAATGTGGGTGAAAAAAGCCGGGTGAAAAATTTACGAATTGTCCCGCAGGGACACCTTCGGTGCGATTTGGGAATTACGATTTATTTCCGATGTAAAACATTCGATTTATTTTTCTCGCAACAACACTCATTGCGCGATATTAAATCCCCTATTCCACTTCAATTCCGTATTTCCCCAGCAGCCCTTCTAATCCCCCGGCAGAAAACTTCGCCTTCTTCATTTTATTCTGCTCCGGATCGATCGTAAAATTTCTCGCCGTGCGAAAATCTGCTTTTTCTAAATTATTATCCTGGAAAAAAGTGCCGCCCAGCTCACATTGATCGAAAACCGATTCACCCAGGTCAACATCCGTGAAATGCGATTCCTTAATACTGCATTCGTTAAACAACGTTTTCCTCATTTTCTTCCGCTGGAAAGCCACATAATCCATCTGGCAGGAAGTAAAGCTTACAGTAAAAAGAAAATCGTTGCACGGCGTAAAATCAATTCCGGTCAGCTTACAACCTTTAAAGCTCACATTTTTTAATCCCGTTTTCGCAAGCTTCGCAAGGCTCATGTTGCAGTTTTCGAAAATGCAATCCAGGAAATCATTACCCGAAAGATCTGCCTTTTCAAACGAGCACGATTTAAAAACACAGTGAATAAATTCGCGCTGGCGCAATTCCTTATTGGAATAATCAACCTTCTCAAATGTTTTATTCTCGTGTATTGTTTCCATCGTCTTATTTCACCCTTTTCCATTCAATATTTGTACGCTCACCACGCACTGAATAAGCCATGCCTTTCAACTTTTTCCCTTTTTTGTCAATACGCAGGTAATAAGGCATAGTATCGTTTCCTGATATATTAACCTGCATGAAGGTCAGCGAATCTTTATTGAAGCGAACGTCAATAAATACAAAACTTTCGCTCGACTGGCAGGTTATCGGATTGGTATCTCCTTTACGAATGGTATATTGATCGTGATAATCAATATCCGTTTTCTGCCCCACGCCCCATGTTTCAGACCATTTGCCGTCAAACGTATATGACTTTTCTTTCTTGCTGAACGACGATGTTATAATAACGAGGAATATTGCGAGGAGAATGGCCGGATTTTTCATAAGAAGATTTTAAGGATTTACTTTAGTTGAATGCACAGGTAAACCTAAATAGTATTTCTCTGAGTGTAAATACGGCATATGAGTCATTCAAAAAAAGAATCATGCTCAGGCGCCCACAAACAATGCTTTCAGCTCCGAGGCATCCGCCGGCTTCATTTTTCCGGCAAGAATCAACGCCAGCTGCCGACGACGCAAAGCTCCGTCAAAACGTTCCTTTTCCTGTTCGGATTCCGGAATAACCGGCGGTACAGGCAGCGGTGTTCCGTTCTGATCAACCGCAACAAAAGTATAGATCGCTTCATTGCTGCGTGTACGTTCACCCGTAACCGGATTTTCAACCCATACATCAATAAATACTTCCATGGATGAATTGAATGAACGCGAAACTTTTGCCTCAAGCGTTACAATGCTCGCATACGGAATAGCCGAATGAAAAGCCACATGGTTCACTGTCGCGGTTACCACCACCCGCCTGCAATGACGGTGTGCGGAAATCGCGGCAATTATATCCATCCATTCCAGCAAACGGCCACCGAATAAATTATTCAGGTTATTCGTATCGTTGGGCAAAACATGGTGCGTGGAAATGGAAAGGGATTCTTTTGACGTTTTCGGTTTCATGCTGTAAAGGTAAGAGTTTCGGGTTCGAAGTTTTGAGTGGCGGGTTCGGAGTGGTGGGTTCAACACTACAATTAAGAAACCCTAATAACTAACACAGAACCCGGAACACTAAACCCGAAACAATCCTTTAACTTTACCGCCAATGAAAAACCTTTTCGGAGTCCTGAAATTCGTCCGCGGGTATTGGTGGTACGGAATCTGGAATATTATTTTCAATATTTTATCCGTTGTTTTCGGACTCTTCACACTGGGAATGATCCTTCCGTTCCTGAGCCTGATCACAGAAAAAAATCCGGAAACGTTTGCCCTCAATCTTAAGAATGGACCACCTGATTTCGGGCTTTCCATGGAGAAGGCAACGACCTACCTGAATTATTATTTCAGCGACCTCATCGTAAACCACGGAAAAATGGATGCGTTGATCTTTATCTGCGTCGCCGGCGGAACATTATATTTTTTCAAAGCTTTATTCCGTTACATGGGAATGTATTTCCTTGCTCCGATCAGGAACGGAGTGGTAAAAGACCTGCGCAATTCCATTTATAAAAAATCGGTTAACCTTCCCCTTTCTTATTACTCCGATGAACGAAAAGGAGATATCATGTCGCGCATTACAAGTGATGTGCAGGAAGTAGAGTGGTCAGTAATGAGCTCCCTCGAAATGATCTTCCGCGACCCGATCAATATTGTCATTTTACTGATCGCGCTTATTTATGTAAGTCCGCAGCTGACACTCATCGCCTTTGTCCTTTTGCCTGTTGCCGCGCTGATGATTTCTTTTATCGGAAAAAGCCTTAAACGTTCTTCCACAAAAGCCAAAGAGCAATTGGGAAGCCTCTTTTCAATCATGGAAGAAACGCTTGGCGGACTTCGCATCATCAAAGGCTTTAACGCCGAAAAAAAGATGAAAGAAAAGTTCGGCGAAGTGAATGATCAATATTCAAAGCAGATGATCAACACTTACCGTAAAGTGGATCTTGCATCGCCGGTAAGCGAATTTCTGAGCTCAGCCATTATGATGATCCTGATTTATTTCGGCGGCAAGCTCGTGATCGGAGAAGATGCAAGTCTTGACGGAGCAACTTTCGTATTTTATGTCATTACTTTTTCGCAGATCATTACACCGGCAAAAACATTTACACAAGCCTATTCCAATATTCAAAAAGGAATTGCATCGATCGAACGTATCAATAAAATCCTGCTTGCTGACGATGGCCTGGCCGACAGATCAAATGCAAAATCTATCGACGGCTTTCATAAAGAAATAGAATACCGCGATGTTTCTTTCGCGTACCTGCGCGGTGACCAGGGATATGCACTTAAAAGCATTAACCTGAAAATTACCAAAGGCAAAAGTGTTGCGCTCGTCGGGCAATCGGGTTCGGGAAAAACGACATTGGCCGATTTACTTCCGAGATTTTATGAGCCCAGCAGCGGCACTATTTATATCGATGGAATTGACACGCGCGAATGTAAGGTCCACGACCTCCGCACACTCATGGGCATTGTTTCGCAGGAATCCATTCTCTTCAACGATACGGTTCACAACAACATTGCGTTTGGAATGGAAAATGCCACCCGCGAGGCTGTGATCGAAGCGGCAAAAGTGGCCAACGCACACGATTTTATAATGCAAATGCCCGAAGGTTACGACACTAACATAGGAGACCGTGGCGGAAAAATGTCGGGCGGACAACGCCAGCGCATGTCCATCGCGCGCGCCGTGTTGAAAAATCCACCGATATTGATCCTCGACGAAGCTACTTCTGCACTCGATACCGGCAGCGAACGTTTGGTGCAGGAAGCGTTGAACAACCTCATGCGCAACCGCACTTCCGTAATTATCGCTCATCGACTGAGCACTATTCAGCATGCCGATGAAATTATCGTGCTCGAAAAAGGCCACATCATCGAACGCGGAACGCACACCGAGCTTTTAAACAAAAACGGATCTTACCGCAAGCTTTACGACCTGCAGGTATTTGTCTGAGCGCGTAAGAACAGACTGAATCGCATTTCCCTTACTCCCCGCCATTTCGTACATTTGTTTTAAATAAAAACACCCGTAAAAACGGGCAACAAAAAATACCCATGAAAAAACAAGTACTTTCATTATTCGCAGTTGCAGCTCTCACGCTGACTGCTTCTGCGCAAGCAATTCCCAATTCCGGGTTCGAAACCTGGGGGTCATCAGTTGGTGAAGATCAGCAGCCTACAGGTTGGGTTTCTTATAATGTGTTCACCGCTGCCCTCATCGATCCGGGCAATACCAATCCGACTTCTGTAACACAGGCCCCGACACCGGATAATTACCAGGGAACCTATTCCGCAAAGATCACAACCATCACGCTCGTAACCAATCCGGCCTCTCCTGACATTCCGAATACAGGCGGATTCCTGATGCTGGGCAATGTGTCTTTTGTTTCTCCGTACATTTTTGCAGGTGATAATTTCACAAGCCGTCCTACAACATTCACCTACGCGGCGAAATACACTCCTGTCGGAAATGACACTGCGTTCGCACTGGTTTTCCTCACCAAATGGAATACAACCACTATGTCGCGCGACACTGTTGCAGCTGGCGTTGATTACCTTCCACTTGCAGTTTCGGCTTACACGGTGCGCAACATCAACATGTTATTTGATGCGGCATTGAACAATACTATTCCGGATACCGCACAGATCCTTTTCAGCTCAAGCAGCAGCTTTGCTCCACAACCGGGAAGCGCACTTTGGGTTGATGCACTTAGCTTTTCTGGTTATAACGGCATCAATGAATCTTTATTGAATAATGGCGTAGAGGTTTATCCAAACCCATCTTCAAACGTTACGAATTTTGATGTGATCTCTGAAGAAGCTTACCAGGTTGTCGTATTTGATATGACCGGCCGCGAAGTAAACCGCCTGATGATCACCAATAAAAATGCAAAGCTCAACAGCTACCTGATGGCTGCCGGCGTTTATACGTATTCCGTGATCAATGCGGAAAATGAAGTGCTCAGTCGCGGAAAATTCTCTGTAGCGCAATAAAACCTTATCCGTTAAAGCGGAAGTGCTTAAAACCGTTTCGGCCATGCCGGGGCGGTTTTTTTCATTTGCAGCCAATAGCAGCACATTTATTAAACATTTTTCACCAGTTTCACATTCCGGTGGTGGCGGGACAGTGCTTTTCCCTAATTTTGTACTGTTCCAAATGTCCCTGGCTCCGGACCAAAACTCCATGAAAACTCTTCTTATTCCTGCAATCGCCCTCCTCTTACTTTGTAGTTGTGGCGGCAAAGAACCGGGAAATGAAAACCAGGTAGTTGCTGAAGATCCCGAAAAGGTAAATCAGCTGCTGAATGAATTTGTTTCTGAACGGATTGCTTCTGCCGACACTTCACATGCGTTTTTAGTCGGCAAGGATTCTGTTCAGACCATCGCTTTCGTAAAAAATATTTATTCGAAACATTCCAACAAACCTTTCTGGAGCGATAAAGGAAAATTAAATCCGGCCGGCATTTCACTTTTTTCTGTCATTTCAAACGCGATGGAATATGGCTTGATCCCCGATGATTATCATTTTACCATGCTTGATTCTTTACTCGGAACAGCTTATGATTCTGCACAGC
>JALYQL010000285.1 GCA_030855855.1 Bacteroidota bacterium | reverse complement strand
TTTTCCACCATTGCCCCGAATATCCAGAGTCCGAACATGTTGAAGAGGATATGCGTAAAGCTTCCATGCATAAACATGCTGGTGATGTACTGGAAAAAATGAAAATCAGGATCAAAAGGATGATGAAGTGAAAGCAGATTATCAAGATCAACAGGGCTGGATGCCGAGATGATCTTCACAACGAAAAGAATGCAGTTGAGAATAATCAGGTTCAGCACGCCCGGAGGCATTCTGTTTTGTGATGTCGGACGGAATCGTTGGTAGCTCATTTCCTGGATTTTAAATAGTTTTCCGCCGACATTACACTTATTTCAGCAGTCTTATAATCCTTAAGATTTCTTGTCAGTAGTGTTTTAAGACCAGCTTCAATAGCGGTAAAATATTGTAGTCCATCTTCAAAATCCTTGAAATCTGATGACAATGCTAATTCAACGGTCTTGTCTCCGACCGGAAGAACTGTCACCAGTGTTTTAAATTTCAATAATTTTTTTCTAACCTGATCAGAAGAAAACTGTTTTGCTAATATGTAATTCAGATTAGAAAAACTGAGAGACGAAACAAAAATTTTCGTTTTTTCATTATCCGCCAATGAAAACAAACTCGCCGCAGAATCATAATGAGGAGTTCTTGCTGTAAGTAAGTCAAGGGTAATATCGGTATCGACAAAAACCTTTTCCACTAACGGTATTTTTTAGAAAGATAATCGGAATACTCTTTTTTATGGTCGTAGTTGGCCGGAAGTTTAATAATTCCTGAAAGACTTTTTACCAGTGGCGTAATTTCTTCCTTTTCATTTTCGGTGGTAATCTTTTGAAGGAAATTCTCTATCAAACGAGAAACACTGGTCTTACGTGATTTAGCGTATTCTTTTGCTTTTTCAATGATATCCTGATCCAGCTTTAGAGTGAGTTTGGTATCCATGTCTTTAATAATATTATACGTACAAATATAAATAAACTATACGTATTATCAAAGAGGGAATTCAAAAAAATCTTACCGCTTGAATCGCCTGTCCAGCTCATCGATCGGGAAATTAATAAAAGCGGGTTTTCCATCCGGCGCATGAGAAGGCATTTCGCAGGCAAATAATTCATCGGCCAGCGCGCGCATTTCTATAATGGAAAGTGAACGGCCTGCCTTGACCGCAGCTTGTTTTGCCATCGAGCGCGCCATGTTTTCTTTTGGCGCAAGATGTAATTCCTGCTCATTCATCTTGTACGTTTCAAGAACACCTTCGAGCAATTCGATGCATCCTTTTTCTTCTGTGCCGGCCGGAATTCCATGTACGACATAAGTATTATTCCCGAACGAACGCAGGTCAAATCCCAGCGCGTTAAAATCTTCGAGCAATGAACTTACGATCGCAGAATCGGAAGGAGAAAATTCGAGCGTTTCAGGGAAAAGCAATTGCTGGACATGGGCGTTGTGCTGTTCGATTGCGCGTAAATATTTTTCAAACAAAATCCTTTCATGCGCGCGCTGCTGATCGATCACAAGAATTCCTGATTTTACAGGCGTGAGAATGTAACGCTCATGCAGTTGCCAGATGTTGGAAGCCGTTTTGTTTTCATCGGCAGATTCCATGTCGCTGTGACGCAATTGCTGCGATTCTCCGGTAGCAGGAGTAAACGTGTCGGAAGGCACCGCATCTTTATGGATATGCGAATTGAACATTTCCTGCCAGTTGGAATTTCCGCTTTTTTCTTTCTGTGAAAATGAGCTGCCGCTGTAATTTCCGGGCGCTGTATCCGGATTATTTGTGGTGAACGGATTATAATTCGGATTGACATGAATTCCGGGAGCTACAGGAACACCTTTCTGGTTGTAAGGAATTTCCATGCTCATTTCCTGTTCAAAATCGATGGTCGGGGAAATATTGTATTGCCCGAGCGCACGTTTAACGGCAGAACGAAGGATCGCATAGACCGCGCGTTCATCTTCGAATTTTACTTCGGTTTTTGTCGGATGAATGTTTACGTCGATGGTATGCGGATCAACTTCGAGGAAGAGAAAATAGCCGGGAAAGCTGTCGTGCGCGAGCAATTGTTCGAACGCTGCTTGCACGGCGTGATGGAGATAGCCGTTTTTAATGAAGCGGTTGTTGAGGAAGAAATACTGTTCGCCGCGTGTACGTTTCGCAAATTCAGGCTTGCAGATAAAACCTGTCACACGCACGATATCAGTTGATTCGTCTACAGGAACCAATCGCTGATTATATGGATTTCCGTATAATGCGATAATGCGCTGGCGTAAATTTCCTTTGGCGAGATTAAAAATTTCTACGCCGTTATGATGAAGCGAAAACGCGATGTGCGAATGTGCGAAAGCCACACGTTCAAATTCTTCAACGATATGACGGAATTCCACGGCATCAGATTTCAGAAAATTCCGGCGCGCGGGTACATTGAAAAATAAATTCTTGATGCTGAAAGAAGTTCCTGTGGGCATTGCCACTGCTTCCTGCAATTTAAAAACGCTTCCTTCAATAGTGATGCTGGTGCCGGTTTCGTCTTCGTCGCGTTTTGTTTTCAGCTCTACCTGTGCGATTGCCGCGATAGAAGCAAGGGCCTCGCCGCGGAATCCCATGGTGTGCAGGTTAAAAAGATCGTCGGCCGATTTTATTTTGGAGGTGGCATGACGCTCGAAAGAAATACGTGCGTCGGTATCCGACATTCCGCTTCCGTCATCAACCACTTGTATCAATGTGCGGCCTGCATCTTTGATAATGACCTTTATGCTTCCTGCCCCGGCGTCCACGGCGTTTTCCATCAACTCTTTCACAGCCGAAGCCGGACGCTGCACAACTTCACCTGCGGCTATCTGGTTGGCAACTGAATCGGGAAGCAGCTTGATGATATCGGGCATTTTCGGGCAGATAAAATTTCATTGCAAAGGTACATTTCAATTACCAATTATCCCAAGGGGACGCCTTCGGTGCCGAATGACAGTTTACCAATTAATTATGCCTGGTTATTGCCGTTGCTCAATACTAACCACCTCTTTTGCGGGCATTATTCTGAAACATTAACAGCAGGACTGTTCAAAAGTCCGGTTTTGGTCCTGAAGCGTTTCGGCTGGTGGCTGTTGCCTGCTGATTATTTCTTTTTGGCCGTTTATTCCGGTGATCATTCCGCCGTACCAGCTGAAAAGCTGAACAGTTGGAAATAAGGTCAGGGAATAATCAGAAATGTATTTTGCAGAGCCGAATGCAAGAATTGATTTCATTAAAAATTTGCGGCGGATAAATTTATAGTTGAAAAGCATCCCGGCCATTTCCATAATGCCATTAAAAAATAAATAAAAAAGTAGTGAAGGGAAGTGTTTTTGTGGTTTTGAGATTTCTGCAATAACAAAACGGCCTCCCGGCTTAAGTATTCTTTTTATTTCAAGCATTAATAATTCCTGCTCACGGTTTTTCAGGGTCTTGATCCCAAACGTGCAGGTCACTGCGTCAACAGTAGAATCACCAATAGACAGCCCGAGCGAATTTTCATTGAGGAAAATAATATCCGGGGAGAAATTATTTTTTTTCGCCTGCGTGATCATATTGGCTGAAAAATCAACAGCATATAATTTTTTGTACTTCAGCTTTTCAGTCAGAAAAGAAATATTTTTTCCATCGCCACACATAAGATCGCAGATCACACCATCCGGGGGAATCGTCATGCCTGAGATGATGCGGCGTGTTATTTTCTTTCTGAGCTTAAATGTAAAACGGTCCGCTTTATGGTATTTTTTGGCAAATGAATTAAAGAAATCCACTTGCTCGGCTGAATTTAAAATATCCATATTACTGTACTTCCACCTTCTCTTTTATCTTTTGCAGCACATGTTGATGGATCTGGTTCAGAAGATATCTTTCCCATTGTTCCCAGTAAAAATGCGGACCAAGGCTGTTTCTGAATTGTGAAGTAGCAATGACTTTTACATCCCCGTTCCCAATAGGAACAATGCGGAAGGAGCCATAATCAACCAGGATTTTACCTCGGATGTGTTTTGGCTCTACCGTGCTGTATAAGGAAGTTTCTTTCATGCTTACCGGGGCTTCATGAAAAGAAAAGTGCATTAATTCGCCGGGAATAAGCGTGTCAATATTCGCTATTATATTTCCATTGCTGTATTTACAGAACAGCGAATTACATCCGTTTATATTTTTCATTTCCATCGCAACAGGATATGAAATGCCATGAGCAAGGAAAAAATTGCCTGAAGATCCGAATTCAAAGTGATGGATAAGCTGTTCCCATACTTTCTCTTTATCCGAATGAATGATGATCTCGCTTTCTACTGTTGAAACTTTAAAATCTGAATTCCGGGCGTCGTAAATAAGTGTGCAGCTGTTCAACGCAAAAACAAATAACAAGGCAAGATATTTTGAATACACCTTCTGTTGGACGAGATAGCCAAATACGAGGCCTAATGTCATAAATCCTATTACAATCGGAGTGGCCATTAAAATGCAGATAAATCCTTCTTTTCCCAGGACCAAAAAAAAGAACAACAGCGCCACTGCGGGAAAAATCAGCATGAACATAAATTCTCTCAACCTATGCTCACGTTTCAGTGATTTCAGCAGGCTCGCACAAAATCCGGTTGAAAACGGCACTGTTACAAACAGGAATGCACCATATCTTCCATTCAGCGCAAATAGAGGAGCGGTACCGATTAGAACACCAATAACTACCCAGATCATCAGGCGTGTACGCACCAGCCTTTTCTTTTCAGCAAACTCATCTTGCCCGGATTGGTCCATTGGATTTATTTCCGTGCAAGTTACGCCTTCTTTCCAGCACTTAACCTGTATTTACTTTCACAAAACCTCCTGCGTGCAACACTTATCCGGAAGGCGCTGTTTTCTCAATCATTAACAACTACATTGTTGAAAAGTCTGATTTGCATACCTAAACGGTACAGGCTTTGTCAATACTTTTAAGAAGTTGTTCCCAATCATTTGATCTTATTATGAGAAAATTGTCCTGGAAGGCTTTTGTGCTGTGTTTGCTTTTTCCCGTTCCGATGTTGCTGGAAAGTCCGGAAGCGAACGGATATGCATTTAATCCTAAGCCTTCATCTGTATCCGCGCCTGTTGATCCTGCATTTCTGTCGGATGAAAAAAACAAATGGGTGGATTCTATCATGAACAAGCTTACGCCGGATGAACGGATCGGCCAGCTGTTTATGGTTGCTGCTTTTTCGAATAAAGACGCGAAGCATGTTGCTGAAATTACCAATCTCATCAAGCTGAACAAGATCGGCGGATTGATATTCATGCAGGGCGGACCTGTAAGGCAGGCGAATCTTACGAATAAGTACCAGAAGCTTTCGAAAGTTCCGCTGATGATTGCGATGGATGCGGAGTTCGGGCTTGCGATGCGCCTCGACAGCACGGTTTTATTTCCACGTCAGATGACAATGGGCGCGTTGCAGAATGATTCGCTGATCTATGAATTGGGTGAAGATATGGCGCAGCAATGCAAACGTCTTGGCGTGCATGTGAGCTTTTCTCCTGTGGCGGATGTGAATAATAATTCTGCAAATCCTGTCATCGGCACACGTTCGTTCGGTGAGAATAAATATCTCGTCGCGGATAAAGCTTCGATGTATATGAAAGGCTTGCAGGATAATCATGTGCTTGCCTGCGGGAAACATTTTCCGGGTCATGGTGATACGGATGCGGATTCGCATAAAACGTTACCGACCATTTCGCACAACAAAACGCGTCTCGATTCGCTCGAACTTTATCCTTTCAAACAATTGATCGCGCAGGGATTGGGAAGTGTGATGGTTGCGCATTTATTTATTCCCGCGTATGATACTACGCCGAACCAGGCTACAACACTTTCGAAAAATGTGGTGACAGAGCTTCTCAAAAATGAGCTTGGCTTCAAGGGTTTGATTTTTACAGATGCGTTGAACATGAAAGGGGT
>JALYQL010000282.1 GCA_030855855.1 Bacteroidota bacterium | reverse complement strand
GTCTTATAACACTACTTGTACGGTACGTTATTCATTTGAAGCACTCCTTAGAAGCACTCCTACCTTTTCCGCTTCAAATCACACGCTTCTGTAAAAACAAAAAACCCGTCAAACTCACGTCTGACGGGCCTCTCACAGAGTGGCTTGGAATGGAATCGAACCATCGACACATAGATTTTCAGTCTATTGCTCTACCAACTGAGCTACCAAGCCTCCTTATTTTCCGCCTTGGTCTGCAGGTTTTAAACACCTGCATTTCCTTAACGGGTCGCAAATCTACTGAATAATTTAAAAAGGAGAAATTTTTCCTTGCATTCTGCATAGATTTGTCATCACATGGAGTACCGTCTTGTCCTCGATTTTGGCAATACTGCCCTGAAAGCTATTATGTTCCGTGATGGAGAACTATTTGCGCAGGCCAACCTCGACGCCCCCACAACCGACGAAATTCTTGCTTTTGCTACCAGCAAACCGGTCAAATATGCCATTCTCGGGTCCGTGGTCAACCATTCCCCCGACCTGATTGAAGAGCTCGCTCCTCTTTTTCCACTCATTATCGTCGGTCCAAGAACCGCTTTGCCGATCGGAAATGAATACGAATCGAAAGAAAGCCTCGGTTACGACCGTATTGCTGCTTCCGTAGAGGCCTGGCAACTATTTCCAAATGCTCCCGTCTTGGCCATAGTGGCTGGAACATGCATCACCTATAATGTCGTGGACGCGAAAGGAAATTTCCTCGGGGGAGCTATCTCGCCCGGATTGCACATGCGTATGGAAGCAATGCATGAAAAAACGAAGAAGCTGCCCCTGATCACCCTGGAAGGAAAACATCCTTTAACAGGAAATAACACCGAAACTTCCTTGCGTTCCGGTACTTTTAACGGCACAATTGCCGAGCTTGAAGGCATGATCTATCAATATCTCAAGCAATATCCCGGATTAAATACCGTAATCGGCGGCGGAGATGCAAGCCTTTTGGCAGAAGCCCTGAAAAATGGCATCTTTGCACGCCCAAATCTAGTAGCACAAGGCCTTTACCGAATTCTCGATTATCATGTCGCAAACCACTTGCTTTAAATACCTTTTCTCTTTCCTGTTTTTCAGTGTGTTTGGATTTGCTTCCATAATGCAGATGGCTGCACAGAATCCCTCAGTGCTGCAAACCGTTTCCCCGTATTCCCGTTTCGGTATCGGCGATTTTCAACTGAATGGCAGCATCATCAATTCAGGAATGGGCGGCGGCGGACTTGGCATGCGTAATGATTCGCTCATCCCGCAATATTTCAACTTTGCAAATCCGGCATCGCTGACTTCAAACAATTTTGTGGTGTATGAAGTTTCAGTGCTGAGCAATACGGTGCAGCTGCAGAATACTACCGACAAAGCTATTTTCAACCGTTCGACTCTCGGCAATTTTTCGCTGGCATTCCCGGTTACAAGATGGTGGGGCGCAGGAATCGGACTGGTTCCTTATTCGTCAGTTGGTTATAATGTAGCTACGTCCGACAGCCTTGAAGGAATCGGCCCGGTGAATTATAAGTATGAAGGATCAGGTGGCGTTAACCAGGTGTTTTTGTCGAATGGCTTTCGTCCGTTCGCAGGCGCGACACGTCATCTTTATTTATCTGAAAAATATGCGAAGCTAAAATTCGCGGGCGATACTTCGGAGATGAAGAAGCTGGTGCGCAGGAGCAATGCGCTTACCAATATTTCATTTGGTGTGCAGACTTCTTATTTATTTGGAGCGATAAATAATGTACGAAGGGATATTTTTCCTGATTCGATGAATACGTATAATACGAAGATCACCAAACGTATGTTGTTCCGCGATGCTTATTTTAATTATGGCGTTCAATATACTTTCCGCCTGAAAAAATCGCTGAACCCGAAATATATCGCAATGCCGGATTCGATGGTGACAGGGAAAAAATGGCTGAAGAATAAATATTACTACACCAAAAACGGCTTGCCGGATACCGCTGCTTTGTTTGTGCGCGCGCCGGGAATACGTGTTACGTTCGGGGCTGTTTTTTCTACGCCGACAAGGATCAATGTTACCAATGACTGGCTCGGACAAACCTATAAGCAGTTCGGAACAATAGAACAATTCAAGGATACGATTCTTGATTCAACAGGCTTCAAATCGTATGTTGATATTCCTGCGATGTTCGGCTTCGGCTTCGCGCTGAAGAAGGATTATAAATGGATGTTCCAGGCCGATTACATGATGCAGCTCTGGAGCAATTCCGGAAGTGGTGGCTCATCTTTCAACCTGAAAAATTCTCAGCGATTCACCGCCGGTTTCCAGTTTCAGCCGAAAGCAATGGGAAGAGGAAATTACCTCACGGCGATCCAATATCGTATAGGAGTGCGCTATTACCAGACCGGTCTTGAGATCCGTAATACTGCATTAACAGAATCGTCGGTGAATTTCGGAATGTCGCTGCCTGTGCCTTACCGCACAAAGGTCGGCGAACCGGTTTCACGCGCCACAGTTAATTTTGAATACGGAATGCGCGGAACAACAGACAATAATCTTATCCGCGAAGATTTTTTCCGTGTCACTTTCGGCTTCACTATCAATGATCGCTGGTTTGCAAAATATAAATACGATTAGTCAGTTGTTTGCCTTTTAGTTTTGCTCGGCCCGATAATTATCGGCATAATCCGGAATATCCATGAAGCATTTTGCATTGTTTATTTTTTTTATCGTGACATTGTTTGTTTCCTGCATCAATGACCCGGTGAAGGTGAATTCATTTTCCAAAAACGCGAAGGTTCCGCTGCAGACTGTTATGAATGTCGACTTGCTTTATTCAGATTCTGCAAACCTGAAAGTGCACATGACCGCGCCGATGATGGAAGAATATGGCGGAGCAACTCCATATGAAGAAATGGCGAAAGGTGTAAAAGTCGAATTTTACAACGACAGCGAAACGGTGAACAGCTCGCTCACGGCAAATTATGCGATCAATAAAAAGCACGAGAACATCATGGAAGCAAAAAATGATGTGGTGGTGGTGAATATCAAAGGAGAGCAATTGAATACCGAGCACCTGATCTGGGATGGAAAAAAAAGAAGAATTCACACCGACGCATTTGTAAAGATCACCACCAAAGATCAGATCATCACAGGCACAGGATTGGACTCGGATGAGCGTTTTGAGGAATATGAGATCAAAAATATTTCGGGAACGATCAATTTAAAGGACGGTCCTGAGTAATGAATGGTCGCGGATTTAGAACAATTACGAACTTTGCAAAATAGTGCATCGCGCAGTTGAAGCACATTGCCGCCAGAACAACCATAAACACTTTGAAATGAAAAAATATCTCCGCATCACTGAATACGTCTGGATGGTCCTTGCTATTCTCTGCGCCGGCGTCACCGCTTACTTTTTTATCATGAAAGACACCCAGGACGGGACTTTCGCCATGGTGGTCACTCTTTTTGCCGGCATCATGTACAGTTTGCGCCGTCGTTTTAACAGGCATCTGGAGCGGCAGGAAAAAAGAGCGGCAGAAGAAAAAAAGTAATTGCCGGGGTTTGGAAATGGGGAAAATGGAAAATTGAGAAATCCGGGCGAAAGCTAAAGCTTGAAATGCCAAATAACCAACTGACAACCATGCAATTATGAGCAAAAAATAAATCTTCATTATTCCCCCATACCTATTTTCCCAATTTCCATTTTCCATTTTCCATTTTCCTCACACTATTTGTTAATTTCCATTTTCCCTCTTCCCAAACACCAATTTCCCCTATAAATCGTATATTCGCCTCCCAATTCTATTAAAATTCAATAATCATGACCATTCTTTCCAGAATTCGTAACCGTGTCGGACTTCTTGTCGGTATTATTTTCCTTGCATTGCTTGCCTTTGTATTAGGCGATGTATTCAGCGCCAGAATCGGCTTAGGCGGTGGCAATGATAATACTGTAGGTGAAATTAACGGAAACGAAATTTCCGCAGTTGATTTCAGCAACGAACTCACAGAGAAAAGCAATGACCAAAACCTAAACACCGACCAGCAGGATCAGTTATCTCAGATGATCTGGGAGGAAAAGCTCAGGAAATATATTTTTGAGCCTCAATTCAACGCGCTTGGAATCACAATTACCGAAGATGAGCTTGCGGACCAGATGATGGGAAATAATATGTCTCCATACATGACGCGTTATTTTCAGAATCAGCAAACCGGGGAGATCGATCAGCAGGTGGCAGGTGCCAATGGCCAGCTCGATCCTGAAAAAGTCCGCACGTTTGTAAATGGCATGGATGCAGAAAAAGAAGCTACATGGGCAAGAATTGAAGACGACATGAAGATTATTCTTATCCGTGAAAAATACAACACGCTTTTACGCAAAGGTTTTTACGCAACAGCTGCTGAAACAAAGCGTGAGTACGCCGATGAGAATACAAAATACAATTACAAATACATCCTGAAAAAATACACCGACATCGCTGATTCGCTTGTGACGCCTTCTACCGAAGAGATGAAGGATTATTACACTAATCACGAGTGGAAATTCAAGCAGGCTGAAGCGGTTCGTACTATTGAATACGTAGCGTTCAATATTTCTCCTACTGCCGATGATATTGCGGCGCAGAAAAAGGAAATGACAGACCTCGTTCCGAAATTCCAGGAAATAAAGCCGGAAGGTGATTCTCTTTTTGTACTGCAGAATTCTGAATCAGGAATTTTCGCTAAAAGCTTCATGCACCCGGGTCAATTTCCTGCAGGAACAGACAGCGCGTTCATAAAAGCAAACACAGGTGATGTGCTCGGACCTTTTGTTGTGGGAGAAAACCTGGTGGTCTACAAAGTCTATGACAAGGAAAATTCTATTGATTCAGTGAAAGTGCGCCACATACTTGTAGCTCATAAAGAAGTTGATCGCCCGAGCCCGGGAATTACCCGCACCAAAGTGCAGTCAAAAATGAGAGCCGACAGTATTCTTCGTGTAGTAAAATCGGGCAAAACCAAGATGGAAGACATCGTGGAAAAGCTCACAGATGATCCGGGTTCAAAACCACAAGGTCCCCAGCCGGGAAATAAAGGTGATTACGGATGGATCTCTAAAGAAACACCATTTGTTCAGGAATTTAAAGACGCCGGCTTCAACAATCCGAAAGGCGCTACAGTAGTTGTGGAGACTGATTTCGGCTACCACGTGATCCAGGTAATTGAAAAATCGTCAGAAAGCACCAAAGTACGTGTAGCTGCTATTGATAAAAAAATGGAGCCATCAGATGCCACGATGCGCGACATCTACAACAAAGCATCTGAATTTGCAGGTAAGAACAATACACCAGAAGCATTTGCTGAGGCTGTGAAAAAAGACAACCTCGCTACATTCCAGTCTCCTGATATCAATATCAACATCAAAGTCATTGACGGATTCGAAAACCCGAAAGAAGTAGTACGCTGGCTGTTCGATCCGAAAACGGAAGTCGGAACTGTTTCCGAACCCTTCCAGAATACAACACGTTACCTTGTAGCACGCGTGACCAGTGTTCTTGAACGGGGAGTAAAGCCTTTCGAAGATAAAACCGTGCAGGAGATCTGCAAGGTAGAAGCGACAAAGCAGAAAAAAGCAGATAAATTCACGGAGGAATTCAACAAAGCAAAAGGTGCTACGCTCGAAGAGACAGCTGCTAAAATGAACAACCTTCCAGTAATGCCCGGCGCCAATGTAACCATCGCACAGCCGAGCATGCAGGGCGCTACATTTGAGCCTGGTGTTGTTGGTGTACTGACTTCCCTCGCTCCCGGCGCTATATCTGCTCCTGTAAAAGGTTCGTTAGGTGTTTACGTAGTGAAACTCGAAACAGTAGTTAAGCCTGCCGCGATCACTCCGGAAGAAGCAAAAGCAAAACAAGCATCACTCATCATGAACATGGCATCCCGCGCTGATCAAAGTGCCGAAGGTGTGCTCAAAGATGCTGCTGACATTGTAGACGACCGCGCAAGACATTTTTAGTCAATAAGGCTTCGGCCGAAAAATAATATTTGTAAAAAAGCTCTTCAGAAATGGGGAGCTTTTTTTATGCGCATAAACTAAACCTCAACCTCAACGCGCAGACCTCAAAAATCGCAACCCGCAGGCCCGCTGAGACCTTTGAGGTCCCTTGGCACATTAGCACATTTAACCAATAAGTACATTAGCATATTTCTCCCTCACCTCATCCAGCAAAGCCAGAATCTCATTCAACGAATCAGTCGTCACCAGCTTCGATCTTATCTCTTTGAAATTCGGTAAGCCTTTAAAATAATTCGAGTAATGCCTGCGCATTTCCACAATGCCCACATGCTCGCCTTTCCATTCCACCGATTTCGTCAAATGTGTTCTGCAAACATTCACTCTATCTTCAAGCGTGGGCGGTGCAAGATGCTCACCCGTTTTCATAAAGTGTTTGATCTCGTTAAAGATCCACGGATAACCAATGCTCGCCCTTCCGATCATCACGCCATCCACACCATATTTATTTTTCATCTCCACCACTTTTTCCGGCGTGTCCATATCACCGTTCCCGAAAATCGGAATATGAATGCGCGGATTATTTTTTACTTCACCGATCTTTTCCCAATCGGCAAAACCTTTGTACAACTGCGCGCGCGTTCTCCCGTGTATGGTCAGCGCTTTTACTCCCGCATCCTGCAGGCGCTCGGCCACTTCCATAATATTTATCGACTTCTCATCCCAGCCCAAACGTGTTTTTACCGTTACCGGAAGCGAAGTTGATTTCACCACAGCTTTCGTGAGGCGTATCATCAGATCAATATCTTTCAGCACGCCAGCGCCGGCGCCTTTGCACACTACTTTTTTCACCGGGCAGCCAAAATTAATGTCGAGCAGATCGGGCTGCACTGTGTCTACAATTTTTGCCGACAGCGCCATCGCTTCTTCATCGCCACCAAATATCTGTATGCCCACCGGGCGTTCGTAATCGAAAATATCGAGCTTCTGTTTGCTCTTCCACGCATCGCGGATCAATCCTTCCGACGAAATAAATTCGGTGTACATCAGATCTGCACCTTCTCTCTTGCATACATAACGGAACGGCGGATCGCTCACGTCCTCCATCGGGGCGAGGAGCAGCGGGAAATCCGGCAGTTCTATGTTTCCGATCTTTACCATTTTATTCAGCGTCAGGGGAAAAAGTGGCAACGGCAGATTGAAATTGTCGATTCTCCCAACTAACCACCAATTACCCGATTTCCAATTTCTAATTACTAATTTCGTGCAAAGTTAACTAAAACCTACAGTCACATTGGACGATAGCGATCAGCCCGTACGACCTTTATTTGCATTCGGACCGGGAATGCGGGCAATGTTGCTGGTGTCGTTGTGTTTTGCGTGCATCGGAATTTATTCCATGTTAATGCGTTTTGTCGGAACGGGAGAAGCCGAATCGCTTAATTTTTCAAGGCTGAGCGGCGTAGTTCAGGCGGTACTTTGCTTTGCGCTGCCGGCCATTATTTATGCTAATATTTTCCCGCCCGACCGGTTTGGCTACCTCAGGTTAAATGTGCCGGCATCTCCTGTAAAATTTATTCTGGGCGCAGCGGTATTGGTCCTGCTCATTTTCCCCATGGATTGGGGCGCGGCCATGATTGAAAAAACATTTACAAATAAAGAGCTGCTCGATTATATTGATGCAATCAAAAAAAGCAGCAATACATATATGCAAATGCCCGACTTTGGCAGCTTTTTAATCTGCCTGGTTGTAAATGCCCTTGTGCCTGCCATCTGCGAAGAAATTTTCTTTCGCGCAGGACTTCAGCAGATCCTTTCCGAACGTCGCGGCTTCCACCATGTAGCTGTTTTTTTATCGGCCATGTTCTTCGCTTTTTTTCACGCCAATCCGGCCGCCCTGCCTTTTATTTTCCTGGCCGGATTAATTCTCGGTTACGCGTTTTACTGGACAGGCTCATTGCGCGTTACCATCGTCATGCATTTTCTTTATAATGGCACTACTGTTTTTCTCATCTATCTTGCCCAGCACAACGCAGCAGTAGCAGCATGGCAACCGGGAATTGCATTAATCATTTCCTTTTCGGTCGTTGCAGCAATGTGTATGTTCCTGTTCTGGAAAAAAACGCAAGGGCAGCGCATAGAGTTGTGATTGGTGATCAGAGCACAGTTAAAAATTATAATTTTCCGGGCGTGTCCCGGCTGCGCCGGCACCGGGCTTTACGCGCTACACGGTAGCCAGCTGCAATCCCTCACGCTACCCAACACTCTAATCCCCTCTGTCTTAAACCATTAATTTCCTTTGACAAAAACAAGCCCCCCAGACTGCCGGTTTTGGCTATTTTTGTCAACAGGCCCCTTTTGAGAACTTCTCATGGAAAACACGGTTAATGTAGCGCACTATGTAAGCGAACTTTTGTTCCAGCACGACTGTGTCGTTGTGCCCGGATTCGGAGCGTTCGTTTCTACTTATGCGCCCGCACGTGTTCATCCTGCACAGCATACATTTACACCGCCTTCCAAGCAGATCGTTTTTAATAAACATTTGCAGCAGAACGATGGTTTACTTGCACAGACAATTGCTTCTGCCGTTCCTTGTTCTTTTGATGAGGCAATGACAGGCATTTCGTTTTTTGTAAATGAGCTGAACACGAACCTGAAATCAGGCAAAAAAACAGAGCTGCATAATCTCGGAATGCTCACACTCGATCCGGAAAAAAATATCTGCTTCGAAACATTTCCCGAAATTAATTTCCTGATCGATTCATTCGGACTTTCTTCGTTTCAATCCATGCCCATCCTTCGTGAAGGCGTGGTTGAAAAACGCAAGGTTGCCGAAAAAGCAGATCGCACAATCGCTGTTGAGCTTCCTGTATCAAAACCGGCCCGTCGCCGTGCACGCAATATGCTCATCACCTCTGCAGTTGTTCTCCCGATGCTGGTAGCAGCCACTTGGTTTACCTCACAACATACAGATGCGCTTGCAGGTTTTGTATTCTTCGGAAAAAAAGAACCGTCGAAATTTCAGCCTGTCAATTATTTTACAAAAAACCCCGGCGATACGTTACGTACCATCACCGAATTAAAAACAGATCCGAACGGCATCGGCACCATTTCTCTTACGCCCAATGCTCCCCCGATCATTGTCGACATTCACAAAGTAATGCCCGATAGCACAAGAGTTGCGGATCGCACCAACCCGGTTTATGTGCCGGTTGCCGGTAAAAAATATTATGTCATCGGCGGCGCATTTGGTGTTCCCGAAAATGCGGAACGTTATATGCGCATGCTCAAATCAAAAGGATATAACCCGGAGATCATCGGCCAGGTGCGTAGCAAGCTTACACATATCGGCATTGCAGGATTTAACTCAAAAGAAGAAGCAATGGCTTTCCTCGATAAGATCGGGAATGATGTTCCGGGCGCCTGGATTCTGAAAAAATAATTTAAAAATAGTGATTGGAAAGCTCTTCAGAAATGAGGGGCTTTTTTTGTGGGGGTGCGGGAGGTGTATTTTTTGCGACGAGAAATATCTGTGTGGGGGAAGTGTCGCACCTACGGCGCTGGTAGGTTCTTCGATGTTTGTGTTACAAAAGTTTCGCACCTACGGCGCTGGAGGAAGTGCGATGCTTGTTGGAGTGCGGTGGTGTGTTTTTTGTGACGGGAAATATCTGTGGGGGGGAAGTGTGGCACCTACGGCGCTGGTAGGTTTTTTGATGTTTGTGTTACAAAAGTTTCGCACCTACGGCGCTGGAGGAAGTGCGATGCTTGTGGAAGTGCGGTGGTGTACTTCTTGCGATGAGAAATATCTGTGTGGGGAAAGTGTCGCACCTACGGCGCTGGTAGGTTTTTTGTTGTTTGTGTTACAAAAGTTTCGCACCTACGGCGCTTGTGGAAGTGCGAAGGTGGGTAGAAGATGCGCACCTACGGCGCTGAATTTTCTTTGCGTTTTCCTCCGTACATCTGACTCTCTTTGGCAAAAAAAATCGCACAAAACCTTCCTCACCTTAACACCAGAAGCCGGTGCGAATCCAGCTTTACGAAAATAAAAAGCAGGATCGTAAAGCTGATGAGTGATGAACCGCCATAGCTGAAGAATGGCAACGGAATTCCGATCACGGGGAGCAATCCCACGGTCATTCCGATATTCACGACGAGGTGAATGAAAAATATCGCGGCGACTCCATAGCCATAAATGCGCGTGAAATCTGAGCGCTGGCGTTCCGACATGATGATTAAACGCATGATCAGCACGAGATAAAGAATGATCAGGAAAGCTGTTCCGACAAAGCCCCACTCCTCGCCTACTGTGCAGAAAATAAAATCTGTTTCCTGCTCGGGCACAAAACGGAATTTGGTTTGTGTTCCCTGCAAATATCCTTTTCCAAACCATCCACCCGAACCAATCGCAATCATGGATTGATCAGTGTTGTATGCGTACCTGTCATGCATTGCACGCGATACCGGAAGACCAAGCCAGCATTTTATTCGTCCCTTCATGTGGTCAGGTAATTTTTCAACCACAATTGGTGTACTCATATACAAGCCGGTAAAAACACCAATTATCAAGACGCTAAGTAAAATCTGCTTTAATGTTCTTCTGACAAATAATAACCTTGCCGCTCCGATCACAAGCAATATTCCCGCAAATATTCCAAGGGCTTTGTAATTAATAACGATCTCATCAAGATCCACGTCCAGCTTTATGCATGGATATTTTATTCCGATAACTCCCGCAGCGGCCGCAACGATTCCGAACATAAGCAAATAACCAGGAATCAATCCTTCGCGGTAAAGCACAAAAACGAATGCGGCAAAGACAATTGCACAACCTGTTTCATTCTGGATAAACACAATCACAAAAACAGGAGCAGCAATAATCCCCAGTGTGATAAAAAGTTTTTTTGCGAAATCTGCTTTCGTTACACCGCTGAGGTATTTTGCCAGGGCAAGTCCGGTTGCCCATTTCGCAAACTCCGCAGGCTGCAGGCTCAGCGATCCGAATTTAAACCAGGAATGGCTTCCGCGGATATCATCACCGAGAAAACGCACGGAAATATTCAGCAGCAAAATTCCGCCGTATAAAATAAAAGCGGTGGCGGTAAAAAAAGACGCGTCCATGATCAGGATCGAAAATGCGAGGATCATCGACACACCTATAAAGATCAGCTGCTTGCTTTCCTGGCGGCTTACATCAAAAACATCGCTCGTGGCAGGATCATACACGGCCGAATAAATATTCATCCAGCCCATCCCGATAAGCAGGAGATAGATCGCGACGGTAAACCAATCGACATTGTAAAATATACTGTCGCTCTTTTCGCGCATTACCAGTAAGCCGGGTTAGTTCTTTTAATATTCGGATCAAGATGGATGAGATCACTTTCTTCCATCAGCTTTTGAATTTTCAATCGTGCGTCACCTGAAATTTTTCCGTTCAGGTATTGTTCTATCATCAGGCTTGCGATCGGCGCTCCCCACCATGCGCCCTGCCCGGCATTTTCTACCAGCACTGCCACACATATCTTCGGATTATTACGCGGTGCGAAACAAACAAAAACGGAATGGTTATCGCCATGCGGATTCTGTGCTGTGCCTGTTTTTCCACACATTTCAATTCCGGGAACAGCAGAAGCGCGCGCAGTTCCATCAGTAAAAACTTTCGCCATGCCGGAAATTACATTTTCATACGATTCTCTTTTCGTCACAAGCGTATAATGTTTCAACCTCCATTTTTCCAATGGATTTTCATTGCCGGTCTTCCGGATAACATGCGGCGCATAAAAATATCCGCGGTTAGCGATCGAACAAACCACATTACACATTTGCAGCGGCGTAAGTCCAAGCTCGCCCTGCCCGATCCCGAGTGAAATGACATTCATCGTATGCCAGCGCTTTCCGAATATTCCGTTGTAATGTTCTGTCGTCGGCAAACTTCCTCTTGCATCAAAAGGAAGATCCGTTCCGACTTTTATTCCGGCGCCAAAGCTTAAAATATATTTTCTCCACACTTCAAATGCTTCTTGTGTATTCCGGTATTTTTTATTGTCAAGAATGGATTTGAAAACATACGAGAAATAGGAATTGCAGGAAGAAGAAATTGCCGCATCGAGGGCTAACGGAGATCCATGTGCATGGCAGCCGGGCATACCGTGATTCAATGGAAAACCCATGTGACATGGATACATCGTTGACGACGAGAGCACGCCTTCTTCCTGCGCGATCAATGCATCCATCAATTTAAATGTGGAGCCCGGCGGATAAAAAGATTGTGAAGCGCGGTTGATAAGCGGCTTTCCAAT
>JALYQL010000288.1 GCA_030855855.1 Bacteroidota bacterium | reverse complement strand
TTTTTTCATTTTAAGGATGCGTCCCGGTATTTTTTGGTACTTGGTTTGTAAAATAGTATCTCACAAGAAAATCTCTTAAATCTTCTTTTGTATTGTCACAACCAATATATCGCTTGTTTTACCGATGTAATCATTTACTTAATAATCTTATTTATGGCAAAAAAATCTACAAAACCAACGAAACCAAACGCCGGACTTGGGAAAAAATCTCCACAAATTGAAACGGGTAAAACCGAAAAGCTGAAAGCATTTACGGAAGACAGCGATGACGAATTTCTGACCACGAACCAGGGATTACGCATCAACGACAACCAGAATTCGCTCAAAGCCGGTGACCGCGGTGCAACATTGCTCGAAGATTTTATTCTGCGCGAAAAAATCACACATTTCGATCATGAGCGGATTCCGGAACGCATTGTGCACGCCCGCGGTTCTGCAGCACATGGATTTTTTGAATTGACCACAGACATGTCTCAATATACCAAAGCGGAGATTTTCACTCAGACAAAAGTAAAAACTCCGGTCTTCGTGCGGTTTTCCACTGTGGCCGGTTCGCGCGGCTCTTCAGATCTTGCGCGCGATGTGCGTGGATTTTCTGTGAAGTTTTATACGCAGCAGGGAAACTACGATCTGGTCGGAAACAATATGCCCGTGTTTTTTATCCAGGACGCTATGAAGTTTCCTGATCTTATCCATGCAGTAAAACCGGAACCGAATCATGAAATGCCGCAGGCCGCCTCCGCACACGATACATTCTGGGATTTTATTTCACTCATGCCCGAATCCGCACACATGATCATGTGGCTCATGAGTGATCGTTCACTTCCAAGAAGCTATCGCATGATGGAAGGTTTTGGTGTGCATTCCTTTCGTTTTATTAACGAGAAAGGAAAATCACATTTCGTGAAATTCCATTGGAAGCCTGTGCTCGGCGTTCATTCCGTTGCATGGGACGAAGCGCAGAATATCTCAGGTAAAGATCCCGATTTTCATCGCCGCGATCTGTGGGAAGCAATCGACGGAGGTAATTTTCCGCAATGGGAATTAGGCGTTCAGCTTGTGGATGAAAAAGATGAATTCAAATTCGGATTTGATCTTTTAGATCCTACAAAATTAATTCCTGAAGAATTAGTTCCGGTAAAAATTATCGGCAAACTTACACTCAATCGCAATCCTGATAATTTTTTCGCGGAAACAGAACAAGTTGCGTTTCATCCCGGGCATTTGGTTCCCGGAATTGATTTTTCAAATGATCCGTTGCTTCAGGGACGTTTGTTTTCTTACACCGACACACAATTGTCGCGTTTGGGAAGTCCGAATTTTCATGAAATTCCAATTAATCGTCCGGTAGTTGATATTCACAACAACCAGCGCGATGGTCATATGCGTCAAACCATCAACAAAGGCTCCACCAGCTATGAACCGAACAGCATCGGCGGCGGATGTCCGTTCCAGGCGATGATGAAGAATTTCGGTTTCACATCTTTCCTCGAACGTATTGACGCAAAAAAGATCCGCAACCGCAGCAAAAGTTTTCTCGATCATTTCAGCCAGGCTACCATGTTTTTCAACAGCCAGAGCGACGCCGAAAAAACACATCTCATCAACGCATTCCGTTTTGAATTAGGAAAAGTGCAGCGTCCTGAGATCCGTGAACGTATGGTAGGAATCCTTACGCTAATCGATAAAGACCTTGCCAATAAAGTTGCAGAAGGACTTGGCATAGTTCCCAAAGCGCCGGCTCAGCCGATAAATCACAGCTTTGCAGCCGATGAAAATCCGAAAGATCACCAACCAAAAAAAGTTGCGCCACCTGTTGAGCGTTCCGAAGCATTAAGTATGCAAAACACAGCGAAGAATTCGATCGTGACACGTTGCATCGCGTTTCTTGCAGCTGATGGTGTGGATGCAAACTCCATCAACAAAATGAAAAAAGCATTGGAGAGTAATGGCGCAACAGTAAAGATCATCGCGCCAAAACTCGGATTTATCAAAGCGGCGAATGGCAGTGAGATAAAAGTGGATGAAAGTTTTCTTACAGCTACGAGTGTAGTGTATGACGCGGTGTTTATTCCTGGTGGAATAAAAAGTGTTGCTGCAATTACGGCAGAAGCAGACGCGTTGCATTTTGTGAATGAAGCGTACAAACATTGTAAAGCCATTGCGTCAAGCACCGACGGGGTAGATTTTTTACAGGCATCTTTTCTTGATCTTGAAGCAAGTGATGATGAAGGTGTTATTATTGAAGAGAATGGTGGCTTTGATAAGGAGTTTGTGAACGCGATTGCGCAGCACAGGTTCTGGGATAGAGAGAAGGCGAGGAAGGTGCCGGCTTAGAAAAGAAGAAGTTGCAGGAGAAAAAAGCGGCAGGAGGCAGGGGAAAAAAGCGGCAGGAGGCAGGGAGGAAAAAGCGGCAGGAGGCAGTGGATGTTTGATAGTAAAAAAATAAGTTTTGAATAAAGGAGGCTGGAGTGATCCGGCCTTTTTTTTTGGTGGAGAATTTCAACAATCAAGACAATTCCCGTCTGGTTAATAATTGTTGATAATTTAATGAAACCGCCTGAAAGTTTTCCCAAAGTCACTTTTTCTTTTCCGAAGGAGGTGATTCCTTTTCCGCAAATATTCAGCTCAGGGAATACGTTTTTGGCAATGAAATAAATTAGTTTTTCTTTGGGCAAAATAAGTTTTTCCATGGAAGATATTTTTACGCTCACACGTAAATGTCTGAAATAAAAAACTCAAATTTTCAACTATGAAAAAGATCAGCTTCTTTTTAATGTTTGCAATACTGTTGATGGCAGGATGTCAGTCAGGAAACCCTGGCAGTACAATCGATGTGCAATCATACCAGGAGAAAGTGATGTCGGTGCAGGAAATTGAAAATTCTCAACCGGTAAATTTTCTGACGGCCGATGGAACTTATAATTCGAATTTCTGGGGCGATAAGCTAAAGGTGCATGGTTCCATTACAAATTCTGCTACTGTAGCAACCTATAAGGATGCAGTAATAAAGGTGACGTATTACAGTAAAACAAAAACTGTATTGGGAAGCAATGAATATACCGTTTACGATTTTTTTCCGCCAAACACTAAAAAAAGCTTTGAGCTAAAGATTGATAATTATAAGGATGTAAAATCGATAGGATGGGATGTGGTGAGTGCGCAGGTTTCTCAGTAAATAATAAAATGCAAATGGAAACACAGGAAAAGCTGCTATTTAACAATGAGTTTGGCAAAGTGACCGATAAGCGCGTGGTGCTATATTACAAATCAGGCGTTGAAGACGTTCCGGTTGGGAAAATCACTTCGATAAGCTTGCAGCACAGGCGAAATTATTTTTTTGCAGTGGGAGGTTATGTTATTGCTGTAGCCATGATTATTTTTCTCATATACAACCTTGAGACGATGCCGGGAGCAATGGTGCTTATCGTCATAGCGCTCGTTATGGTGGGCACATTGTCGGGATTCGCAAACTGGATCGGGAATCATAACATTGTGCTGAGCACATCAGGCCAAAATAGGGAACCGCTAAAGGTTGAATTTTCAAAAACAAAAGAAGGAAGACAATTTGTGGATGCAATCAGGAAAGTCGTTTTTAAATAAATTTTAAAACTATAAGTATGATACTTCTTGCAATTTTATTTCCGTGGTTATCGTTTTTCGTAAGAGGAAAAATTCTTGCAGGATTTGTTTGTTTAATTCTTCAGATCACTTTAATCGGGTGGATACCCGCAATGATCTGGGCGGTAGTTTCGAGGAATAACGAAGTGAATGAAAACCGTTTAAAAGAGATGGAGCAGCGGATAATGAGTGGGCAGAGGGGGAGTTCGCAGTTTTGATTTTTTTCCGGCTTGCCATTGTTTCAAAATAATCATTAAACCATTTACCCTATGAAAAAAGCATTTGGAATAGTTTTCCTGGTTGTCGGAGTTATTATGATTGCAATGGGAATTGCTGCATTAACAAACGTTGCAACGAAGAATGAAACTTTCGGCGGACGATTACGAAATGAAATCAGCGATAGCTATCGTTCGAATAATAACGAACAGAAATTAGCTGGAATTGGACTGGCTGGAATTGGATTTGTGCTTTTTGTTACCGGAATCATTATGGTCGCTACAAAGTCGGCAGCACAGAGGAAAAAAGAAGCTGATCTTCTCGCGATGAAGAAAATGCAAAGTCAGAATGTACACATGCAGCAACCAAATTTTTCACCAAACAATTTCCAACAACCTAAACCAACTAATTTTTCACAACCAGATCCCGGTCCTGCGCATACACAGCAACCCAATGCTACAGCTGTTGCGTATTCAATTGAAGATAAATTCAGCCAGATCGAAAGATTAGGGAAACTTCGTGAACAAGGATTATTAACTGAAGAAGAATTTCAGGAGCAGAAGAGGAAGGTTTTGGGGTAGGGGTTTGTAAGATGTATTGCCAATGAATAAAATAAGACATTGTTTCAAATCATAAACGGATTAATAAAGAAAGTATGGACTTCAAAGACCAAATCAAATTACTCGGTGACAGGGTAACAAAACTCAAAGACCAGGTTAATACTGAAGAAGCAACTAAAAATGCTTTTATCATGCCCTTCATCAGGGAATTGGGGTATGATGTGTTTAATCCGAATGAAGTAACACCGGAGTTGGTTGCAGATATTGGCATGAAACAAGGTGAAAAAATTGATTATGCAATAATGCGCAATGGCGAGCCGGTCATATTGATCGAATGTAAATGGCACGGCGCTCCATTGAATGTGCATAATGCTTCACAGCTATTCAGATATTTTCATACCACAACAGCAAAATTTTCAATTCTTACAAATGGAATTGAATATCGCTTTTATACGGACCTCGTTGAAGCGAATAAAATGGACGAAAAGCCTTTTTTTGTTTTTAACATCACAGATATTAAAGACAATCAGATTGAAGAGCTTAAAAAATTCCATAAAGAGTATTATGATTTTGATAATATCGTTACCACTGCAAGCGAATTAAAATATACGAATGAGCTAAAAGTTTTGCTTAATACGGAATTTTCGAATCCCAGTCCTGACTTTGTCAAACACTTTGCCCGGCAAGTTTATCCAAGTGTTATTACTGCAAAAGTTCTGGAGCAATTTACGCTCCTGACTAAAAA
>JALYQL010000273.1 GCA_030855855.1 Bacteroidota bacterium | reverse complement strand
CGAGAATTTCTTCACGTGTATTGTTGCGATACTGTTTTTCAATCACACGCAGTGCAATGCCAATGGATCTTCCTTGGGGAAATCCGATTTGACGGAGGTTGTCGCCGGTGATATTTTTGTTTTTCATAATTGGCAATTTACTTTTTATTTATTTGTGGGTGACGAAGGATTCGAACCTTCTAAGCTTTAAAAGCAACGGATTTACAGTCCATCCCAGCCCTCCAACGCTGGCGCTCACCCGGAGAAAAGTTTTGGTAAGGAAAAAAACACACAGCGAGAGAAAATACTGAGCTATCCTTTTTTCAAAGGAGCAGGATTTGAACCTGCGACTTCCCCGACGAATCGGGGCGCTCTACCGAAGTATCGCTGCACTACGTCACTTACCATTATTTTCAAAATTTTAAAACAGGCAATGAGCTGTAAGAGTTTTTACGCAGGGATTCGAACCCCGTCCCGCAATAAATGCGGGATTTCATCCAAAGAAGTATCTCTTACAAACGGCACCGTTTGTATCAGGCAGGCAACAGACAATAAGAGGTAGTTTTAAATTTACAGTTTGAAGTAACTCTTATATACGGCACTGCTTTTTCTTAATAATTTAAAACGGGCAAAAAGCTGCAAAAGGCTTTTAACTATTGCTCTACCAACTGAGCTATCTCAGCATAACCGAGAGTCGGGTTCGAACCGACGACAGACAGATCCCGAAGTATCTCTTGCATACGGCACCGTTTTATTTTAAAAAGTTTCACGAGCAAAAAGCGAACCGGGTGGTGGGGCATAGC
Source organism: Bacteroidota bacterium (assembly GCA_030855855.1). Lineage (GTDB taxonomy): Bacteria > Bacteroidota > Bacteroidia > Palsa-965 > Palsa-965. The sequence goes on along the minus strand of JALYQL010000273.1, from coordinate 17,505 downwards.
GAGCCGGGAGTCGAACCCGGAACAATATTACTATTGCTTCCTCCCCTTTATGGAGCGAAGTAACCCATGTTCTACGGCATCGTGAAAATTTCAAAAAATGTTTTTTCAAAGAACGTTGACATTTGATTTGCAATTTTTATTAACCCTTCCTCCGAACACATTCTCCGGAGGAAGGGGCCTCCGACTTGCCCAACGAAGCTTCATGTAGGCAAACTCAAAAAACTTTTCAAAGGCAATTTCTTCTGCCTTCAGAAGCGCAGGCGGGTTACAATTTTATTTGTTTGATCATCGAGATTGCATTCTCACCGTTTTCGGTTGCATTCAATACATCAAACACTTTGTCTGACCAACCGGCAATCAAGGTAACGTCATCGAGTTGCACACTGATCGGCGTGTTACCGTAACCCGCGAGGTCGAACAAATAGAGCTTCGCATTCGGCGCAATCATTTTGTATGTTTTCCACAATTGCGCAAGAGCATTCCCGTCATTTTTGTTGTTCCACAATTGTGCATCGGTGAAGAGCATTACTTTATCCATCACCGCACGACGATTGATAAGGTCTCTGATAACGAGATAACCGTTAGTTGCGTAACCAACCTCACCTTCACGCTTGTAGTATTCGTCCACATTAGCAAGAATTCCACGGTTAGGCATGTTGATGATTTTCCAACGGTCGCCGAACATTCCGGAAACAACGCGTTTACATTTGCTCTGCATCAACATTCCAAGCATCAAACCGATGTCAAATAACATCACTTTGCTTTTTGGCGATATTGGTTTCTGCATCGAACCGGATACATCACACGCGATCAATACACGGGTATTCTCATCGAACCCACTTACGTTTTTCACGCTGGCAACAACGGCATCTTCCAATGCGTTCAACACCATCGAAACATAATCAGACTTCATCTGTTTCACTTCACGGTAAGCCGCAAGGAAACGGAAAGGCAATTGTTTCGATTTTGCAACCGCATTTTCATCCGCGATAACGGAGCAAACTTTTTTCATTTTCTCCCACGAAACCTCCGCTTCCATAATGTTGCGGAGATTACGCATCAAGGCCATGTATCCAAGTTTACCGCTGCCAATGAGCTCTTCCCATTTTGCAGTGAAAGCAGCAGTCTTCGCTTTTTCATCCGCAAATTTTTGCTGACCTAAAGTTGAAAGTTCAGTTTCCCAGGTATAAGCAACAGCGAGATTTTTTGCAGCGATCTTATTGAAGATAATTTGTTGTTCTTCGCTTTTTGCTTTTGGGTGAACAAGAAACAATGCATCACGCAAAGTCACAACTGCCTCACGATTGTATTTAGAAAACTGATATTCATCGAATCGGTTGAACGCTTCTGCAAGTCCTTTCTGAACCTGTTTCGAAAGTTTATTCAATTTCTTGGTATCGTTACGTTTATTAGCGAGCTGGTAGTAAGCAAGTAATTCCATGATTTCATCAGCACGTTGTACTACGCCGTTTACAGTTTTACTTACGATAGCATTTCCGGAATTTTGTTTTGCAAGCTCGACAGCAAGTACCATAGGTATGCTACGCATGTACATATTTTTACGTGCATACACCGCGAGCTTCGCCACGAATTCAGCATCCGTTTTCTTCATAAGCTCCTGCACTCGCTCAAGGCGTTTGCCGTCTTTTTCATAGAAGGTTTCGCTCAAACCCGAAGTAACAACTGCCGAGTACAACTCCAATTCAGGAGTAAGCTTGTAAGCTTTGGCACCTTCGTAGTTAGTAACAACATTGGTTTTGCGTTTGAAGATGTTGAATTTCATGACTTCTGTTTTTAATAATTTACTCTTTGTCTTTTTTGACGTTACAAATATTTTGCTCATCTGCGCAATCGAATTGCGTAGTACTATTGATTTTTACTATTATTATCTAATGTGCTGATTTTTAAGGCAAAAATCTTCTTTTAAAATCGTACATCGTAAATCGTACATCGTAATTTCAGTTTTGTGGACAGAGAAGGAATTGAACCTTCTTCTTCCCGTCTTCAGCGGGACGCATATACCACGTTTGCTATCTGTCCGTTGTTGATCCACCAGTTCCGATAGCTTTCGGGAGATGTCCTTCCGTTAGACGACCCGACAGAAAAATAAAAACCCGGTCTTGCGAACCGGGTTTTATAGATGTAGATACACTACGTTCATATAAGACAATAACGGTCCCTTTCAATTAGCCATTTAAAATAATACAGGCATATTGTAAAATATTCTTTCTGATGTATTTGTTTATTCTGATTCATGTTTAGTTTTTTTGAAAATAAAAAAAGCCCCGGATTTCCGGAGCTTCATTGATTTCGTATTGGTTCGAAACAATTTACACTCCGTGCTTACCATAATAGAAACGATCTATCTGGAAGGGGGCTGAAGAATATGTAAATTGCTTTTTCATTTCAGTAGTATGTCGCAAATGTAATCTAAAAAGTATTCGGGGCAAGTCTTTTGTAATTTATTTTGTGCAAATTTCCGGATAAATACGAAAATTAACATTGTACGCAAATAGATTGCGTAGTTGTTCTATCTTAGCATCGATCAAATCTTCAGTAAAAATGCCAATCAACAAACTTGCGCTCATTCGTTATAAGACAATTGACAATTGTTTGCAAAACCGTTTCCGTAAGTGGACACTTGATGACCTCGTGGATGCCTGTTCAAGGACATTGGAAGAATTCGAAGGAATTGATAAAGGAGTCAGCAAACGCACAATTCAACTCGACATTCAGAATATGCGCAGTGAAAAACTCGGATATAATGCGCCAATTATTGTGACCGATAAAAAGTATTACTCGTATGAAGAAAAGAATTACAGCATAACGAATATTCCGCTCACCAGTCAGGACCTCGGAACATTAACGGAAGTAGTGGAAGTGCTGAGACAGTTCAAGGGTTTCAGTTATTTTGAAGAACTTACCGGAATGGTTAGCAGACTTGAAGACAAGATTTATAAAACACAACATAAAGGAAAGTCATACATCCATTTTGAAACGAATGACTTGTTGAAAGGGCTTGAATTCATTGACCCCATCCACAAAGCTATTTTGAAACAAAAAACAATTGAACTCAATTACCAATCGTTCAAAGCGAGTGAGCCAACTCAAATGATCTTTTATCCTTATTTGCTTAAAGAGTATAGAAATCGGTGGTTTTTAATTGGTGCAAACAAAAAGAAAACAATTCTCACACTTGCACTTGACCGATTCGTTTCTGTAAAAGAAATTCCGGGTGAAAAATATCTGAAGAACATATTTTTTGACATTGAAACGTATTTCGATGATACGATTGGGGTTTCAAAGAATATTGGAATGAGGCCTCAGTTGGTTGTCATGAAAATCAACAAGATGAATGCGCCTTACATTATTACAAAACCAATTCACGCTTCTCAAAAAATTCTGAAAGAAGAAGATGATGGATTGGTTTTCAGTATTTCAGTCACCTGGAACTTTGAGTTGGAAAGGGAAATTCTCGGATTCGGCGAGGCAATTGTTGTTTTGTCACCGAAACGATTGATGAATAAGATAAATTTCAGGATCAGGAAGATGGGGGAGGAATATCAGAACTTAGAAATACAAGAATAGAATAAGAATATCCCAAAATAATACAGGAGTTGAGTAACATGAAAAATATTATTCTCGAAAAAATCAATGAACTGGAAACAAATCACGATATCCGAATTCTATTTGCTATTGAATCAGGTAGTCGTGCATGGGGATTTCCTTCACCCGATAGTGATTATGATGTAAGATTCGTTTATGCGCGTCCACGGGATTGGTATTTGAAAATCAATGAAGAATCGGATGTCGTTGATCTCCCCGTAAATGAGGTATTGGATATTAATGGTTGGGATATTCAAAAAGCATTGCGTCTGCTTGTAAAATCAAATGCTGTCATCTTCGAATGGATGCAGTCTCCGATTATTTATAAGCAGGATGGAGAATTTCTTTCTGAATTCAGTCAAATTGCTCCAAAGAGTTTTTCTCCGATTGCAGCAATACACAATTACCTCAGTATGGCAAAGAAGAAATATGAGGAGTGCATGAATGAAGAAGAGGTGAAGCTGAAACGTTATATGTATTGCCTGAGAGCAATTTTATCAGGATTGTGGATTGCACATCGTAAAAGTGTTCCGCCTATGGAGTTAGAACTATTGCTGGTTGAAATGCCTGATGCTCCATTAAAAGAAAAAGTTCATGAATTGATAAAATTGAAGGCAACAACGGAAGAAAGTTATAGACATCCGCATGAATTGGGTTTAGAATCATTTCTTTCGGCTGCAATTGCAGAATGTGAAGCAATTGCGCCGCAGCTTCCATCACAAAAATCGGACATTGAATTGCTCAACAACTTTTTCAGAAAAACACTTCGAACCAAATGACAATCAAGGAACTTAAAGATAAAGATTGCCTGTTGTTCGAATGCATTAGTGGAAGTCAGGCTTATGGCACGGCAACTGCAAAGTCAGATACAGATATAAAAGGGATTTATCTTTTGCCACAGGAACAATTTTATTCTTTGACTTTTGAAGAACAGATTAATGAGAATGATAACAATGTAATGTTTTACGAACTGAGGAAGTTTATTGATTTGCTTTCGAAGAACAATCCGAACATGTTGGAATTAATTGCAATCCCAGGAGATTGTATTTTATTCAAACATCCTTTATATGATTTGATCCGACCGGAGTTATTTCTTTCCAAACTTTGTAAAGACAGTTTTGCAGGTTATGCAATGACTCAAATTAAAAAAGCGCGTGGATTAAATAAGAAAATTCTGAATCCAATGGATAGACAAAGAAAATCTATTCTTGATTTCTGTTACGTCGTTGCTGGCCAGGGAGCTGTTTCCACTAAAGCTTTTTTACAGAGCAAAAATATGAAACAGGAAAATTGCGGACTTGTTGCTATTCCCCATATGCGCGAAGTGTTCGGTCTGTATTATAGTTCTGATAAAATCTATGAAGGACTAATGCGGAAAGAAGATTCAATGGATATAACATTGAGTTCGGTAAAAGAAGGCGAATTTCCTGTTGCGACAATGACTTTTAATAAAGATGGATTTTCAAAATACTGTAAGGATTACAAAGAGTATTGGGATTGGGTCGGAAAAAGAAATGAAGTTCGATTTGAAAACACAATTGAGCATGGCAAGAATTACGATGCAAAAAATATGATGCATACTTTCCGGTTGCTCGATATGGCTGAAGAAATTGGTCGTACAGGAACTATTGTTGTGCGCCGGAGCAATCGCGAATTTTTGCTGGAAATAAAATCAGGAAAATTTTCTTATGAAGAATTAGTGGAAAGGGCAGAGGAGCAGTTGAAGAAGATTGAATTTGTTTATCAGCAATCAGCTTTGCCTGAGCAGCCGGATTTAGAGAAGATAAATGAATTGCTTGTGAGGATAAGAAGCGGGTTTTATAGCGGGTATTCTAAATAATATATATTGTGTGAATAATACATTCTTATTTTTCAGCTTAAAAAACTGAAAAGATAACCGATAAAAGAACTAACTTCCGACTATCAAACAAGTGATACTACAGAATTGCTCCAATTGTACTTCTCATTCATTATATGTGAAAATGTTGAACAGCTTTAAGACTCACAAATAATGCATGTTAAATCTGCCAATACAGCTGATGCTGAAAAGCCATCAAGAGCTATTGCCCATACGCTTTCGTCTAAAAAGAAAGTAAAGCATAAAGTAACATCTGATTCGCGCGCCCTTACATCTGTGCAGGAATTCCCGGATTACATTACTACTAATGCTCCCGCAGGACAGCTGAAATCAATCGGGAGTAATTTAAACGTAAAGCCGGTTCAACTTATGGATGCCGGAGCGGAAGAAGAGGATGATTGGGCCCATTTCCCGGCAGTAATAGTTCCTGCTGTACCTGCTGTTTTAATGGTAGGAATGGGCGAGTTCCGCCGTAGCGATCAAACTATGCGGACGGAAGGTTTATACAACTGCATGGGCATCGCCGCTTTTCACCAGGCAAGCGGGTTTGCCTCATTCACACATTACGATACCAGTGCTGCTTTTAATCACGAAGTTCTTGATGGAGAAGAAGAGCTGGATGATTTTGATAATCCCGTAACCCACGCGGTTGCAAGCGCTGAAAGACTTGGCGTGCTCAGGGCGGCGTTGCTCGCATCGCTTCAACAGGCTGATGGTGTTACATTTTACATTTCTTTGGGCGTAGTGTGGCAGCCTGCACGTAATGCAGAGGACCCACGTATGATGAATGAGCTTATTGCTGCTCTGAATGCAGTATTTGCTCCCCAGCAATTGGATACGACCGGGCGGCTTACTGCACAATGGTCACCTGCAACCCAGACCATCACTTAACTATTCTAAAAAGGTGTTGCTTTAATAACATAAATCCGTTTTAATTTTTCACCAGGAAAAAGCTGTCGCTACGTCAACGATTCAAAACGCTCCCGATAAATCTCTCCACCGCAAATGTAGAAAGCTGTCCACCCGGTCCGCTAAGATTATAATCACATCCATGCGTAGACGCGGGCAGATCCAGAAAATAATTTTTCACTTTATTATCATCCAGCTTTTTCTTGAGCCGCTCGCTGTGATGAAACGAAACCATCGCGTCGATATTTCCGTGAATGATCAATGTCGGTGTTGAATTCGGATTTACATATTCACAGGCAGAGCTTTCGTAATATTTTTCCGGAACCTCTTCAAAGCTTCCGCCGAGGTAAGCTGCGAAAACTTTATCCGTGTTCAGCACCAACGGATTTCCTTTGATCTTTGCGCCCCATACCATATCAGCCGGAGCATAAAATGAAATGACGCCACGGATGCGCGGATCGTTCAACGTGTATGCTGTTACAAGCGCAATCTGTCCGCCTGCCGAGCGACCGAGCAAAATAAAATTATTCGTGTCGATGCCGAGCTTTTCTGCATTTTGTGTGAGGAAGTCTATCGCGTCTTTTGTATCTTCTGCTGGCGCAGGACTTTTAAATTCAGGAGCGAGCCTGTAGCTGATCGAAGCAACGCGGTATTCCTTATTTGCAAGATAGCTGTTCAATGCGGGTAGCTGTTTCATATCTCCCTGAGACCACGAGCCACCATGAATGACAATTATACAGGGAAGTTTTTTTGTTTCCGCATTCGTATAAAAATCAAGCGCAAGCTCTTTTGACGGAAGTGTTTTATACACCATGCGCTGCGGAATTATTTCACCTTTTCCGATGCCGCTGAACATTTTTGAAAAGCTGAATGGTTGTTCAAGCTGGTTTGAATCAGCTGAAGAAGGAAATACCGAAGAGAAATTTGCCTCCAGCTCAGCGCCGCGTTGATAAGCGCACAGCACAGGCCAGCTGTAAAGTAATAACGCAGCCCCGCTTATTGCCAGCGATACCAGCTTGAATTTATCTGCCCAGAAACAGGAGGCAAATAGAATCAGCGCTGCAATAATAAAAATCCATGGAAATTCCGTGACAGCCACAGCCACACGCCAGAAAAAATTTGTCGGTGCTTTAAAGATTACGAGAAAGGAAAGCAGCAAAAGGAAAATGGAAACGATCAAACGAAACATACAGAAAGGATAGATCAAATAAACTTACGAAGAAACCTGCATTCCGGATGCATTTGGATCTTTGGCACTTCAACACATCGGTGCAACCGCTTTACATCATTCAGGGAAGACTTAAAGGAACAATTGTTTTAGTCACACCATCCTTACCACATCTTATACACTCACCTGAACATCCGAACGAGGTGGTGTAAACACATGGATTTTTTTCTCACAAATAATTTAGGATCACATTCATTTTCTGGGGAGTAAGTTGTTTTAAGCAAATAATTTTTCAAGTCTGAAGAGGAATAATTTACCACATCCCCCCAATGGGCAATGTCATTAAGTTAAGATGAACACTTAAAAATTTCCTTTTCCTTTAGGCAGCTATTGTAAAAATTGCTAAGCGGGAGCGAACCGATAATTTCGCTCCTACGGAGCTTGTTCATTTGTGTGAAGAGAGTTTGTGGGAATATTTCGCCCCTGCGGAGCTATTTTTCTTTTCAGAAACACTTTTTTATCCAGCAAGCAGCTCCATAGGAGCGAAATATTACTACAAAACAAATGCTACTTATTCGGAGCTCCGTAGGAGCGAAACTATAACACAGCTCAACGCCGCGCGCTTAACTTAATGACATTGCCCGATGAGGTAGAACGATTTCCTCCTGTAGGGTGAGTGCGTGTCGATCTTTCGCGGCATTTTTGCAACAGATCAAACCTACTACAACTCTCCACTATGAAACTTACTTTTTCCGGTAAGGCTTTGCAAACCCTTTTTTTGCATTCTTCAGCAGTTTCCGGATTCCGTCGAGATTTTTCTTCCACCAGTAGTCTTCTGTGCCTTTTACTTTACGCTTCACCATTGTGGCGCTGCTTTCTGAATAAGTCGCGCGGTCGTTTGGAAGTAAAGTCACTTCAGATAAATGATCAGCGTTTTTATTTGCTTTGAATCTGACTTTGCCGGTTACTACTGAAACTTCTACTTTTTTAGTTATTTTATCTTCTTTGATATTAAAGGAAGTTCCTATAACGCGTGTTTCTGTATTGCCTGCCAGGATCACAAAAGGATGCTTCGTACCTGGTGTTACATTAAAAAATGCTTCACCGGTAAGCTTAACCTCGCGGGTTCCACCGGTGAAATTTTCAGGATAGCTCAGGCTCGAATTTTTATTCAGGTAAATATGCGAGCTGTCGGGAAGATAAAACGATACTGCAGAATCCGCCGTGCTCATGGTGATGATCTTCATCTGCACCAAAGCAGGATCGGGCAATGCTGGTTCATGAACAGCAATAAGATCAGGGTCTTTTTCTCGGGCAAGCTGGCTGATAAGAAACGCGCTTGCGACAATAAGCACAACAGACGCGGCAATTTTAAGCGGAGTAAAGAAATTTCTGAGAACGCCCGGATTGCGGGTCACAGGCGAGGATTTGACCTTGCTCAGCGCCTTTTCAATATCCGGTTCAAAGGAAAGATCAAGTGTGCCGGTGGTGTTCCATATGCGTTGGGCATCATTCCACATGGCTTCGTGGGATAAATCGCTTTTGAGCCATACGTCAAAACGCAATGCCTCATCCGGGCTTAATTCCCCGTTTAGTTTTTTGCCGATGAGTTCCCAGTTTTCCAACAGATAAGGGTTAATGGTGTACTAGTAAGACGGTAAGGTGGGAATTTACCCCTACAAAACCCAATTTTCAGAAATTAATTATCGGAAGCCAGTAATTAAAAAATGTCGCCAGCAGGGTGATCGCTCCAATGGTAAGGTGGTCATTTCCTAATTGCGGCAGCAGCTTCTCCCGCATATGAGCAAGGGCTTTCCCCATGTGGTTTTCGACCGTTTTAACAGAAATATCAAGATGATCGGCAATCTCACGGTATTTCATTCCTTCATACCTGCTCAGAATAAAAACAGCGCGGCATTTTGGCGAAAGTGCTTCCAATGTCTTTGAAATTTTCAATTCGAGCTCTTTCAGCTCCAGCTTTTCTTCTGTTTCATTTGCTGAACCGCCCAGATGATCTTCGTTTACGAGTCGAACGATCCTTTTATTCTTTTCAAGATGATCAAGCGTGGCGTTCACAGTGACACGAAAAAGAAAATTTTTGCCGGATTGTAAGGGAGGAATTTCTGTTTTTTTCGTCCACAGTTTTGCGAAAATTTCCTGGACCACATCTTCTGCAGCCTCGCGGTCATGCAGGATCCTGTTCGCCACATTGCACATAAATTTATAATGCAACCGGAAAAGCTGATCAAATTCTGTGGAATCGCTGGCAGAATGTAAATTCATCAAAAGGAAAAAAGCAACGGGTCCTGAAAAAATAAATCTGACACACAAATGTCGGGGAGACATTGCAATTTGCATTACAAAATTAAAAAAAATTATGGCACAATAGGGGTGAGAATCCTTTTTTACCGTTTTAATAGAAAGAAGTAGAACGCTTTCCTGAAAAGGAGGAAAAACGGTATTGCAGTTTTATCGATTTGAAGGATTTGGACAGGGAGTATCGGAGAATCAGTAAAGGAACCCATGAAGAACGACTTTACTATTGCGAGAAACTTATCAGGAAAATGAAAGAACGTATGACGGATGATTACAGGGACACAAATCACATCCGTGCATTGATGGTTGAAATGATAGAATCGGCAGAAAAAGAAATAGAGCTCCTGATAAGGGAAATGGCGAGGAAATCATAGGCACGGCGATCCGGAAAGGGATAGAGAAATAACAGAACCGCTCTTTATTATCTATCCCTTCCAATCGCTGAATAAAAAATCCCCTTTCTGTAATGGAATGGGGATTTTTTTTGCGGAATCTGATTCTCCTAAGGCTTAATGGACTAATTCACCCGTTTTCACAGCCTGTTTTGTGTCTTTCGTACGAAGCCGGCTCGACTGTTTTCTTTCATTTAAAGGCCGGGTCAATTCCGCGAGGTTATAAAATTCTTTTCCCAAGTGATTTAGTGCGTCTTTTTCACCATTTTTGCGATCAGTTCCATCAGAATTTACTAATTAAAACAAATAAAAATGAAAAGAGCAGCAACCGCACAATGGCTTGGCACAGGTAAAGAAGGAACAGGCGTTCTTTCTACACAAAGCACCGTTTTGAATAAAGCGCAGTTTTCCTTCAAAACACGATTTGAAGATGGAGTAGGAACAAACCCTGAAGAGCTCATCGCAGCTGCTCATGCCGGATGTTTTTCAATGAAGCTTTCATTCATTCTGGTGGCCGCAGGAATTACACCGGAATCAATCGACACAAATTGTGAGATCACACTCGATAGCGGAAAAATTACTGCTTCAGTTTTGAGCACAACTGTTAAAGCGGCAGGATTAACAGACGAACAATTACAGACAGCAGCAGCAGACGCGAAAGAAAATTGCCCGATTTCTAAATTGCTGAATACTGAAATTTCGATGACAGCTACTTTAGGATAGACTTCGATACAGGCTTCGATACAAATTTCGAAAATTTGTATTTTCTGTAGCCTCACGAATTTTCCTTTCGAAATTCACTCAGCCTGACAAGATAATTGTCAGGCTGAACTTTTTTTGTCGCCTACGATAAGATTCACTACTCATTCCGGCAAGCATTTTTGTCTTGTCAGAATGAGTGTTTTTCGCTGGAAAATCATCTTTTGCAATACAATTTGCGATAGCGAAAAATGTATCGAAGGCGACAAACAGTAATCTTCGTGCCGCCTGCTTCCTAAAAAAGCACACGCACACTTCCTTTTATAAAAAATGGTGTGCCTGGTGTGAAGTGAAGTTCGCTTACAGATGAAGTTTCATTCTTCAAACGACTTTCAGTATCAAACTGTGCTTCGTTCCATTCGCTGTTTAGTAAATTTTGTGCAGTGAGTCCCAGCTCCACATTTTTAAATTTATACGATACAACCGCGTCCAGCAAAAAATAGCCTTTCGCTGTTACAGAATTATCTTCATTCGCGGGGCGGGAATCAATAAATCGGTAACGCAGGCTTGCGCTTAATCCTTTGTCTTTTTTAAGTGTGATGCCCCCGGTGCTTGTGAGTGAAGGAGCCAGCGGAATAAAGTTTGCGCCTTCCGGCAAATCGAGCAAACGCCCGTGATTATAATTCACATCCGCATCAATGAACACGAACGGGAAAACTTCCCAGCGCGCTGAAAGATCAATTCCCAGGCGACGTGATGCTCCATTGATCTCTACCACACCTTCATCGCCTACGTAAACCAATTCGTTTTGAAGCTCAAGACCCCAGGCTGCAATATTGAAAAGCATATTTTTTCCCGCTTTAAATGTGGAGCCGATCTCGTAACCCAGCGCACGCGGCAATGCATTCCCGGTGCTACCCGAAACAACTCCGCGCGCGTCATTCGAATGATAGCCATAACCACTGCGAAAGAAAAGCTGAACCGCTTCGTTCGGCGAATAATAAACGCTGAGCTTAGGAGAAACAAGACTCACATTGCGGTGACCGGAAAGGCTGTCGTTGATATAATTTTTATAATCGAAAATAAAATTATCAGAACGCACACCTGCATTGACCGTAAGTTTTTCCGTAAGCCTGATATTTTCATCTACATAAGCAAAAATATTTGCTTCAAACAACATTCCGCTGCTGGTCACGCCAATGATATTTCTTCTGACAGCACGGCTTAAAGATGTTTCTCCGTTATCGACGCGTGTGCCTATGCCGATTGTTGTTTTCGCTTCCTTTGAAAAAACGGAATGATGCTTTTCATACGTTCCGTTGTAGCCGAAAATATTCCGTCCATTCTCACGCTGGTTTATTTGATCACCGTTGATGGAATCGTTGAGGAAAAAAGTAAAGTTGGAATACAGGTCGAATTTATAAAAGCTGTAATAAAGCTGGTTGGTAAAGCTGCTGTTCTTCTCTGTGGTTGTGGTGATGATAAGATTTGCATTCGTACGGGACGTCGAACCACCTTCTGAATTGTCAATCGTTCCGAAACGGGTGATCGAGCCATCGACAATTGCTCTTTCAGGAACCTGTCCCGATGCGTCCCACAAAGAATAAAATGTGGAAGCGGAAAAAGAAAGCGAAGTATGATCTGTGAATTGTCCCGTGTATTTTGTGAAAGCATTATAACGGTTAAAATGCTGGTACGATTCGAAATAAGAATTTGTGTAGCAATATTCACCCGCGAGGTAAAAATTTTCAGCACGTTTTGTAAATAAATGTTTGTTTCCAAGCAGATTGAACATTCCCACAGCGCGATACGTGTCGAACATTCCGTATTCCAGCTTCACTTCATTTTTTTCAATTGCATTTTTAGTGAAAAACTCGCCTGCGCCTGAAGTGGCAAAATCGCCGAACTTTGCAGAATAAGGTCCTTTGTTCACTTTCAATTTGTCAACCGTTTCAGGAATCACAAAATGAAAATCCGCGTAACCTTGCCCGTGTGCGTGCGAAACCATATTGACCGGTATACCATCAATAAAAACTGCGAAATCTGTTCCGTGATCGGAATCAAATCCGCGCAAAAATATCTGCTCCGCTTTTCCGCCACCCGCGTGCTGCGCTATAAAAAGCCCCGGAACAAGCCGCAGCAGATCCTGCGCTGAATTCGTCGGGCGCAACGTCCTGTCGATCTCGTTGATCGTTACAAGACTTTGCCCGATATCTTTTTGCCGGGCCACCGTCACTTCTGAAAGACTGATGGACTTCCTTACCAGGTTAACGCTTATTTCTTTCGTCTCGCCTTCAGAAAGGTTAAACGAAATTTTCATTGTTTCATAACCGAGCATAAAAAAACGCAATTCAGTTTTTCCTGCCGGAAGGTCCGCAACACGAAAATGTCCGACAGCATCAGTATAGATCGTGATGTTTTTATTGTTTGCAGTAACAAGCACATCCGGAAGATTTGCTTGTGTTGCTGAATCGCTGACGTTTCCTGAAACGACAACTGCCTGCAGGGAGAATGTTGCACAAATAAGCAACAGCGAAAGACTAAGTTGGCGTAGCCGCTTTAAGTAGAGATTTCCCATGAAAGAAGAGTATTGAACAATAACGTTGCAGGATGAGCTCCTGCAAAAAGAAATGATCACGAAAAATTCGCGAACAATTAATTGTTCAACAGCTCCAGGGTGGAGGGGAAGGAATTAAACGGTAAGGTGAAGAATGTATGGCTTGCTTGCAGGCAAGTATCAGCCCGGTTAAATTTCCCGGAATAAAATTTTCTTCAAATACAGGATTCAGATGTACAAAATCATTTTTCTCCGAAGCTTTTTTCGGATTGTTTTGTGGATCTTCTTTTCCCGCTTTTTCCATATCGATGTGGAGGTGGTATTTCCCGTTTTCGTAATGGACGCTGGCAAGATGTTCGGTTTTCCAGAAGCTATGAGCGAAAAGGTCAGAAAGCGCAGGTGCCAATGGCTTTACCAATGCCAGCGAGTAGCAAAGGAGGAGCAATATGGCAATCTGTTTTTTCATCTTTCGTAATATACGAGCGGGAAAGGGTAATGGATTTTCAATAAGTGGTAAAAAATGTCCTTTCGATGGTCCAGTAGAGAGCGATGAGGGCGATGATGGCCGAAACAGGCACTACCACGCGGGTTTTGTACCACGGCTTTTTAGAAAACCACATTCCCACCAACAGCCATGCGATCAGGATCACGGTTATTTGCCCGAGCTCAACGCCCACATTAAACGTGATGAGGCCGGTGATGAATTCTTTTTTCGGCAAACCGAGTTCGGTGAGCACACCTGCGAATCCCATGCCGTGTATTAATCCGAAAAGAAACACGATGGCGATGCGCGAGGGTTTTAGCTTATCGGTTAGTATGTTCTCGACTGCCACGAAAAAAATGGAAAGAGCAATTACCGGCTCTATGATGTGTGCAGGCGCTTCGATCACGCCGTACATCGCCAGTCCGAGTGTGATGGAATGCGCCACTGTAAATGCGGTTGCCTGCCAGATAACGGATTTTAATTTCGGGTTGAGCAGGAAAATGCAAAGCACAAAAAGAATATGATCCAGCCCGAGGGGAAGGATGTGCGTGAAGCCGAGCTTGAGATAGATCCAGCCCACTTCACCTTTTGAAAGTCCGGCAAGGGCATCATCAGCAGGGTGAGCGCCGGCAAGCGAAGGAAGTAAAAGGCAGCAAAGAAGAAGTAATGCCGGAATAAGTTTAAAATGTGATTTTTCCTGCATCAAAAGGAATTTTAGATTTAATGATTTTTCCCGTTGGGGCCACTATGTGGAGATTCTGAATTGTTTTTTGAAATCCTGAATCTTTGAACCTTGAATCTTTGAATATTTAAATTATCACAATATACGGCTGCGCTTCTTTTTTTAGCATCGGGTCAAGAAACGGATTCATTTCAAATGCTGTTCTGATCATAGGTTCGCCTTTTTCTTTTTCACCCGCTTTTATTTTTATCAATCCTGCGCGGCAAAGCAATACCGGATTTTTTGATCCTGTTTTCAAAGCTACATTGATCATTTTATTTGCTTCGGCAAATTCCCCTCGTTTATAATACACCCACGCCATAGTTTCGCATACATCAATATTCTGCGGACGGCGTTCGTATTCTGTTTTTGCGTGTTCAAGTGCTTTGTCAAGATCGTCTGTTTTCAGGTATGCATAAGCCAATTCTTTATCGGCGTAATGGCCATGCACTTCTTCACTTTCATCTCCGGATCCGGGTCCCAGCATTTCAATCACACGCTGCGCCGATTTTTCTGATTTGTCTTTTTCATTGTTCAGCAGATAAAGATCGGTAAGCTCATCAGCAAATGAAAATTCGGTGATCAGCTTATCGGCCTTTTCGTAAAATGAAATTGCTTCTTTATAATTCCCTTTAGCTTTTGCAATACGGCCAAGACCGGCATAAGCAAATGCATAGTCGGGACGTTCAAGCAGCGCAACATTATACGTTCTCTCAGCACTGTCAAGACTTCCGATGCTTTCATATAAATGTCCGAGGATCATGCGCGACCATTCGGTTTGTTCAACACCCGGATAACCGGCAGCAATAGCGAGCTTCATCGCGGAAATAGCGCCCGGAATATCACCGTAAATTTCACGCAGGTAAGAAACCCGTGAATAAGAGCGGATGTCGGGACGGATAGAGATCATCTTGTCGGCCATCTTTACTGCTTCCTCATAATTCCCCAATTCAACATTCGCATCGCAGCGCAAACCATAGATAAAGGCATTGTCAGGATTAATCTTGCCGGCCTTATTGGTTACTTCAAGCGCTTCCGAAAAATGATGCTGGGAAAGAAGCACAGTTCCTTTACAGCATAAAGCATCAAAATTTTCAGGTTCTTTTTTCAGAACCATCTCGGTGAGCTGCAATGCCGCTTTATCATAATAACCATGATTACCAGTCACGCGCGATTCATTGATGTACGCCTGGATCAGCTTAAGCATGGTTTTGGTGTCTTCCGGCTTTGTCTTTAAAGCTTCAAGACAATTATCCATTTCCTTTTTGGAATTCAGCCATTCCTCAGATTGTGCATACGCGCCTTTCGGTTCTACATAGCCGGGAATACCGGCTTCCGCTTTTTTCGAGAAGACAAGAATGACGACGAAAAAAACAATCGTGCCTGCGATAAGCGCTGTGTAAAGATGCTTCCTGTTAAGTTTCATGGGAAAGTTTGATAGGGACAAGATAAAAAAAGAAAACCGGGTGTTTGAATACCCGGTTTTCTTTTTAATGATTTAAATTATTTCGCAACGTTGACTTTCATGGATTGAACTAAATTTCCATCACTTGTAAGCGCGGCTACATAAACGCCTGCTGCAAGTCCTTCAACATTCCACTGTAATTCGTATGTTCCCGGCTGACGCATTTCATTATTGATAAGCGTAGCGATCTTCTGACCGCTGATATCAAAAATTTCAAGACGTATACGTGAAGCTGAAGACAGGTTGTATTTGAATGTGGTCACGTCAACTACCGGATTAGGATAATTCTGTGCCATTACAGCGCCCGGTGCTCCGACAGACATACCAAATCCGTGGAAACCTGTTACGACAGGAGCTGGTCCTCCGCAACGTCCGAATCCGCTCCATGGTCCCTGTACATAAGGGAAAACAGATTTGAATGTAGTGTCATTCGCTTCGATTCCTGTGGTGTAAGTAAGTACATCAACGAGATCTGTTGTTACAGGATTTCCGGTGGTGTAATCATCATACCACAAACCGATTGCTGCCAGAACAACTCCGGAAACCGCTTGCAATTCGATGCGTGTAACATCATCTTCAAGTCGACGTCCGTTCGGGAAGCCATCCATGTTCGGGATGTTCTGCAAAGTTGCGCTTGCGCTGTAAGCCGGATCTGTAAGTCCAAGCACTGCTGCCTGTACAAGTCCGAGTGAGCTGAATAACGGATGGTTCCTTGGTGTAACAGGAACTGCCATATTCAGGCGAAGCATATCTCCGAAAGTCGGAAGGAAATTGTTGATGAAAGGTTTTCCGTTCGCCAATGGGTTTCCGTTTTTGCCAGTAGCCAGGTGATAAGGCGCAAGGTTAGGAACTCCTGTATAGAAAATCGGAAGAAGATCTACAGAGCGTGGCTGACCCTGACGAAGCAGGTAATTTCCGAAAAGGTTCGTGTCAAGCGCTGTTCCTGCACCACCATTGGTAGCACGGATCGGCCAGAGACCATCTTGTGTATTTCCGAAATCGTAAGTCTGCAAGGAGTTACGCTGAACGCGTAAAGCTGCAAATGCAGGAACCGCATTTCCGAACTGCGAAGCATCCATATAAAGAGCAAGCTCAGGATTGCAGAAATAAGCCTCCATTGCAGGATCTTCTGAATAAGGAGTCAATGAATTCCAACGGTCTTTGTCGCCGATAGGAATTACTGCTTCATTAGTCAAAGGCATTCCGATACGTGAAACCTGGATCCATGTTCCAGAATAGGTTTCTGTTCCGTTGGAATTCAGTGTACGGATCTGTTGACGGCTTGCAGAAGCCCACACGCCGATTACGTAATCGCCATCGAGGATGCTTG
>JALYQL010000246.1 GCA_030855855.1 Bacteroidota bacterium | reverse complement strand
ACCGTATCGTTCGGCGAAGGAACACGATTATGATACAATTGTCCGCCGCTGGAAATTGACCAATGCTGGACATAATCAGACCAGTTTCCTGTGCCGCCGACCCAATAATAATTGTCAGCTTTCAATTTGAAAACAGGAAATAATAAAACAAGAATTAAAATGATGCGGGAAAATTTATACTGCGGTTTCATGGGTTCTTTATTTGGTATTTCTTGATACAAAGCAATCTTATAACGGTACAGCTATCAATTCAGATAAAAGCACGTTTATATACGTCTACGCGCACAGTTGCACATGACGTTTGTTCACAATCAGCCTGTTGAGTGATAAAAAGCAATCACGTTCAGGATAAAACAAACAAGAAGCGTGATTAAGCATGTGCAAGCTGGCACATGGAGGTGTAAGTGTGTGTCAGGTAGTGGATTGGACCTGAAATAAAATCAGGTCAAGCGACATGAATGCTTGTCACAAATAAGACGTAAACAATGGGAAAAGTTGCCCGCAAAATGTTCATGCTGCTTTTGTCGCAGCGTTTGCAGAAGTAAAAACGTGGAATGATTTATTTTGCAGTGGCGACCGGCGCTTTTTTAATTGGCGCTTTTTTGACCGGCGCTTTTTTTCGCTTATAGATCGGCGCATAACCGACGACTTCAATCTTCACCTTGGTAAGACCTTTCGAATAAAAGTTTAATTTCTTTGCAACATATGGTGTAAGATCAATGCTGCGTTTGGAGCTTTTGGGAAGACGGTCGGTGATCTTTACGTACACTACAGAATCATTTGAAGCATTGGTCACTTTTACCACTGTTCCGAAAGGAAGACGTTTGTGCGCGGCCGTGAGACTATCCGGACAAAAAAGCTGACCGCTTGAGGTGAGGCGGCCATTCCAGTTTTGCCCGTACCAGCTTGCCACACCATATTCCGAAAAAGTCATGAGCGAATCATGATAAGCAATGAATCCGGGTATTCCTGTCTGGTTAATAGTCGAATCAGCCGCAGGAACCGTGTCGGTACGCGAATAGGCAAAGCCGTAGACCAGCAATGCCGGAACACTTAAAAACAATAAAGCCGTTATAATGAGCAGCTTTTTCATGGTGAAATGTATCTTATTTGATTTTGACAAGTTATTAAGGTACGCAGAAAAATTTTGCCTGTCAAGTGCCGGAAACTCATTTCGTGTCAAAACTTGTTAATCTGAATTGCAATATCTCTGTAGCAAGGCTATCTTCGTTGACTAAAGCTTTCTTCCCGGCATGCCCGAACGAGTTGTCATCATACCGACCTATAATGAAAAGGAAAACATCGAAAAGATGGTCCGTAAAGTGATGCTGCTTGAGGGCGACTATCATTTATTGATTGTTGATGATGGCTCCCCTGATGGAACAGCTGATATTGTGAAACGTCTGATGATTGAATTTCCGCAGCGTTTATTTATGGAAGAGCGGAAAGTCAAGCTTGGCTTAGGCACGGCTTACATTCATGGTTTTCGCTGGAGCCTGGCAAGGAAATACGAATACATTTTTGAAATGGATTGTGATTTTTCTCATAATCCGGATGACCTGGGCCGTTTGTATGCGGCGTGTGCAAAAGAGGGCGCTGATGTGGCTGTTGGTTCCCGTTATGTAAAAGGAGGAGAAGTGAAGAACTGGCCGATGAACAGGTTGTTTATCTCTTATTTTGCGTCAGTTTATGTGCGGATGATTTTGTGGTTCGGTGTGCGCGATACAACTGCGGGATTCAAATGTTACAAGGCAAAAGTGCTTTCCACAATTGATCTCGATAAAATTAAATTTGTCGGCTACGCATTCCAGATCGAGATGAAATATACTGCCTGGAAGCTCGGTTTTAAGATCAAGGAAGTTCCGATTGTATTCACCGATCGCACAGAAGGTGTTTCAAAAATGAGCAAAGGCATCATCCGGGAAGCGTTTGTGGGCGTCCTGCAAATGCGCTTTAAAAGAATTTCTCCCGCCACAGCTTAGATCTTTTTCGCTTTAGTTTTCGTAAATTGTAACATGAAGAAATTTTCTCTTCTCGCATGTGCATTTTTTCTCATGACATTCCAGGTGAATGCACGGATTAAAGAATCTGTTTTCTGTTCAAATACAGACTGCTGGCGGATCAATTCTCCGCAATTAGGCTTTTCATTTTATTTCCAGCCTGCTTTTGTTCGCTCCATAGTGTTGCAAAAGAAAGCTCTCCCTTTATTTATTCCACAAAAGCAAGTGATCTATATTGCTTTTGCGCCAATGCAATACGAGTTTCCAAAAGGGGCTGTTTTCTGTCGCATGGAAAACAATTTCAGCAAACGTTTTGGTTTTATGCTCAGCATTCACGCCGGCGGATATTCTGAACGTTAGAAAATTCTTCCGTTAAAGACTGAGTCAAATTAATATTGACCCTCATATTTAAAATCAGCACTAACTCTGATCACATTTGCATATCAGACCGAGTGCGATTTTGTAAAAAATCCCTGTTTGAAACGATAGACCGAAATACAAAATCGTGTATCGAGGTCCGACAAAAGAAAAAGGCCGCCACAATCAAGTGACGGCCTTTTTGCCTAATTGAAATCTGTTGAAATTAGTTCTGAACAGAAATTTTGATTACTTGCTGTGCACCATTGCCCGTTAAACGAACCATGTACATTCCGTTTGTTACTCCCTCAAGAGCAACCTGTGCAGAATAGCCAGCTGTCACATCATTTACAGATGAAGTGTAAACAACACGTCCTTGCATATCCAGCACTTCAATAGTCAGGTTCTCAACAGTTGAGTTAACTGATACAGTGAATGCGCCATTATTAGGATTTGGATAAACATTGATGCTGTTTGCAAATGTCATTTCAGCAACACCAACGCATGCATTTACTGTGATGATAGTTGTTCCGGTAGCTTCACAACCGTTAGCATCTGTGTAGATGTAAGAAACAGTCTGCGCACCTAAACCAGCTGTCATAGGAGTGAATGAAGATCCTGTTACACCAAGTCCGCTGTAAGTTCCACCTGCTGGTGATCCTGTAAGCGCCACAGCTCCGTCGTTAAGACAAACTGTTGATGAAGCTGCTGATAGTGCAATTGTCGGAAGCGGGTTAACCGTAACCGTTACTTCGTCAGAATCTGTGCAACCGTTAGCGTCTGTACCTGTTACGGTATAAGAAGCTGTTGAAGCTGGTGTGAAAGGAACTCCATCGGTAACGCTTCCTGTCCATGTATAAGAAGTTGCGCCGCTGCCTGTAAGTGTAACCTGTGATCCTGCACACACTGAAGAATTCGGAGTAGCTGTTCCTGTTACAACCGGTGCTGCATTCACAGTTACTATGATGTTGTCTGTATTCTGACAACCGTTTGCATCTGTTCCTGTCACCATGTATGTAGTAGTTGCCATCGCAGCGAAAGCTACGTTGTCAGTTACGCTGTTATCCCATGAATATGTAGAAGCGCCGCTACCTGTAAGTGTAACTGAATCGCCTTCGCATACTAATGTAGCAGTAGCGTTCGCAACAACTGTAGGAAGTGTGTTCACAGTAATTGTGATCATATCCATATCCTGGCAACCGTTTGCGTCGATACCTGTAACCATGTACGTGTTTGTAGCTACCGGAGTGAAAGCAACGTTATCCATTACACTGTTATCCCATGTGTAAGAAGCTGCACCGCTACCGAAAAGAGTAACCGGTGAACCATCGCACACTGCAGGTGCTGATGCGTTCGCAACAACTGTAGGAAGTGTATTCACTGTGATCGTGATCATGTCCATATCCTGGCAACCATTTCCATCAGTTCCTGTAACCATGTACGTAGTTGTAGCTGTCGGAGTGAAAGCAACGTTATCCATTACACTGTTATCCCATGTATAAGAAGTTGCGCCGCTTCCTGAAAGTGTAACAGGAGATCCGTCGCAGACTGCAGTAGCTGTTGTGTTTGCAACAACTGTAGGAAGTGGATTAACCACGATGTTGATGTTGTCTGTATTCATACAACCATTAGCATCTGTTCCTGTAACCATGTACGTAGTTGTAGCTGTCGGGGTGAAAGCAACGTTATTCATTACACTGTTATCCCATGTGTAAGAAGTTGCGCCGCTGCCTGTAAGTGTGACAGGTGATCCGTCGCAGACTGCAGAAGCTGTTGCATTTGCTACAACTGTGGGGAGCGCGTTGACTGTAAGCACCAGCTGATCTACAACCGGACAACCGTAACCTTTAGACATGGTCACTGTGTAAGTTGTTGTTGCTGTAGCAGTAGATGTCGGTGTTGCAATAGTTGCATTGTTGAGGCTGCCTGCAGGTGACCATGAATAAGACTGGCCATTGTATGCATTCAGCATGATGGAGCTGCCAGTACACATTGAAGTATCGTTCTGAAGCGTTGGCAAAGGTGCCGCGTCTCCGATGTTCAGCCAATGGTTAGAAGCTACAACAGCAGCGCCATTGTATCCACCCATGGTAACCATATAAAGGCTGTCGTTGGAAAGAACTCCGGCAAGTGAGTTGATGTTGCTCACACCAACCGGCATGTTTGTTCCTACTTCCCACTGGTTAGCGATTGTATTGTATGCATAAACTGCATTCATTGCCTGTGTTCCCTGGCCGTTTGGATCTCCACCGGCGAAATAAACAAGACCATTATCTTCAAAAGCCGTACCTGCACCATGACGGCCTGCAGGACCTGCAGGATAGTTTGGAAGTGAGGTCCATGTGATCACGTTTGGTGTAGCCGGGTTGATTGTTCCAAGCAAAGCAGCAGATTGAGTTGCTGCAAGTGTCTGGCTGTATCCACCCGTAAATACAATTTTGTTACCTGAAATTCCCATACGGCAACCTGCTACAGCAGCACCTGTTTTCGGAGTTCCTGTAGCCCATGTATTGGTGTAAGTATTGTAAATCTGAACAAGGTTCTGATCCACGCCGCTGTAACCACAGACATAATAAATAAGCGAATCGTTATAAGATGCGGCTGCGTAATCACCAACTGCTGTCGGCATCACTGCTCCGGTTGACCAGGTGTTGGTTGCGATATCGTAAATCTGGTTAGCGTTGTCAGCTGTAAAGCCTGCAGAATAACCACCGATAACATAGATTTTTCCGTTAATATGTACCGGAGTGATCTGCAAACGTGATGACGGAATCGCAGCCATTGTACTGTATACACCTGTTACTGTATTGTAACGCAGGTTTAGTGTGGAGTTTGCAAATGCAGCATCAGCGCCGCTGATCAGGTAAATGAAACCTGTATCTGTTGAAGAGACACACTGTTTTGCAAATACCGGGCCTGTTGCCCAACGACCACTTGGCATCGCTGTCATTACATCCCATCCGAATTCCTGGAAGCCAGGGACTACAGTGACAATAAGCGTAAGTGTGTCATTTCCCCTGTTTGCATCGCCCACAAGATCGCTGAACATTTTTACGGTATAAGTTCCTCCGGTAGCAATCCATGGAGCAAAGCTCGCGTTTGTAGTAGCATTTGGTGCAAGTGGCCCTACTGAAGTAGTGGCAGTATATCCACCGGGATTGATAGTGGTAGTTACGTTAAATGTCTGTGTTGCTGTACCCACATTTTTAAATGTGCCTTGCGGAACAATTGAACCTGTTCCAACAGTTGCCGTCGGGGAAATCATGGCGGTTGTTGTAATGTCAGCTGCAGGAGGTGTTCCGATAGAAATATCATCTACATACAAACCATCACCATCCACATTGTAATGTTTGAATGCGAGATAGATCTGCTGGCCATTGTATGCCTGCAGACTTACCGCATAACGATACCATGTAGTAGTATTGGCTGGATAATTTGTGCCTTCGCGAAGCTTAAGCAGTGTTGTGGTAAACGAGGTTGACAAAGAATCTGTTGTAGAAACTTTGATGCATAATGAATCCGGCTGATATCCAACGAATGCAAGGCGCATCCAGAAAACAATGGAATCTGTAATTGCTGTAACCTGGAATCTTGGCATCATCATCCAGTCCAGTCCGCCACCAGCAGCAGCGTCATAACGGATAAAAGCCGAAGCGGTGCTCAAGTGGGCCTGTGCGGTTGAGCGGGCCCATGTGTATGTAGGACCAGCCACATTTTCAACGCGGCAACCTGCCGGAGGAAATGTAACTGCTTCAAAACCCTGTTGGTAATAACCTGAAATTGCCTGTGTCGAAAGAACAGGTCCCTGGCTGTAGGAAGCAGATTGCGCCTGCATTGTGGATGGAGAAACCATCTTCATTGCATTCACACCTTGCTTTGTCTGTGCATTGAGCATCATAGTGCCTGCAAATGCAAGTAAAATAGAAAGTGTAAGTTTTTTCATGGGTTTATTTAGTTTGCGACCGCGAAAGTAGTGATTTTAGGCCAGTATTCAGCCCGCACTTTTACCTGTTTTATCACTGACAATGACATTTTTCTGACATTCCACTGGAGCATGGCTTCTATTTTTGTCATCCAATCCCGGTACTAATGTTAAAATCATTCCCCACTCTTTCTTTGCTCCTTCTTTCCGTTTTATTCCTCGCCGGAAAACAACCAAAGATCAATATTGATAACCCACAGGAAAAACACCTGAAAAATTTACGACAGCTGACTTTCGGTGGCGATAACGCGGAAGCTTATTTTTCACCGGATGGAAAATCGCTCTCGTTTCAATCCAATTATAAAAAATGGAATTTGTCCTGCGATCAGATCTTTATGATGAAGATCGCAGACGCGCAGGATTCGAATTATACTCCGCAACGCATCAGCACGCAGGGCGGACGCACCACCTGTTCCTACTTCATGCCCGATGGGAAACACATTCTTTACGCATCTACACACAAGGGCGGAAAAGAATGTCCGGAAACAGGCGATCTTCATGCAGGCGGAAAATATTTGTGGAATGTATTTGACAGCTACGATATTTTCATTGCTGATCTGAAAGGAAACATTACCAGACAGCTGACAGACACCAGCGGCTACGATGCAGAAGCTGTGGTTTCTCCCAAAGGCGATAAAATTTTATTCACCTCTACGCGAGGCGGCGATCTTGATCTGTGGACAATGAATATTGACGGAACAAATCCGCAACAAATCACCCACGAGCTCGGTTATGATGGCGGCGGATTTTTCTCTCCTGATGGAAAGAAGATTGTTTTCCGTGCTTCACGTCCAAAATCAGAGACAGAAATAAAAGAATACAAAGAGCTGCTAGCAAAAGGATTGGTTGCCCCGACGAATATGGAAATTTACACCTGTAATGTAGACGGTAGCGAATTGAAGCAGGTCACAACGCTCGGCAAAGCAAACTGGGCGCCGTATTTTTCTCCCGATCAATCCAGGATTATTTTTTCATCCAATCACCATTCCGTTAAAGGCTACGATTTTCAATTGTATTCAGTAAATGCAGATGGAACGGGGATTGAACAAATAACGTTCGAAAGCAATTTTAACTCTTTCGCGATGTTTTCTCCGGATGGAAAGCACCTGGTGTTTTCTTCCAATCGCAGGAATGGTGGTACGAGAGATACGAATGTGTTTATTGCGGATTGGGTGAAATAAGATTCTTCTTATTTGATTATTGAAACGTGCCCGATCAGCTGGTGACGTTGACCCGCGTGATCTTTCAGATTGATCTTCCACACATAGGTGTCAATCTGTGCAACCTTCACTCCGCCTTTTGCAGTTCCGTTCCACCCCTCTCCCCATGTTTTTGATTCGAAGATCAGATTTCCCCACCGGTCGAAGATCATCATCTCGTAATTGTCAGGGTCAACATCATTGCCTACAGGAATGAAAAAATCATTAAGCCCGTCTTCATTCGGCGTGAATGCATTCGGAACATACAGCGTAAAATACGGCTCAATGAAAAGGCAGTTGCTTGCGGTCGCCCAACAACCGTATTGATTCGTAACAATCAGCGAAGCACAATACCGGCCCGTGTCAGAATAGGCATGGCAAGGATTCTGGATCGTGCTTGTAGCCTGGTCATTTATGTCATCGAAATTCCAGTACCACGTAATTACATCTTGCGTGGATTGGTCGGTGAAACAAATATTCGGCTCAAGTATAGTAGTCGGTTGAGGTCCGAGTGCAAATGCTGCAACAGGATTGCTATGCACTGTGACCGTTCCCGGTTGCACAAGAGTATCTACGCAGCCATTTGTGTCTGTCACCATCAGTGTTACATCAAAAACGCCTGGTTGAAAGCAATGATAAGCATTGAGCGTATTGCCCGAATAACCATCGCTGCACGACCATAGTGCTGATTGTATCCCCGGAGTTGTATTGGTAAAATTGACACATACATGGCCGCAGCCGGAAGTATCATCAGTGGTGAAAGATGCTACAGGAAGCGCGGGAACGGTGACCGAAAATGTTGCAGTTGCAGCAAGCAGCGTGCAATTATCCGTAACAGTTATGGTATAGATCGTATTTGATAATGGATGATCAGTACAGATATTTCCTGTTGTTCCGGTAGGCTGCCATGAATACGAATAAGGTCCGCCATTTCCACCACTGGCGTTTGCAGTAAGCGTTGAAAGATTATTCAGGCAGACAAGTGCATTACCGGAAACAGAAACAGAAAGCGGAGGATTAACCACCAACGTCACCATCTGCGGTGCGGCCTGGCATCCGTTATTATCAGAAACAGCAACTGTGTAAGTTGTTGTAACGACCGGAGAAACTGCAGGCCCCGATGGCGACCATACATAAGAATAAGACGGAACACCACCTGAGGCAGAAGCCGAAAGCATTGCAGATTGTCCAATACAAAGAGGATTGACAGGATTTGCAGTAAGGATCAGCAAAGGCGGCGCGATAATTTGCATTGTAGCTGTATCCTGGCAAGATGCTGCATCGGTAATTATAACCGTATAGCTTCCGGCACATAGATTAGCGGCTAACGATGAAGTTTGTTGTGGGCCGCCGTTCCACGAATGCTGGTAAGGAGCAATGCCGCCTGTTGCCACAGCAGTGATTGATCCGTCGCATGAATTGCTGCACAGAGGAGCAACAATGTTTGTGACCGATGCTGTTACGCCGGGGGTATTTGCAATTGTAAGGGTTGCAGTTTCCACGCAGCTGTTTGCATCCGTCACAGTCACAGTGTATATGCCCGGAAAAACATTGCTGATGGAGCTTGTGGTTTGTCCGCCCGGCATCCATAAATAGGAAAAGCTTCCGACTCCCCCCGAAGCGGTGACAGCTGCTGATCCGGTAGCAAGCTGGCAATAGGAAGGGGATGAAGAAGTGTTCAGAACGATCTGCGGTGGTTGAGTGACAAGTGCAGAATCATCCAGCACACATCCGTAAATATCAGTCACTGTAATGGTGTACATTCCCACGCACAAATTCGTCGCGGCAGCTGTGGTAATATTCCCCGGTTGCCACAGGTAAGTGTACGAGCCGGAACCACCCGAAGGAAGTACTACCGTTTGCCCTGTACAGCTTCCGTAACAAGCCGCGGCAAATCCTCCCGTGCTTAAATACATTGCCGGTGGTTCAGTAATAACGACTGTCCCGAATCCGGTGCAGCCATGAACGTCAGTAACCACACATGTATAAGTTCCGGGTGCGAGGTTGATCGCGGTTGGTGTCGTCTGAACAGGAGTTGTGCTCCATGCATAAGTAAATGGTGGCCATCCACCGGTTACACCTGCAGTAGCAGTCCCATTAGTAAAACCGCTGCAGGTAATATTGGATGCTGCAGGATCAACTTCAGCAGTAAAACTGTTTATTGTGATGATTACGTAATCTGTGTCTGGCGGACACGTAAGTGTATTCGTGGTGATCAGCATTAATGTTACTGTCCCTAAGGTCACTTCAGTTGAAGAGGGAGTATAAGTGGTGCTCAGCGAAGTATTGGAAGGTGAAAAAGTTCCGGAACCTCCCATCCATATTCCGGTTGTAACACCGGTAACTGTTCCTGTCAGTGCAACAGAAGGACTATCAGCGCACACCATTGCGTCAGGACCTGCATAGGCTGTGATAGGGTTTGAAAATGCCGTGACATTTATGGTAGCTGAGGTTGGCGGGCATGTTGATGAATCCTGGATGGTTACTGAATAAGTTCCGGCGGCAGTTGCAAGCATGGATTGCGTAGTGTCGCCCGAGCTCCAGAGAAAACTGTAAGGGGGTGTTCCGCCCGAAATATTTGCAGTAAGCGTAACTCCCGGACTTCCGAAGCAGATTACTGGATTTACAGGGGTAATGTTTGCTGCAAGCGATGCATTGAAATATACCCGCACAGTATCGCAATAAGGAGTAGTGGAACAGCCATCAATTGTAATTCCGCAAACCACATAATCCACATAGGGAGGAGCGCCTGCGGGAGCAGTTACTGTTACGGTGTCACAGCCTGCAGTACAACTGAGATAAGAATTATAAGCGCCTGCCGGAGCAGGGTAAACAGAATTCCATGTAACAGTAGATTCCTGCATTCCGGTCACACCGATATCGCCGGAACAGCCATTATTAAGTGTAATGTCGTTGGACATGATAACATTAGGAACCGCGCTTATGATATATTCATTCGAATTGTTTCCGGGTTTGCAGAAGGTGATGATGTGAGGACCGACACCGCTCAGGCAAAAAGGACTTCCCACCGGAGTAGGTGGCCCGCAATTGATCTGGTAAAAAAGCGCACCCGGAGGAACAGCCCCGGAATAAATATCGAAAATGACTCCCGTGGAATTAGGATTTAATGTTACAATAAATTCAATGCAGTTATTCGGAGCCTGTGCCCCGCAGCAGGTGTCGGCACGCTGCACACTGGGACTTATCCATACCGCGTTAATGGTGGCGGAAAGATTGACATTAAAAACAGGTGTATTCGCGCCGCATGGATTCTGCGAAAATGCTTTTCCTGAAAAGAAAAGCAGAAATGCAATCAGAATAAAAAACTTTACGAGCCGTGTTAAAGTTTTCCCGTTAAGATTACCACAAGTTATCTCAGTAGAAACTATTCCTGATCCTTTTAAAGTTAAGCCAATAAGATTATAGTGGTAATTTCCAACCATGACCTTTGAATTAAAATATAATGCGTGCGAAAAAAAACCGAGATGGGTGTTTGCTGTTGAATTGTACGACCGTTGTTCCTTAAGGTTACGCATTGTTAGTAACAACAATTGAAATAAATCCACATGTGACATAGGGGTGTTTTTAAAATCGGTGTAAAACATATGGAAAGGCAAAAGGTCCGAAGCGCGTGGTCGTAAGCGGGATGTTGTTTTATAAATTAAAAGCTGTTGAGAAATTGAGTGCTGATGGATTACTAAAATCAGCGCCATCCATTGTACCTTCGCCTGTTCAAAAACTTAAAAAGGATTTTATGCGGACATTTAACAGGATGCTTTTTTTTCTCTTTCTTTTTTTTCCATTCGAAGCTTTCACTCAAAATCCTTCGGACATCAACGTCGACAGAATTAAAAAAGACATCACTTATCTCTCATCTGATAAATTAAAAGGACGCGGCACCGGAACAAAAGGTGAAAAAAAATCGGCTTCTTATATCGTGGCTGAATTCGAAAAAGCCGGCTTACTGCCGAAAGGAACAAAAGGCTATTATTTTCCATTCACTTTTAAGCACAGGCTCGATCCCAAAGACAGCGCTTCGAAAACTGTGGAGAGAAAAGGAAAAGATGTAGTTGGTTATCTCGACAATGGCGCTGCGTTGACAGTGGTGATCGGCGCGCATTACGATCATCTTGGACTGGGGCACGATCATAATTCGCTCGACCCGGATCCGAAAGAAAAAATTCACAACGGTGCTGATGATAATGCTTCGGGCGTAGCAGGTGTGCTGGAGCTTGCGCGCTATTATTCGGGGAATGGTGAAAAGGAAAAAGTAAATTTTCTTTTTATCTGCTTTTCGGGAGAAGAATTAGGGTTGATCGGCTCAAAAAAGTTTTGCGAAAATCCGACGATCGATCTTAAGACGGTCGATTTCATGATCAATATGGATATGATCGGGCGTTTGAATGATTCGACAAAAGCCCTGGTGATTTACGGTGTGGGAACTGCTCCTGATTGGGTGCCGATGATCGACCGGATGAAAACTGTTTTTCATATCAAAAAGGACAGCTCGGGCATAGGGCCTTCGGATCAGACCTCTTTTTACCTGAAAGATATTCCGGCGCTGCATTTTTTTACCGGACAGCATTCCGATTATCATAAGCCATCGGATGATGTGGAGAAAATAAATTTTGAAGGTGAAAAAATGGTGCTGGAATATATCATGCTTATAATAGAGCAGGCATCGGCAAAACCAAAATTGGTTTACCAGCAAACAAAAAACAATACCGCCGGAACGCATGTATATAAAGTATCGATGGGTGTAATGCCTGATTATGTTTTTGACGGAATAGGAATGCGCGTGGATGCCGTGACCGATGGAAAACCTGCCCAGAAAGCCGGTGTCCAAAAAGGAGATGTTATTATTCAACTCGGCGGTTTTCCGGTTGGCAACACGATGGATTACATGAAAGCGCTCGGCAATTTCAAAAAAGGCGACACCACAACAGTCAAAGTAAAACGTGGTAATGAAGAAATTACCTTGAACGTAACGTTTTAACTTCTTTCGGTAACTTTGCTTTGCCTTGGCGCCTTAATGCCTTGGTGGCAATCCATGAAATCAAAATTTCTCATTAAAAATGCAACGCTCGTCAACGAAGGAAAATCATTTCTTTCCGACGTGCTTATAACTGACGGAAAAATAATTTCCATCGCCACCGGACTTTCTTCTGACGCTGATACAACCGTCATTGACGCAACCGGCCTGCATTTGCTTCCCGGCGCAATCGACGACCAGGTACATTTTCGTGAGCCCGGTTTAACGCATAAAGGAGAAATTTACACGGAAGCTAAAGCGGCTGTTGCAGGAGGAATTACTTCTTACATGGAGCAGCCCAATACAAATCCGCCTGCAACCACAATTGAATTGCTGGAACAGAAATATGCCCGCGCCAAAGAAGTTTCCCTTGCGAATTATTCTTTTTTCATGGGCACCACCAATTTCAATATTGGAGAATTGCTGAAGCTTGATCCGAGAACGGTTTGCGGCGTGAAAATATTTCTCGGTTCATCCACCGGTGATATGCTTGTAGATAATGAAACCAATCTCGATGAAATTTTCAGTAAAATAAAAATGCTGATTGCCGTTCACGCGGAAGATGATGTATTGATCCGCGAAAACCTGGAGCAATACAAAGAAAAATTCGGAGAAAATATCGGTGTGGAATTTCACCCGTTGATAAGGAGCCGTGAAGCATGCTACAATGCCTCGGCGAAAGCAATTGCAAGAGCGAAAAAATTCGGAACACGGCTGCACATTTTTCATGTCTCGACCTTCGATGAAATTGCATTGCTGGATAATTCTGTTCCGCTGAAGGAAAAGAAAATTACTGCGGAAGCCTGCGTTCACCACCTTTGGTTTACGAATGCGGATTATAAAACAAAAGGAAATTTTATAAAGTGGAATCCGGCCGTAAAAACCCTGAAAGACCGTGAGGCGATATGGCAGGCAGTGCTGGATAATAAAATTGACGTGATCGCGACCGACCATGCGCCGCATACGATGGATGAAAAAGAGCAGCCTTATTTAAATGCGCCTTCCGGCGGACCGTTAGTGCAGCATTCGGTGGTAGCGATGCTTGAAAAATCGTTAGAAGGAAAAATTTCCATTGAGCGCGTGGTAGAAAAAATGTCGCACGCGGTGGCTGATCTTTTCCGGATTGAAAAACGTGGTTACATCCGCGAAGGTTACCATGCAGATCTTGTGCTGGTAAATCTCAACTCGCCGTGGACGGTTTCGAAGGAAAATTTACTTTATAAATGCGGATGGTCGCCGTTTGAAGGAACTACTTTCCGCGCGAAAATTGAAAAGACTTTTGTAAATGGAAACCTGGTTTATGATAATGGTGTGATTGATGAGACGGTGAAAGGAGAGAGGTTGCTGTTTAATGTTTAACCTGTTGCGTCACGATGCTCGTGACGCTTCCTGTTTACGATGCTCGTGACGTTTTTTGTTGTTGTGACGTTTTTTTGCGTCACGATGCTCGTGACGTTTTTTGTTGTTGTGACGTTTTTTGTTGCGTCACGATGCTCGTGACTTTTTTTGTTGTTGTGACGTTTTTTGTTGTTGCGTCACGATGCTCGTGACTTTTTTTGTTGTTGTGACGTTTTTTTTTGTTGTTGCGTCACGATGCTCGTGACTTTTTTTGTTGTTGTGACGTTTTTTGTTGTTGCGTCACGATGCTCGTGACGTTTTTTGTTGTTGTGACGTTTTTTGTTGCGTCACGATGCTCGTGACGTTTTTTCTTTGCGCCCGCGATGGTCGTGACGTTTCCTGTCTACGTCACGATGCTCGTGTTCTTTTTTTTGCGTGAGGGATAGTAGTGAAAAACCCGCAGTGCGCGATGGCACCCTCAAAGGTTTGCGTGGCAGGTGCGCGGCGAACCTTTGAGGGTTTGCGCGCTGAACGAGGATTTGTAACGAATAGCCCGGCCTCCTGAAGCAAACGCTCCTTCGCGTTTACTTCAGGAGGACACGCCCCGACTATTCAGAATATCTATTTCGGAATTTACATCTGCGTACTCATTACGCGGATTACTGAACAATAAAATTCTTCACTCCCATATATTTTGCTCCGCGGATCTTTGCGTAATACATTCCGGGAGCGAGATCGTAATGAAGATCATATTTAGTCTGGCCCGTAAGCACAGTAGTCTGCACAATTCTTCCATTAATATCGATGATCTCTAAATTCAGATTTTCATCTTTAGCCGCAGCATCGTCGAGGCTGATAGAAAAGGTGCCGTTGTTCGGCGAAGGGAAAAGCGATATGCCTGAATCTGTTTCCGTATGCTGGTGCAGATCAGTAAACACATCGAGATCGGTGGCCCAGATACCTCTTCCGAAAGTGCAGACATAAATTTTATTGAGCGGAACATTAAAATCGATATCCGAACAAATCACATTCGGCAATCCAATGCTCCGGAGCACCCATGTATTATTCAACACATCGAGCATGTACACGCCAAGATCTGTAGCGAGCATAACCGTGCCTGTTGATGGAATATATTTCACACAATTGACCGGAATATTCGGAAGGTTGTAAGAAATATTTGTCCACGTGGTTCCGCCATTCGTAGTGCGGTACACTTTATCGGGAGCGCTGAATCCGGCCATGGTTACATACGCCGTCAATGCATCTGTTTCGGAAACTTCTACGCTGGTGAAAAACAACGAATCGGGCAATCCCGCCGTGATGTTGGTCCAGGAAGCGCCACCATTAATAGTTTTGTAAAGCAGCGATGGCAACCCGTATTCATAATGCACACGTTTGGCCGCGTAAATTACATTGCTGTTGGTGTTTGCCACTGCGATTGCATTCACTTCCTGCGCATTTCCAAGGTTTGGAAAATTTGAAATGGCGTTCCAGCTATTTCCATTATCTGTAGACTCAGTCACATTTTCAAAGCCGGCGTATAATGTTCCCGGTGCATTGTAATTTGCAATGATCGGCGAGGTCCATTCACCGGCTTCCCAATTTACATTCGGATTAATGTTATTGCTTGAAAATCCATCGTCGTACGAAGCATAAAAATTGCCGTACTGGCTCGAGCCGATTATCATATCATCGTCGAAAGGATCGAGCCATGTATCCATTCCATCGCCGCCGAAAATGGTGTTCCAGGAATTATTGTCAAAATAAAAAGTTGCATTATCCTGCGCGCCGGCTGACAATCTTCCTGCAGCATTCCGGGAGCTGGAAATACGGTAGAAAGAAGTGATCTGCATACCGTCGCTGATGTGCGTCCATTGTGTGGGCCACGGATTGCCGTTAAACGCATCGTTCCACGTTTGTGTGATGTAATTGGCCGTGTAATAAACACCGCCATCGCTGCAAACAAAAATATTTCCTGTGACCGGATTCGGCGCGATGAAGTGAATATCACCATGCAAGGTGGGACCGTAGTTTAATGTCCAGTGGCTGGCCGGATTAAATGTAACGCCGCCGTCGGAAGATCCCCACAGATTAATTCCGCCGGTGTACAACACATTTACATTCGTAGGGCTCACCATAAAACCAAGATCATAAGTTCCTTGTCCGCCGCCGTTTGTTCCGTCGCCGGATTCAAGCACGTTCAACGCAGGAGTGATAAAGCTCCATGTTGTGCCTGCATTTGTGGATTTGTAAATGCCATACAGGCCCGACTGTGTATTGACTGTAAGCGCGTAGATGTAATTCGGATTTGCAGCCGACATAGCGAGCTTTACACGCTGAACTAAACCTGTTGCAGGAATACCGGTAGTAAGCGTAGTCCACGTGACGCCGAAATTTGTCGACTTCAGAATTCCCGCGCTGCCATCGTTTGAATTCATGACCCAACCTGTTGCAGCGTAAATTGTATTCGGCGTTGATGGATCCTGAACCATATCCCAGAACAAACCGGTGTTGACATTCGCCCATGTTGCGCCTGCATCTGTAGAACGGTACATTCCGGTTACGCCACACGCAAGCAGGTTATTGCTGTTGGCAGGATCAATAATTATTTTGCTGATGAGTGATCCATCGCCTTGTGTCATTTGAAAGCTGAGCCCGGTCGGATTCCATGTAAGGCCGCCGTCTGTGGTTTTGTAAACGCCGAGCCCGTAATG
>JALYQL010000193.1 GCA_030855855.1 Bacteroidota bacterium | reverse complement strand
TTGACGCATACCACCCGAAAGTTCATGCGGATAATGATGTTCAAATCCTTTGAGATTGATCAGCTCGAAAAGCTCACCCAATTCTTTTTCACGTTCCGATACATTTGTTATGGAACGTAAACCCATGCTGATATTTTCCGTCACTGTGAGCCATGGGAAAAGTCCGTCGCTCTGGTAAACCGTGCGGGTTATACCCGTGCGCTCAACACTTCCCGACATGGGTTTTAGATGCCCCGATAAAAGATTCAGCAATGTTGTTTTCCCGCAACCCGAAGGTCCCACGAGCACAACAAATTCGCCAGGCTCTACTTTTAAATGCAGATTTTTTAAAACGGAAATTTCACCGTAACCATGGGAGACGTTATTGAGAACAATAGGCGCTGACGAAGATCTATCTTTCATAACCCCAGCGGATATTCGGCAATTTTGTAAGCTGTGCGAGCAGGCGGTCGACTCCCATTCCTAAAACGCCAATGATTACCATATAACAAACAGCAGTGTCCAAACGCAAACCATTCCGCGCATCCCAGATGCCGTAGCCAAGTCCATCCTGGCAGCCGACCATTTCAGCAGCGACGATCACTACCCACGCAATACCGTAAGTTACACGCAATGCAGTTACAATTTGTGGCAGGATAGCGGGAAAAGTTACTTTGGTTAAAAGCTCTACGCCTTTGTAATTGTAATCATGCGCGACGCGGAAATAAATTTTCGGAATATTCGCCACAGCAGCCATTGTAGAAAGTGTAAGCGGAAAAAATGTCGCCATAAAAAGCAGGAAGATCGCGGGCTTGTCGCCAATGTGAAACCAGAGAATTGCAAATGGAATCCATGCAAGCGGGGAGAGGAAACGAAAAAAATTCAGCAAAGGCACAAATGCTTTCCGCGCAGCAAGATGTTGTCCGAGCAAAAGGCCGCAAGGAATAGCGAGTAAAGCCGAAATGACAAAGCCAACAGTCACGCGCCACATCGAAGCGACGATATCATTGAATAATCTCCCTGTAGCTATCTCTTCCTTAAAGCTGCGGACGACATCTCCGGGTGAAGGCAGCTGGTAATCCGGGACGATCTGAAAATAACAGACGAGGTACCAGGTTAGCAGCAGGCAGGAGATGACCGCTAATGGAAGAATAAAGCTGAGCTTTTTGAATGGTTGCCCAGTCATTTTCGGGAATGTAATTGGTGCGGCCAAATGTACGAAAGTTTAAAAGTTTTCAGGCCGGTAAATTCAGGTGAAGCGAAACGAAAAAACCAGATTGGAACAAGACTCCGGGCGAAAAAAAATCAGGACTACGAGTAATGAAAGTGTTAAAGCTTTCATTTATTGGTCAAAAATAAATTGACGTTTAGGATTATCAGGAGAGAATACGAGAAAATTGGTAATTGGTAATCAGGTAATTGGTAATTTTTTTTTCTTAAACCAATTCCCAATTTCATCCACCGGCATCGCATTCAGGCAAAATTCTTTGGTAAGCATTCCTTTTCTTGCGGCGATAGTTCCCCAATGAAGATCTTTCAATCGCTCTGCTTCATGCGCGTCGGGATTGATGGAAATTAAAACGCCTTTTTCCATGCAATACGGAATCCATGTCCAGTCGATATCCAATCGATATGGATGCGCATTCAATTCAATTGCCACGCCATTCGCCGCGCACGCGTCAATAATTTTCTTGTGATCGATCGCGTAACCTTCGCGCGAAAGCAAAAGTCGTCCTGTCGGATGACCAAGAATTGAAGTGTATGGATTTTCAATCGCTTTCAATAATCGTGCAGTTGCTTTTTCCTTGTCCATTTTCAAATTGGAATGGACAGAAGCAACAACAAAATCAAAAGTTTTTAAAATATCTTCCGTGTAATCGAGCGAACCGTCATTGAGAATATCAGATTCGATTCCTTTGAAAATTTTAAAAGGAAACATTTTTTTGTTCAGCTCGTCAATTTCCAATTGCTGATCGGACACGCGATCGGGTTTCATTCCGCTGGCGTAAAAAGCAGATTGCGAATGGTCGCAAATGCCGAAATAGGAATAGCCTAATTCACGACAACGGTTGGCCATTTGTTCAAGCGTGTGCATTCCATCGCTGTAGGTGCTGTGATTGTGAAGGATTCCTTTCAGGTCAGCTTCTTCTACAAGCTTTGGCAGTTTGCTGTTTTGCGCGAGCATGATTTCTCCCAAACCTTCCCGCAATTCCGGCTCGATATAATCCAGCTCATAACCCGCGTAAATATCTTCTTCCGATTCCGGGTTTTCATCACCGCGGTAGGAAAGTGTATCCAGCTGCTGCAAATGGGCCGGACTCGCTGTGGTGCGGAAAAGCACGCTGTAAAATTCATCCTCACTGCAGGTAGTTACACGCACCGGAACCTGTCGTGGATTTTCAAATTTTTCAAAATTGATCTGCGCTTCATCAACTACAGCAATTATTTCAATGCTTTCGATGATAATTGTTTTCCTGCGAATATTTCCTGTCAATGAAATAAGTTCAGAACCTGTTTGTTCTTTCAGGAATTCCACTGCTGCAAAAGCTGTCGGTTCACAAGAGGCATAATGGAATTTGCCTTTGTTCTCCATCGAAAATTCAATGAACTTCTTTACAGCAGCCTGCGTTTTTAAACCGAACCCTTTCAGATCTACAAGGCGGTTTTCAGTGCACGCATATAATAATTCACCCGGCGATTCTACCAAAAGCTCGCGCCATAATTGCCCAACCTTTTTCGGACCGATACCTTTAATACGAAGCATTTCAATCACACCCGCAGGAGTAATCGCGAGAACTTCTTCCAGCTCGCTCAGCTTACCTGTAGTTTGCAGCTCATAAATCTTCGCAGCGATACCTTTGCCAATACCTTCGATCGTGCTGAGCTCTTCGGGTGTTTTCCCTTCGAGATTGATGTCCGTTTTATCGAGACGGTAAGCGGCATTTGCAAGGGCTTTTATCTTGAAAGGATTTACACCATGTAATTCCTGTAATTGAGCAGTCAGCTTTAGCGCGCCGGCAATTTCTTCTGTGGTCATAGGATGAATGTTGCTGCAAAAATGAGAATAATTCCCTGAAGTAAGCGGCAGTAACAGAAAGAGAAAAATCGTGGCCACTTCGGGAAAGCTAATCTGAATCTCATACAGGAAACAGATGGCGTATGTGTTTTAGCAAATCAGTATCTTTATCATAATGAAATATTTCTTCCTTTCCCTGGGCATTTTCGCTGCTCTTTTGGTTAATGCGCAGGTTCCTTTTACAGTAGAAATAGAACCAGTAATCACCGGCCCGCTTCCTGCAATGCATTCATTCGCATTTGCACAATCAGGATCTAAATGGCTGTTTGTAGGCGGACGTATCAATGGGCTGCACGGATTTTCTACGAACAGCAATTTCGATGTTGTTTACGCAAGCGATGTAATAACTGTTATTGATACTGCCACATGGTCCTGGTATTCTTTGCCGCTTGGTGTTTTGCCGACTGCCACTGCCGATCCTTTGCGTTCTACGAATATGCAATACACGCGCATCGGAGATTATCTTTATCTCACAGGTGGATTTGGCTGGGATAGCATCGCAAATGGCTATCGCACTTTTCCTGTGCTCACTGCTATTCATGTCGATAATATGATCAGCGCGGTTGTGAATGGTTCTGCCATTGCATCTAATATCCGCCAGATCACCGACACAAATATGCGCGTGTGCGGTGGTGAAATGACGAATATGAATGGCGAATGTTTTTTGTTCTTCGGCCATAATTTCAGAAACCGTTATTCCGATCCGCCGCAGCCTACATTCCAGCAATGGTATTCCAACAAGATCAAACGTTTTACGATCAATGATGACGGAATAAATCTTTCTGTTTCGAATTTAACTGTCACCGTCGACACAAGTAATTTTCACCGCCGCGATCTGAATGTCGGGCCTGTGGTGAAGCCTGACGGAAGTTTTGGCTGGGTAGCTTACAGTGGCGTATTCCAGAAAACACGAAATCTTCCTTACCCGTGGCCGATCAATTACGACCCGGTAAACGGTGCACAGGTTGATTCTTCTTTCAACCAGCAGATGAATAATTATACCTGCGGTCTTGTTCCTGTTTTTGATTCTGTGCAAAAATGCATGTACACTGTTTTGTTCGGTGGTGAAAGTGAATATGATTTTGATCCCCTCAACAGTCAGCTTACGCAGGATACATTGATTCCTTTCGTAAACGATATTTCTGTTCTTATTCACGATGCGAATGGGCAATGGGCACAGGTCCCGCTGAATTTGCAAATGACAGGACTTCAGGGATCGAATATGAAATTTATTCCGGTAGCAAGTATTCCTGCTTATTCGAATGAAGTGGTGAAGCTGCGCGAATTAAGTGGACGGGTTCTTGCAGGATATCTCGTCGGTGGAATTGTTGCCGCACTTCCCAACGGACATACCACAAGCTGGGCGAATGATACGGTCTACCGGGTCTGGATCACTCCTGACCAGAATTTATTGGCGGTAAACAATTTGTCTGCCGAAGGAAATGTAGATGTGTTTCCCAATCCGGCCAATGATCGTGTTACAGTTCGTGCGCATAGTGTGGAAGAAATTAAGATTTCCGTTTTTGATGCGCAGGGAAAATTAGTGTTCGAAGAAAATCATTCGGGCAGGAAAGATGTTATTTTTTCTACTGAAAATTTCGCTGCCGGAATTTATACAGTACATATCGCGTTTGAAGCTAAAATTCTGCAGGAGAAACTGGTGATTGTCAGGTAAGTTAATAGATCACAAACCCGATCTTCACCCCAAAAGCGAGACTCAATCCCGGTCCATTCGTTTCTCTCAGGTCTTTCGCTGAAAAAAAGGAATCTGTCCGCGACGAAGTGCTGATCTCGTCACCTTCTTTTTCAGAATAGGAAAGTTCATGCCTTTCAATTGTTCTGCGTAGCATTCCTACTCCAAGAAACGCATCCGCTACAATTCTCCGGTAAGGCGACCACTGGTAACCAACAGTAAGATTTGTTCCCGTTGCTTTTTTTCGCGTCCAGTAATTGTCAATAAAAACTGTTGAGTCGCCACCGGATTTTGTAAACTCAACTGCGGAATTATATTGTTCCTGTCGATAGAAAAAATCCACCCCGAGGTAAAATCCTGTCAGGCTGGTATGCATCGAGCGTTTTACAGCAGCTGATTTGAAAGGATGGTACAGCCGTAGCTCTGAAGCTAATTTATATCCGGAAGGATTTATAAACGAAGTATCAGGCTTATTGAAATGATAAAATTCATAACCACCTTCTACCGAGACAGAAAAATTATTCGTGATGCGATGTTCAAGCGAAAGATCGATCGTAGGAAAATTAAACACATCTATCGGGCTGAAGAAATTCAACTTCACATCCATGTTGATTGTGCTGTCTCTTTGCGCAACAGCTGATCCGGAAATCAGCAGTAAACAATACAGGAACTTTTTCATAACAGCGTTTTTATTATCCTGACAAAAACCGATCCTGATATAAGCTGTTGACAGTCAGCGCGGCTATGAAAACAAAAAATCTACTGTGGAAATAACGCCACATTTTAATCATTGGTAACTTTACATAATGTCTCGTGTCGACTATTTCGCTGATCTGGTTTTACCGCTCTCACTGCCTAACCTGTTTACTTATCGTGTTCCGCAGGAGCTGAATGGGAAAGTGCAGCCGGGCATGCGGGTGGTCGCGCAATTCGGCAAGAATAAATTGTATTCCGCGATTGTATGGAAGGTGCATGAAAAGCCACCTGAATACACCACGAAATTTATTGAATCGGTGCTGGATGAAAGGCCGGTATTGACCGACGTTCAGATGCAGTTCTGGGAATGGATGGCGCAATATTACCTCTGCGCTAAAGGCGATGTAATGACAGCGGCGCTTCCTTCAGGATTGCGATTGACAAGCGAAACACGGATTTTGCTGAACGCGAATTGGGAAGGCGATCGCAAACAATTGGATGATGAAGCATTTTCTATCTGCGAAGCCCTTGATGTAAAAACGACTTTGACGTTGGAAGACATCAGCGCAATCCTCGACCGGAAAACGGTTTACCCGATGATTCGAAAGATGCTTGAAGAAGGTGTCATTCTCGTTTATGAAGAAATTCAGCAGCGTTACCAGCCGAAATATGAAACGTACATCCGTTTGTCCGATGAATATTCCGGCGAAGAAAAGCTGAAAGAAATTTTTGCGCAGTTGGAGAAACGGGCATTTAAACAGGTGCAATTGCTGATGGCCTACCTGCATTTATCCGAACATCATAGCAAATCTCCCAAAGCAGTACGAAAATCTGACCTGCTGAAATCTTCCGGTTCCGGTGAAAGTGCGGTTTCTTCATTGGTAAAAAAAGGAATTTTAATTTCCGAAGAATTAGAAGTTTCCAGGCTGCTGCTGAAAGAAAGCGCGAACAAAGTGCTTACGTTGAGCCCGCACCAGGAAGTTGCAATCACAGAATTGCGTAGTGCGTTCCTGGAAAAAGATGTTGCACTTCTGCACGGTGTCACTTCGAGCGGCAAAACAGAAGTTTATATTCGCCTCATCGCTGAACAGCTTGAAAAAGGCAAACAGGTTTTATACCTGCTTCCTGAAATCGGGTTGACCACACAATTGATTATCCGCCTGCAAAAACATTTCGGTGAAAAAGTGTTGGTGTATCATTCCCGTTTTAATGAAAATGAACGGGTGGAAGTATGGAATGAAGTGTTGAAGCAAAATCCGGTTGTGGTTATCGGCGCACGTTCATCCATTTTTCTTCCTTTTGGAAAATTAGGATTGGTCATTATAGATGAAGAACACGATTCTTCGTTCAAGCAGCATGAGCCTGCGCCGCGTTACAATGCAAGAGAAAGCGCGATCTGGCTTTCAAAATTACATAGTGCAAAAACAGTATTGGGTTCCGCGACGCCATCGATTGAAACATTTTATCACGCGAAAAACGGCCGTTACGGATTTGCACAATTGACAGAACGTTACGGCGGAACTTCACTTCCTGAAATAACCGTTGTCGATATCAAAGATGCTTCCAGGAAACGATTGATGAAGTCGCATTTTTCGCCGTACCTCATTGAGCGGATCGAAGCTGCGCTGGTTAATAAAGAGCAGGTTATTTTATTTCAAAATCGTCGGGGTTTTGCTCCTTCAATCGAGTGCCAGGACTGCGGGCATATTCCGCAGTGTATTCGTTGTGATGTCAGTGTGACTTATCATAAAAATTCCAATCAGCTGCGTTGTCATTATTGCGGCTGGACAAGCACACCTCCTGCACAATGTTCTGCATGTGGCAGTACGGAATTAAAGATGAAAGGATTCGGCACCGAGAAGATCGAAGAAGAATTACAATTGATCCTTCCTTCCGCGAAAATTGCACGAATGGATCTCGACACAACCCGCGGAAAATTCAGCATGCAGAATCTTGTGAATGATTTCGAAGCGCAGAAGATTAATATCCTCGTCGGAACACAAATGGTAACGAAAGGTCTTGACTTCGGAAATGTTTCGCTCGTGGGAATTCTTTCTGCTGACCAGCTGATGAATTATCCTGATTTCCGTTCGGCCGAGCGTGCTTTTCAATTAATGGCACAAGTGGCAGGAAGAGCGGGGAGAAGGGACAAAGTCGGTGAAGTTATCATTCAATCGTTTAACCCTGAGCATGCGATTATCAAATGTGTGATCGGGCATGATTATGAAACAATGTATCATGCGGAGCTTACCGAACGAATGGAATTTCATTATCCGCCATTTCACCGATTGATTCGTTTGACATTAAAAGCAAAGGATCATGTTTTGCTGGATAATGCTGCGCAGTATTTTGCAGAGCTATTGCGCGCGCATTTCGGTGACCGTGTACTTGGTCCGGAATTTCCACCTGTTTCAAAAGTGAGGGATGAATATTTAAAAAACATCCTCATAAAAATTGAGCGGGAAGCAAACAGCACGAAGGTGAAAACGATACTTGGAAGAGAAATGCTTGCGATGAAATCGAACGCTGATTTTAAAAAAGTAAGGATTATTGCGGATGTGGATCCTTCCTGAAAAAAGCGTCAGTTGAGAAAACGGTCGATTTTCAAAGGCAATGGTAATGCAACTATTTATAGACGTCTGAGGTGTGTTTTTTTAATTGGTAAAGTCATACCTTTGCTTTCCCCATGATGCTTAACCCTTTATGAATTCTTTCAAACTGGCCGCTGCGCTGTTATTCAGTTTTGTGCAGCTAAGCGCACAAACAGGTCCGAACAGCCCCTCACTGGGAACCAATAATGCAGGTACCGGTACAATCGCGTGGACAAGTCCGGGGAATTGCGTTACAAGCAATGATGTTTATTCAAGTGTTGCTACTTCCGGAATCACAAATTATCTCTATGCAAGAACCTTTGGATTCGCAATCGCGGGTCCGGC
>JALYQL010000185.1 GCA_030855855.1 Bacteroidota bacterium | reverse complement strand
TTGGTCCAGGCCCAGATCCGGTAGCGGATGCCCGGATGCCATAGTTTACACCTGTTGCTCCATTTGCATTAAAACGGCCTCCGTAATTAGTTGTTGCACCT
Source organism: Bacteroidota bacterium (assembly GCA_030855855.1). Classification (GTDB taxonomy): domain Bacteria; phylum Bacteroidota; class Bacteroidia; order Palsa-965; family Palsa-965. Next base: position 11,793 of record JALYQL010000185.1, on the reverse strand, counting down.
TCTACGCGTGAAGCAAGCCCGACAGCAAGCGCAGGGTTACTCGCTACTGCGCCCGTATTAATTTCCAATTTATTCTGCGGGCCTGTTACGTCGGCACTCAAACCGATTCCAACATTAACCAGATTGTTTCCGAGGATCATGTGGTTAGAATTCTCAACACGTGCACTTGCACCAATCGCAGTGCTGTTAGTAAGTCCACCTGCATTTGAACCACTAAGATGACCAATGAAAATATTATCATTCCCTGCAGTCGATAGAGGATTAACACGGTGTCCGATCATAACATTGTCTTGTCCTATCGTCATAAGATTACTTGCCCTGAAGCCGATCAAAACGTTTGATACACCAATGGTGGCCGGAGCGCCATAGCCTCTTCTCCTATGATCACGTTTTGATCGCTTTGACTTACCAGCTGCGCGGCATCGTGCCCGATAATTACGTTCTCGCTCCCGGTTTGATTATTTGCCGCCGCCTGGGTCCCAACAAATACATTTTCAATTCCCGAAACAAGTTCGAACCCGGTGTTATTTCCTACCACTACGTTTTTGAGCCCATTAATGCATTGGTTGGCGGCATTGCTTCCCACAAATGTATTTTCCGAGCCCACAGTATTGCTTCGTCCGGCATTGTAGCCCATGAACGTATTGAAGTTGGCATTCACATTACTCTGGCCTGCGCTGAAACCGAGGAAAACATTTTATATCCCTCCCACATTTTGCTGACCGGCCAGTGCGCCAATAAATACATTTCGTGAGGCATTAATATTATTTCTTCCGGCGTCGCTTCCTATAAAAACATTAAAATCCCCACCTGAATTCAGCAGTCCGGCATTTGCTCCTATGAACACGCCATCATCGGCATTCAGGGCAGCATTGGCAGCATTAAAACCAAGCACTGTAGTTCTCAATCCGAGAGGATTTCCGCTTGCGTTGGCCGCTCCAACACCCACAAAAATATTTGTTCGTTCGCCATTATGCCAGAGCACTCTGTCGGCAGGAAATGCATTACTACTGAGCATATAAGCGGTGTTGCCGATTGGCGATGTAACGTTCATGTTACCACCACGTATCGTGAGCAATTGATTTGGAGTGGTGGTGTTGATGCCTACGAAGCCTGTAGTGCCAGGAATAATCATTTGCTGAAAAAGCGGAGTAGCTTTCCCTGAAAGCAAAAAAAATCCGGAAAGGAACTTGATGTACCTAATAAACAATTACATGTTGCACGCTCTGCCGCTTTCCATCTGCAATGCGCACAAGATATAATCCCGGTCCGAAAACCGAAAGGTCGATTTGTTTTTTATAGTTCCCATTAACATGCGAAAGCTCTTCAATGTAAACCAGCTTTCCATCGGCGCTGAAAATGTGGATGGAATAGCTTATTGCTTTTGAAGCTGTAAAGGAAAGATCAAAAATTCCATTCCCCGGATTCGGCGCGATGACAAACTCGGGACCGGCTTCTTCTTTTATTGCATTTACAAATGCAGGCTGTGACATTCCGGACAGACAATTCTGCACATTATGTGCTTCGACGGTATAATTTCCTACAGTCGACGCAATGTAATATTGTGAAGTTGCGCCTGTGATCGGATTTCCATTCAGGTACCATTGATAAAATGCGGCAGGTGTTGAACAGACGAGCGTCCATCCGAAAACCAAAACTGCAGGCGTAGGAACAAGCGGATAAACGGTGATTGTTTTGTTGTAGGAATTTGTACAGCCGTTTGTATCCGTTGCGGTGATCGTGTATGTAGTTGTCATTGCGGGAAATGAAATAGCAGAATCGCCGACAGCCGTGTTGAGCGAAGAAGCCGGCGACCACGCGTAGCTCAATGAAGGTGAGTTTGCATACAGCAATAAAGTATCACCGTAACAAATTGAAGATGGGCTTCCGTTTACGGTGAATGAAGGTGTCGGGTAAACAGTGAGATGAACAGTGTCGGTAGATGAACATCCGTTCACATCTGTAACTGTTACCGAATAAGTTGCCGAGCTGACAGTGAAAACACCCGGTGAAGCGATGAACGGATTGCTCAATGCTGCGGAAGGCGACCAGCTGTAACTCACTCCGCCGCCGGCATTCAGCTGCACGTAAGTTGATTTGCAATACGCCGTATCTATTCCTGCATCGGCAACAGGCGCTGCATTTACCGTGATCACCTGCGCGACTGAATCGCTTCCGAAACCATTTCCGGAAACTAACGACACGGTATAAGTTCCGGCGGCGTTCCAGCTTACTACGGGGTTCTGTAAGGAAGATGAGGAAGGATTTCCACCGGGAAATGTCCAGCTCCATGAGGTAGCGGCTGGTGCGGAAAGATCGGTGAATGTTGTTGCTGCATTTTCACAAATAGTTCCCGTTGTAGTGAACGAAGCAACCGGCGCAGCATTTACTACTGCGCTGATGTTAATGTTGTCGACGTAAAGATTATTTCCGTGGCGACCATGATTGCGGAATGCAAACAACACATCGTTCTGTCCGGCGTAAGCGCTGATGTTTATCGTCTCGGTTCTCCATTGTGAATTTGTCGGAATAAAGGCGGTTGTCTGGTTGGCAGCAGTTGAAAGAGTGGCGCCGCCTTTGAGATAAAGTGAAGTCCATGTTGCGCCGCAATCTGCCGACACCAGCACTTCGAGTGTATCGCTTCGTGTGGAATTGTAACGCGCGTAAGCCACATCGAATGTCATTGCCAGCGAAGTGTAGCCGGTAAAATTAATCGCCATTGAACGCATTTCATCCTGGTCGTTGTTGACGGTGTAGTTGAAATTATCAAAGTATGCGCTCTCGGTGCTGTTGTATCCGACTGTTGCGCTTCGTTTCCAGAAATAAGTTTGATTGCCGGGATTTACCAGCGACCATCCTTGCGGAAGGAATGTTGCGGAAACAAATCCTTCGATGTAAGGAGGTTGTTGCGCGCCGTTCACCGTGATGTAAGAAGTGCGTGTTGTTGTTCCGCTTCCTGCTGCATTTGTAGTGATCAGTGTCACAGGATAAGTTCCCGGTGTGTTGTACACTACTGCAGGATTTTGCGCGGAGGAAGTTGAGGGAGTTCCGCCGGGAAAGCTCCACGACCATGAGGAAGGTGTGAATGTGGAAAGGTCGGTGAACTGAACGGTTTGCCCGGGACAAGGTGTCAAGGGTGTTGCAGAAAAATCCGCGTAAGGAGTGAAGAGTGATTGATCGATCGATGCTTCCCATACGCCTCTTCCGTAGGTAAATGCAACGAGCTTCATCGTTGGCAGGAAAATGTCGAGATCAAAGATTGGTGTGTTCGGAAGGCTGGTGAAAAACGGAATCCATGTTGCGCTGGAATTATCATGGTAATATACACCGACATCCATTCCGACAAAGATCGCATCGGAAGAAGTTCCCGGAACCGTCACGATACAATTGGCAGGAATATTCGGAAGTCCGTAAGAAATATTCGACCATGTTGTTCCTCCGTTTGCGCTGAAGAACACTTTTGCATTATTGTTATATCCCGAAACAGTTACCCAGACTTTATTTTCGTCATAAGAGCTGACGGCAATATTCGTGATGGCATAACCGGACAAAATGCCAAGTATGGAATTCCAGTTATTGCCCCCGTCTGTTGAACGGAAAATATTTGAACCTGTAGCCACGTAAATGGAATTTGTATTCGAAGGGCAAACTTCAATTTCAGTGAGGTTCGCACCGAACACAGGTGAGCCAACAGCAAACCATGAATTTCCCTGGTTGGTGGATTTGTACAGCTGGTCGAAACCGGAATATAAAATGTTTGCATTGATAGGATCCTGCTCCCATGGTGTTACCCATTCTCCGTTGCCGGGAGTTCCGTTTGTAATGCCATTCCAGTTATTTCCGCCATCATTCGACTTATAAAAATCGCCGTAATAAATAGAGCCGAACATATTATTATCATTCGTACGGTCAATAAAACAATCCATACCATCACCGCCGAGTGCTGAAAAATAATTCAGACCTGTTTTTACATTCGTTCCGTTATCCTGGTGTCCACTGATAACAATTGAAGGATTTGTACCTGAAACATCGCCGCGGTAGATTTGTGCGATGCTGAGATTACTGCTGAGATCAGCGAAGCTCGCGCCATCATCTTCCGTTTTGAAAATTCCGCCATCGCAACCAATAAAATACGAATCATTCAGCGTCGGATGGAAAACGATATCATGAATATCAGCGTGTACATACGGAGCGCCGCCGCCACCGTACCAATGTGCGTTAAGATTCCAGCTGCTTCCCTGGTCATCCGAGCGCCAGACATTCACGCCGCCGACGATCACGAGATTTTCGTTGTATGGAGAAACTCCCAGTGCAATGCTGTACCAGCCTTGTCCGTCCGAATCATTTCCGTTCGTATCCCAGCCCATTAAATTCGGCGAGCTGGATTGCTGGTTAAAGCTTGATGCGCTGTTCATGGAAAGGTAAAGGCCTTCAAATGCATAGGTGTTGCTATTCGCAGTAAGCACATACACCCAGTCGGGCGCAGCAGGTGTAACGGCCACGCACATTCTTGTAATGTTTGCACTCTGCGGCAGCCCGCTCGCGATCTGTGTCCACGTTGCGCCGCCGTTTGTGGATTTATACAAAGCCGTGCGTGTTGCATACAACGTCTGTGAATCGCCCGGTTTAAATTCCAGGTCGTTCGCGCTGCTTTGTGAAACACGATACCAGTTTACGCCGGCATCCCATGTTTTATAAATTCCATTTGATGTAGCGGCATAAAGAATATTTGAATTCATCGGATCAATGAGCAATCTTCCGATGCGGCGGAACGAATTCATTCCGAATGTAAGGCCGGTTTGATTCCATGTGATTCCGCCATCCGTGCTTTTTAATACACCGATGCTTGGAGAATCGCCGGCGTCATTATCTCCGCTTGCGAGGTAAATAATATTGCTGTTATTCGGATCGATCGCGACATCCGAGCAGCCGATAGCAGGAAGAAAATCGGTGAGGCAGGTCCATGTTTGTCCCGCGTCAATAGATTTCCACAAACCACCTGCAGGCGCGCCGACGTAAATAATATTCGAGTTCGCAGGATCAAAACGCACACAGGACAATCGCCCTGCACCGGAACCTGTAGGTGCGCCTGTTGGTCCGACGAATGTCCATGGATTAGAGGTTACCGAATTAGAATTCGGGCCGGACCGCGCGATGGAAGCATTGTGCATCATCATTGCATCCGGATTGTTGTTAAGATATTCTGTGAAGCGCTGGTATGTAGTAGTGGTGAGCGCCATATTACCTGACGGATAAACGCGCGGCTCCATGTACCATTCCCAGCGTTTGTATTTGGAAAAAGAGCCATCGAGCCCTTCGCCTTCTTGTTCTCTTTTTTCACTGCGGTGGCCGCTTGTCGCAGCTTCGCCACGGTGCGAACGCATTTCCGCTTCATGTCCGGCATAGGCGGAATCAAACGCGTTTTTAATAGTATAAAAATTTGTGTTCGGTGTGTTCTTAAGCTCAATCCAGCGGTTGTAATCCTGTGCGTTGAGGAATGCAAAAGCGGACAGGCCAAGACAAAGCAGTAGCACACTTTTTTGTCTCGCAGACAATAAGGTCGGGAAGGTCATTCTGTATGGATAAATTTCAACCTTAAAGATCGTGATAATCGGGGGAATAATTATCGTCCGAAGAGCAGTGAAAATTGACGAATTATGATTGGATATTGACCGGAAAAGCCAGGGAAGGGGCTATTATATGGTTTTGTTGCCTAAAAGAGGCTGTCTCAAAGGAAAAACGAACGGACAGAGAATCGCTTAAACATTTTTCGTATGCATCAGGTATCCGAATAAATGAGGCCAGTCCCGGACTTTTGAGACAGACTCATTAACGGGGAATTTAAGTGTAGGGGTTATTGTTTTATGAGACGACTGATATGCACTCCGTTATCATCCGTAATTTTCACCATGTAAATGCCCGCGGCTTCGGCTGCAAGATTAATTGAAATCAGATTGGTGCCGGAGGAAAGGGAACTCATAATTTTGCGGCCATCTATCGTGAACAGCTCTACGGTTACTTTATTCGCATAGGGGAATTGAACAAAGAAATAATTCTCAGTAGGATTAGGATAAATAGAAAAATATTCTTGCTTTATAGTTTCATTAAGTCCGGATGAACATGAAACGATTGCATTTGAGTAGGAGTAGCTGTCTATTAAATTAGGCAGTCCCATGTTGCACATTTTATTATTGAGTGATACAGCGCTATCTTGAAAATTGCAACTTAGTCCTAATAGATCAGGATTATTTATTACTGCAAGAAAAGGTCTGTTTCCTCTTGCAACATATATTTTTCCATCCGGGCCAATTTGTAGTGCTGCTGATCCATCGTTTGTGAAAAATGTAAAAGCGGATACTTGCGTTTTTGAGTTTCTGATTGAATCAGCATTTCCATTTCCGGCGTTTAAATTATATTGATACACATTTTTCGTATCGGTGAAATATAATTTCGAATTGTCGGGTGAAAAAGAAAGTCCATAACCTCCAAAAGTATCTTGCTGCAAATCCAGGTCAATATAGTTTGATAGTACCCCGGAACTGTCGTTAAAATCGAATAGTTCCTTTATGTTGTCGCAAGTGTTTGTTGTAACTAATGCTAAGTTTTTCCCATCGGGAGATGCTTTCATATAACCAATCGCTGCCCTGCTTGAGTCTGGTGGCGGGCTCATACAGTTGTCGCGGTGCACAGAACCAATTTGTGTTATAACGGTGTCAACAATTCCGGCGCCGGAAAAACGATAAGCATAAAATGCATCGGAATAATATTTATGTACAATGACCCAATAATCTATTCCGTTTTGATGCCGAACTGCTGTAAGTTTTTCTGCTACCGTGTTAAGCACTAGAATATTTTTCTGCCCCGGAACAACTCCACCCAGTCCGTTGTCAAGACACATATCAATAACAGAATATCTTAAACCATATTGAAGACCATGAAGATCCCAATCATCTGTTGTGAAAAGATAAAACAGTTGGTTACTGCCAGGCAAGGGAATTATGAGTGACGATTGAGTGGAAGAGAAGTTGGAGAACAGAGAATCTCCGTTCATCATTACCTGTTGATTACTATTCCAAATGTTGTCTCCGTTTGTATAAAACAAGAGTGTGCCTGAGCTGTCGCAAATTACAGCAGAACCTTCTCCTACATTATTGATTAAGGTAGTTTGTCCATTTGTGATGGGTATAGGGACACCAGTATTAAAATCGATTCCTGCCTGGTCCCCGAAATACCAAACATTCTGCTGCCCTTGGGAAAAGCCTAAAAGAGGAAGCAAAATAAAAACCAGCGCTATTTTTTTCATACTAGTAATGCTTTTATGTTTTGGCTGTTTTGAACAGCAAGAATATATTATAAAAGAATACTGAGAAGTGTAAACTTCAGTAATAGCCAAGTAAGTTTAGCAACGGCAAAAAAAGCCCATCATTTCTGATAGACGTTTTTTTAGAACGAGAAAATAAATCTTTTCCCTAATGCTTGGGCACATCAATGTCGATAGAAACGATTGTTACTTAACGACGGTGGATGCATTCACAATATTTCCGCAGCCTGTTCCATTGAGATCCAATAAAACATTTGTGGTCTGGTCAAATTGAGTGGTGTTGTTTGCGCGTGGAGTCCCCCTGTAAACTTTTCCCGAAGTGCAGGAAAATTCCATTTTTTCACCGGGCTTTAATGTTGAATAAGCGCCTTGCCCGTAGCAAAGCAATAAATCAGTGGCAGTATTATTTACGAGCGTCACTTTTGCCTGGCTCATTTCTACCCGTTTCTTTTTTCCTTCAGGTGAGTTCCAGTAACCCCCATTAATAGAGTCCACGACAAACTGATATCGCACTTCACCTAATTTGTTTTTTTCAGATGCGGCTTTGCTTTTTGCTTGCCATTCAGACAACAACAATTGCTCGGCTTGTTTTTTAAATGCTTCATCTAAATATTTCTGCAATGTCTCTTTATGTTTTGCCTTTTCCATTTCGCCGGCTGCGCCCATAGCAGACTTCATTAATTTCATTCCCTTTAGTTCTCCCTTTTTAAGGCACTGGTTAATAACATAACTGTCTTTGCTTTTCCAATTCTCAAGAAAGTACACCCACTCATCGAGAATAACCATTCTCTTATCTAACGAATAGTCTATGTATTCATATCCAGCCATTTCTTTTCGTGTTTTATTGGCCCCCCAAATAAAATAGCTGTACATAAAACATTTCCCAAACCATCAATCGTTATTCCATAACCGTGCTCGTTGCCTGTGCCACCCATCGTCTTTACCCAAGTATAATTTCCTGCATTATCTAATTTGCTTACAAAAATATCCCGAAGCGCAACAGCAACCATATTAACCGTCGGAGCGCCCGGGTCGAAATCAGCAGTGGTTTCAAAAGATCCGGAGATATATACATTATTACTTGCATCCAGTTTGCTACTATAACCAACATCATTCGCAGTACCGCCCATTTTTTTAGCCCAGACAAAATTGCCTGACGCATCCAGCTTACTGACGAAAATATCCTGTGCTGCCGCGACCAAATTATAAGCAACGCCGCTCGGATCAAAATCACATGTTGAATTAAAAACACCTGTGGTATAAATATTGCCGGTTGCGTCGGTCGCTATTGCATTACCTTTTTCATTAGAAGCACCGCCAAAGTTTTTAGCCCATACAAAATTACCGGAAGCATCCAGCTTCCAAACAAAAATATCTTCGCTACCTGCAGCGGTAATTGCATAAAGCGGAGCACCCGGATCGAAATCTACTGCTCCTGTAAATAAACCGGTTATGATAACGTTGCCCAGATTATCTATTACCAAACCACTCGGAATATCATTTAAAGACCCTCCAATACTTTTGGCCCATAAGAAATTACCGGAAGCATCCACTTTGGTTACATATGCATCATACCAGGTAGAAGTGTTGGACGATAAATTGAAAACGCCTGCCCCCTGATTAAAATCGACAGTTCCCCTGTAGAATCCGGTTGTATAAATGTTTCCGGACGCATCAACACCTATGGATGAGCTTTCTTCGGGAAAAGTTCCTCCAACTCTGGTTGCCCAGAGGAATGATTCGAATTGTGCATTTAATTTTAATCCTGAAACGAGGATCATGCAACAGATCATGCATGAGGGTAAGAAGTTTTTCATAATGTGTTTTTTGAATTAGGAAACAAGTTTAAGGCACATGGGAAGCATTGTTTTGACAGAGTTCACTAACAGCCAATTGGCTTCAGGAACGGACAAAAAAAGAGCCCGGTCTTTCGAGCGGGCCTTGCTGATGGATAAATAAATCGGAAGCTGTTAGAGTAATATTGCCTCTTCGAATTCTGCTTTTCTGTATTTCGAAAGTTTGGCGATCAATCCGTTGGTCAGCTGAATTGTTAATTCTGACTTCGAATAATTTTGCATATAGTTTTTATTAATGATCCAGGATTTGTGAACCCTGAAAAAATCCGGAACTGTTTCTAAAATTGTTTCAAAATGTTTTAGATTTTTACTCGCGGTAATTTTTTTATCGGTGGTATAAACAATGCAATACGATTCCTGTGCTTCTATAGCAATCACTTGTTCAATCGGGATGATGTGTTGTTGTCCTTTGTCGCTGACCACAATGTTTTTGAATTGCCTTTCCTGCATGGAACTGCTTAAAAGCGACAAACGTTCTGCCTGCTGTTCAGCGCTGCGTTGTTGTTGAACTCTGGCAACAGCTTTTTTTAATCGGTCAATGTCAATCGGCTTGAGCAAATAATCAATTGCGGCAATTTCAAAAGCCCTTATAGCATGTTGATCATAAGCAGTGACAAAAACAATTTCGAAATTTACTTCTTTGAAAAAACTTACGATTTCATAGCCCGCATAATTCGGCATTTCAATATCCAGAAAGACAAGATCCGGCTTTTCTTTTTTTATTACCTCAACTGCTTCGGGAACATTTTCACATTTCCTAATCAATTCTACTTCCGGACAAAACCGGAGCAATAAATTCTCCAGCACATCTCTTGCGCTTTCTTCATCATCAACTAAAATGGCCCTGATTTTATTCACTTTGCTCAAACGTACTTATCTTTTAATTGTAAACAGCATTCCTTTCAGCAACAGCTCAAATTACTTCAGCAATAGCTTAAAATTTGTGTTTTACCGGAATGCGCAGAATTACTTTAGTCCCCGAAGGAACTCCATTTTCCATCAGGTCTTCATAGTGATAGCCGAAATTTCCACCCAGCACATTTCCCAGAATTTCAAAACGCCGGTGAATTGCTTTTCCGGAAAAAGATTCATGTTCCGATTTTTGTCTTTGTTTAATTGCTTTTGCTTTTTCTCTTCCAACACCATTATCTTCAATGGTACAAAATAATAATTCTTTCAGCTCAAATGTAATTTTAAGTGTTCTCGCCCCTTCTTTATGGAGCAAGCCGTGCACCAAAGCATTTTCTATAAAAGGTTGAATCAACAAGGGCGGAAGCTGGATGTCCTGCGCGTTTTGTGTCTCGATCTGATAAGCAAAATCTTTTTTAAAACGCAATTTCTCTAAAGACAAATACAGTTCCAGCAATTTAATTTCCTGATCAAAATCAATAAAATCTTTTTCTGAATAATTCAACGTGCGACGAACCAGATTCGAAAATTTTGTGATATAGAAATAGGAATTCTCCACATCTCCCTTCAATACCAGGTCCTGAATTGAATTAAGCGCATTAAAAATAAAATGCGGATTCATTTGCGATTGAATGGCGGTAAGTCGTGATGCGTTTAATTCCTGCAACTGTTGTGATTTTTTCCGTTGACGATTCAACTGTGTCTGATAGACAAAAAAGACCATTATTAAAAACAGAACAATGGAAGCAGCAATAAACCACCAGCGCGCGTAAAAAGGCTGAGCTATAGAAAATGAATACGAAACAATGTCACTGAATACACCTTGTTTCTCCGCCTTTACGAACAAGGTATAATTCCCCGGTGCAAGCGCATTGTACATAATTTCATTCGACTCAAAGTTGTTGCTGTTCCAATCTGCATCATATCCTTCCAGCTTATAATAGTAGCGAAGCAACTCACGATTACGAAGACCGGCCGAATAGAGTACGAATTGTATTTTTCGTTGCTCACTGTTAAAATCTCCAATTTCACCAAGCGATTTTCCCTCCTCATTCACAAAGATTTTTTTAATCTGAATCTGGGGCACGGTTTTTTTCTGGTGTAGATAATTCAGATCTATTTGTTGTACACCGCCGGAGTGACTGACCCAAAGACCCGTTTTGTCAAAAGTAAAATCGATCACGCGTTTTGATGAAAAACCAAAGAGCGCGGGAATGGACATGATCATTTTTCCATGCAGGTCAAATTCATAAAGCCCGTCGGCAGATTTTGCAAGAACCATTTCATTGTGAATGATCATTTTAGTCAGGACCACAACTTTGCCATTCACAATCGGTTGAATCGTTGTGCTTACCATGCCCTTTTCCAAAATTAAAATGCCGTTCAATTTGTCGCAGACATATATTTTTCCATTTTCATAAAACAAATCGTTCGGATAAATATTTTCTCCCTGGTAGTTAATCAATCGATTAGCGCCGGTCGAATCGATACAGTACAATCCATTTGAAGTGGCGGCGTACAATAGTTTATCACGGCTATTAAATTCAAGTGCGTAAATGCGATAACTCAGGCCCGTCAGTTTTTCGTTTGAAAAAGTTTGCCCCGATTCCCAATGGCATTTTGTAATTCCACTATTGGTTCCCACATAAAATAAATGTTCCGTAACAAAAGCCACATCTTTTAACGCACCATCTGTCACAACAGCCA
>JALYQL010000155.1 GCA_030855855.1 Bacteroidota bacterium | reverse complement strand
ATTCTTTGTTCGGCAGTGCCATAGTTCATGAGATCCGCATTACATTCTCCCAAAGCGATTGGTGGAATACGCTTACCAGCAATTACGAAGCTAATAACGCCCAGAATATCGACGTGTATATTCCGGCATCCGTCACCATAGACGGCGATCCGCTCGACAGCGTGGGCATCCGCCTCAAGGGAAACGCGAGCTACAGCAATCCCGGAATGAAAAAGCCGATGAAGTTATCGTTCGATGAATATATCGGAAACCAGCGCTATGACGGATTGAAATCGGTTCATCTCAACAACAGCGCTTTTGATCCGACAAACCTGCGTGAAAAGCTGATGCTTGATGTGCTGAATCGTCATGGATTGCCGGCACCGAGATGTACGTTCGCCGCGGTTTATATGAATAGCGGCTATGTGGGCTTATATAAGATCATTGAAACGATCGATAAAAAATTTCTGCAGGATCGTTTTGGAGAGAATGAAGGAAACTTATATAAAGGCGATCCGAACGGGACTTTGCAATGGAAAGGAACGGAGCAGGTTAATTATTTCGCCGATTACGAATTAAAAACCAATGAAACGCAAAATGACTGGAGCGGGCTCATCGATCTTATTGACAGGATAAATAACAGCGGCTCATATTTTCAAACGCAGATCGAAGCACGATTTGATACAGATGCATATCTCTGGACGCTGGCTGCAAATAATGTTTTTGTAAACCTGGATTCTTATCTCTACAATCCGCACAATTATTATTTGTATGACGATTCTTTAGATGGAAAATTTCATTGGATCAGCTGGGATGTGGGGTTATGCTTTGGAGTTTTCCCGCTATGGTTTCAATCACGATCAGAATCGCTTGATATTTTGTACCTGCCGGATCCGCCGGATCGTGTTCCGTTAAACGTTCATTTTTTCGCTTACGAGCGTTATAAAGAAACCTATCTCGATGCAATCTGCACATTGGTGAATGATGATTTTGCGCCATGGAAAATGTTTCCGAAGATCGATAGCCTCGCGGATATGATCCGTCCTTATGTTTATGCCGAACCGGATTCCAACCGGATGTATACGAATGCGCAGTTCGAGGCAAATCTTGGTTTTGGAAGCACAGATGCCTGGTTCGCTTCAAAAATTCCGGGATTGAAAAGTTTCATCACCGAGCGCAATGCTGATATTAAAGAGCAGCTTTGTTTGAAGGGCTGGAATTGCGCGGGAGGTGTGAATGCAGTGAAAGTTTCGGATAACTCTATTCGTATTTTTCCGAATCCATCCAACGACCAGGTGACAGTGTATTTTGAATCACCTGACGATCATGTTGCGGTCCGTTATCGTGTTTATGATCTCATGGGCAGATTGGTGTTTGAGGAAAATGCATTTCTGGAGCACGGGCGTTACGAGCGTAGGCTTGATTTTTCGGATAAGCCGTCGGGCGTTTATGTGATGAAGGTGGAAGATATTTGTAATGAAATTGAGCAGAAAATTATTATTGTTCATTAAGAAACCATCACTAAGAAAAGCGAATCATTTTTTACCCGTTTTTATCCGCTCAATCAGTGTCATCCGTGTTCTGTTTCCATCACTTACCATTTCCCTGCCACAGATTTCGCAGATTATTACACAAACCATTTTGCCGGCAACATTATGCACAATGAAACAGGGAAAAGTTCTTAAATCAATCTGCGTAAATCTGCGAAATCTGTGGCTATCTTCGCTTTCATAAATGCAGGCAGGAACAATTCTTTTATGTGTCGCGATTTATACGCTGGTTTTATTCGGCGTAACGTGGCTGACTTCCCGCGGGGCGAGCAATGAAACTTATTTTGTTGGCAATCGTTCCTCGCGCTGGTACCTTGTTGCTTATGGAATGATTGGCGCATCGCTTTCCGGCGTTACGTTCATGTCGGTGCCGGGCGATGTTGGAAAATCCGATTTTGCTTATTTCCAAACTGTGCTCGGGTATTTTGTTGGCTATTTTATAGTAGCTTATATTCTTCTTCCGCTTTATTACCGCATGAAGTTGACCTCCATTTACACGTATCTCGAAACGAGACTTGGAATTCATGCTTATAAGACCGGCGCTTTTTTCTTCCTGTTGTCACGGATACTCGGGGCCGGCTGCCGGATGTTTATTGTGGTATTAGTTCTTCAGAAATTTGTTTTTGACGCTTTTGGCGTTCCGTTTGGCATCACCGCGGCAATTTTTATTCTTTTAATTCTAGGATATACGTTTAAAGGAGGGGTGAAAACCATTGTATGGACAGACGCGTTTCAGACTACTTTCATGCTGTTGTCGTTAGTGCTGACAGTCGTGCTGATCAGCCGTGAGATGAATTTTGGATTCGGTGATTTGTTCACGCATATTGCTGATAGTCCTTACTCCCAAATCGTAAATACCGACTGGAAATCGGGCGCGTTTTTTCCTAAGGCTTTTTTTGGGGGAATGTTTATTGCGGTTACGATGACGGGTATGGACCAGGAAATGATGCAAAAAAACATCAGCTGCAAGACGATTGGTGAAGCGAAGAAGAATATGATTTCATTCAGCTTTATTATGGTGGTGGTGAATCTTATCTTTCTTGCGCTCGGAGTGCTGCTCTGGACACACGCGCAGGCGGACCCGGAGATGGCGCTTGGTCTACAAAATAAATCACTTATCACCGACGAGTTATTTCCAACCATCGCACTGAATCATTTAGGAACTGTTTCCGCATTGTTTTTTATCATAGGGTTGATCTCTGCAGCTTTTCCCAGCGCCGATGGAGCTTTAACAGCGTTGACAGCTTCATTCTGCATCGACTTTCTCGGCTTTAATAAGCTTACAGGTACAAGATCAGAAGCAGAGAAAGTGCGGCTCAGGAAAATAGTTCATATCGGATTCGCTGTGCTTCTTTTGGGAGTGCTCCTTGTACTCAAGGTGATCAACGCACCAACAATTATCATGGTTATTCTTTTCCTCGCAAGCATTACATATGGGCCATTGCTCGGATTATTTGCATTCGGAATTTTTACAAAGCGCACTGTGAAAGGCTGGGGCGTTGTTATCGCATGCGTTATTCCACCCGTCATCTGTTATGTATTACGCACAATAGCAAAAAGCGATACTTCAGGCACATTCCTCGGTGGTTACCAATTCGGAAATGAATTACTGATCATTAACGGTCTGCTCACGTTCACCGGTTTATTCCTGATCTCTAAAAAACCTGCTGCGGAATTATCCCGGTACTGAAATGGAAAAGAAGCATTCCCGTTCCAATTCACTTGTTTACCTGCTTGAACGATCACATCGCCAGGCAAAACAATTGTTGCAATCTGAATTTAACTCAGCCGGCCTTAAAATTTCTGTCGATCAATGGATCGTACTTTCGCGCATTGCTGAGCGCCCGCGACAAAATCACAAGCAGCTTGCCGATGCCACCGCAAAAGATCCTGCATCCATCACGCGGATTCTTTCGTTGCTCGTTAAACAAAAGCTGGTAAAAAAAACGCCCGATAAAAAAGATCAGCGAAGCCTGCTCGTAGAAATTACACCTGCCGCAAAAACCATTCTCGCCGGCTGCGTAAAAAAAACAGAAACATTCCGCAAAACCGCCGGCAAAGGATTAAGCCAGGAAGATCTCAATCACCTGAGAAAGCTGCTCGACACGCTCTACGAAAACAGTGGGGGGAAACTGGTTTGAGAGCCCACGCGCGCCCCAACCCCGAAGGGGAGTCAGCGCGCTTAGTTTTTTATATAGGACATTTTCGCGTGCCTCTGCCTTGGTGGTGTTGATTTCTTAAAAGAAATATTTCCTTTTTACATCGTACATCGTACATCGTAATTCGTACATCAAAAGGCACAGAGTCGACAGAAGGAACCAAGAAAATTGGTAATTGGTAATCCGGTAATTGGTAATTTTGCCCCATGCAATTCAAAGACAAAGTCAAGCTCAATTCCATTCTCTATCTTTTTTTATCCATTACCATCCGCTGGCTTTACAATCTCCTCGTACTTTTTTATCATGGTTTTTCCGGAGATCAGAAAGTGATTCTTCATTTGGTGCTCGCGGTAGTTTCGCTGGTGCTTGGCTGGCTGGCATTGCAATTGTTCCGCCGCTCGTCACCGTCAGGCTCTAACCTTGGTTGCTTTTACCTCATCTTCTTAATTTTAAATCTCGTTGGCGGAGTAGGTGCTTTATTTTACACGATGGTGCAGTTTTTCGGTGCGCAGGGAGGATCTGAAACATTATGGCTGCTCTGAAAAAAGTGCTCAGCTGGATATGGCCTTTGCAGGTCAAAAGAGTAGAAGGTAAGCTCACTGCTGTGCTTGAAGTGACCTACGAGCAGGGAAAAAAAGTGCTGAATGCCGGCGAAGTAAATTATTCTTTCGGCGCGCTGCATAATGTATTTCGCATAGCATTACAGAAAGCGAAAATTATTGAGTCGCCACCCGCTGATGTTTTAATTCTTGGTTTCGGAGCAGGAAGCATTGCCAGCATCCTTGTAGAAGAATTCGGTCAGCATCCCCGCATTACCGGAATAGAAGCTGACCCGGTTGTGCTCCATCTTGCTCGCGAAGAATTTAACATCAGCCGTTTTCCTGAGCTTGAAATTGAAAATACAACTGCCGAAAAATTCATTGCGACATGCAACTCCAGGTTTAACCTGATCGCTGTCGATGTTTTTGTGGAAGCCCATGTTCCCGAATCCTGCAAGACGCATGGCTTCCTTGAAAATATTTATCGTTGCCTCGCAAAGAATGGCAGGGTGGTTTTTAATGAAATGCCGAAAGAAAATCTTTCTGGCGAAAATGAATTTCTCGCTCGTTTCAGAAATAATTTTGACGAAACCGAAGTCCACGAATTACACATAGGCGGATCGCCAAACCGGATTCTTATCGGTTACAGGAGAAAATAATTACCGGATTACCAATTACCAATTGCATACGTGATTTCAGGTGATAGCATCTGGCTCTACGCTGATAATTACCGGATTACCGACTTGTCTGCGTATCGGTTAAACCGAGAGCGGAGGTAGATTAACAATAAGAAATTTGAGAAATATTACGCTGGGGCGAGCTCTGTTGCAGATGAGCGACGAAATTTTCCGATGAAAACCGGAAGAAGCCAGCCGGCAGCAAATGTAAGAGTGGTGAGCAACAAATTCGTTACAGGGACTTTCCAGTCGCTGACTGGGCTAAAGCTTTGAGATTGGCACAAGGTCAATGCGACGATGAAAGCCGCCATTAATGCAAGCCGCAGAAGTGTCGAAGATTTTTTTCGTGTTGCGATGAGAAGCACTATAGCCAGAAATAGCACCAGTCCGAATTCTCCTGCGCCTGCAAGTCCGCCGACAAAAAGAGGAATACCGAAAAGGGGAAGGCTAACGAGCAATAAAAATGTCGCCGGTCCGGGAAACACCGAATTGATCTGCAAGCGTAATCCCAAAGCGATAACCATCACCAACAAAAGACTCATAAAGGGTTTCATGCACCAATCCATCATTTGCGCGAAGAATCCCGGAGAATAATGAACGACGGTATAATTATTTAATCCGGCCTGCGTAAGTACTTCATCGAGATCACTATTCGCGCCTGTTGTAAACTGCTTTTCCAATTGCAAAGCGGAATTTCCATTGACGCATGAATTGTCGTCCGGCGAAGACTGTTTTGAATCAGTCCCTTTACCAGAATAAGAATGCATTTTATTTTTTGCGGCAAAAGAACGCTTATCTTCTTTCGCATGGGAAGCCTTATTTTTATTGTCAGCCGCCATCGAAATAAGCGTTGAAGCCGGAATAGCTTTGTCATTCACATACACCATTACCGGGCGGTCATAATCAGACATCTCATTGCTGAGATTTGCCGCAGCATTTAAAGCGCCCGACATGCTGTTCATGCGGATAAGCACGCAGGATGCATTCATTGATCGCGCCTGTTCAAATGCCGAATGTGTTTCGTGATAAGATTCGGGGCCTTGTCCGTCTAAAAGATCAAATGTGTAAACGATCTTGGAATCGGTGCTTTCAGCCGAAGAAGCACTGGAAGATCCGGAGCCGTCATTGATTGAAAAAGGCAAGCCGATAGGAAGTTTTACTTCATTACCATCTTCGATCGTGTTGTCAGTGCCAACGCCGTCAGTAATATTTCGTTTTACTTTTGGCGTTAATGCAAAGCCGTACAGGGAAAATCCTGAAAAAAGTAACAGAAGAATTACGGTGCTGAGCTTTTTTGTCATTGGGAGACTTTTCCGTTTCTCTAAGGTAGTAATTTTCAGGCAATCAGGGAAATTATTTGAGCAGGGGTTAAATGAGGGGATGAGCGGTGTTTGATGCTAACACCTTGATATTAAGGTGTCAATGGTGATGTAAAAGCTGAGAGAGGTGACTGCAAGATGAAAAAGAGGTAAGCAGGCGAAAAGAATACGATTTGAATTTGTGATACACTACCGGAATATCGGAAATTATGGCTGGCGGAAAATCATTTGGCGAATATAAATGTCAAAAGGTATTATTCTTTTCGCGTGATTTTAGAATTTCGTTTGAAATGATAAATTGACAAAACAAGGATTCTTTCACCTTCGACAGTATAATAAATTACATACGGAAATCTTGCAATTATGGCGCAGCGAATGTTTTTAGAGCTTATTTATAAAATAAAAGGATTTCGCTGCATGGCTGATAATGATGCTTCTACGGAAAGAAAAAACTCATATCCTAAACCGTTTTTTTTGCTCTTCATACCATGTGTAAATTTCTAAAAGATGATCGTCAGCTGATTTACGGAATACAACCTGGTAAATCATTTTCTTTTCAACGCTTTGTTTTTTATCTCATCCCATGTTGTAACATCCTCGGGATTTTTTCTATATGCAATAAGTTCCTCTTCAAGGAATCTCATTTGCTCTTCAGTAAGCTGGTACGGTTTTACGTTTTGGGTTTCATTTGCAATACTATCCCATATCGCTTCAACCAATAAAATGCGTTCTGATACGCTGAGCTTGAGGATTTCAGAAAGTTGTGCAGACATCGCCTGATTTTTTACTAAAGTTAATTTAAAAGAATGATCAATCCAATTTTCAGAGCAGAGATCATTCATACATTAATTGTAAAACAAATTTCCTTTACCCATAATATCAGTCGCTCAAAACTAAAAAACCGAAACTAAAAACGCGAAACTAACCAACCCGAAACTAAAAACCCGAAACTAAAAAACTATTTCCTCTCCAGCAATACCACATTCTCCACATGATGTGTCTGTGGAAACATATCGACCGGCTGCACTTTTACAATTTTATAAAATTCATCAAGTATCACAAGGTCTCTTGCCTGCGACGCCGGGTTACAGCTTACATACACAATCTTCGCAGCGCCCGATTTTGCAATGCAGCGCACCACATCTTCATGCATGCCCACTCGAGGAGGATCAGTGATAATAACATCCGGCTTTCCGTGCTTCGCGATGAAAGATTCATTGAACATATCTTTCATATCGGCAGCGAAAAATTCGGTGTTGGAAATGCCATTCAGCTTTGCATTTTCTTTTGCGTCTTCAATTGCTGAAGCGATCATTTCAACGCCCACAACTTTCTTCGCATTTTTAGCAACAAACAAAGCAATCGTTCCTGTTCCGGTGTAAAGATCATAGACGTTTTCATTGCCCGTCAATCCTGCAAAATCGCGCGTTATTTTGTACAATTCATAAGCCTGCGCCGAATTTGTCTGGTAAAATGATTTAGGACCGATCTTGAATTTCAGATCTTCCATCCCTTCAAAAATATGATCACGGCCATTCCACACATTCACTTTCAGATCGTGGAATGTATCGTTGCCTTTCGGATTAATAAAATAAATCAGCGAAGTGATCTCCGGAAAATGTTTTGCCATCGCGTCAAGCAATTCTATCCGCAGTGGTTCATTATCTTCGTAAAACTGAACAATGACCATCGTCTCGCCGGTAGAAGCTGTTCTTACAGTGATGGTCCGCAAAAATCCGCTCTGCACTTTTATATCAAAAAAGACTAGATTTTTTTCGCGGGCAAATTCACGCACAAATTTTCGAATGGCTTCAGATAAAGTTCCTTGCAAATGGCATTCAGAAATATCAAGCACTTTATCGAATGTTCCCGGAATGTGAAATCCTAATGCGTTGCGATCAGCAAATTCATTTCCGCTTCCGATCTCTTCAATTGTCAGCCACTTTTTATTCGAAAAGCTAAAGTCAAGACGATTCCTGTAATTAAAAATTCCCTTCGATCCGATAATAGGAAACAGCTCCGGAAATTCCACTTTCCCAATCCTTGTCAGCGCGTCAAAAACCTGTTGTTGCTTATAGTGAAGCTGCCAATGGTAATCCATATGCTGCCATTTGCATCCACCGCAAACACCGAAATGAATGCAGCGCGGCTCGACCCGTTTATCTGAATATTTATGAAAACGAATAGCACGTCCTTCAAAAAAGCGTCTGTGCTTTTTGGTGATCTGTATATCCGCCACATCTCCCGGCACAGCATTCCCGATAAAGATCACACGCGTATCCACGCGCGCAACAGCTTTTCCTTCCGCAGCAGCAGCGGTAATTTCCACATTCTCAAAAACCGGGTGATTTTTCTTTTTCATTTGGGTGCAAAGGTAGGTAAATGAAAATTCAAAGATTCAATATTCAAAGATTGAATATTCGGAATTTGGACAGATGCGGTGCCTGATTCTCAAAATTTTGAATGTTGAATCTTTGAATTTTCAATCTTGAATATTGAATTTTGAATCCGTACCTTTGTTTTCGCTTTTCAGAAGAAACAAATACCCTAAATCACATGTCAGCTGTGGCCGAAAAACTCACTCGTTCAGAAGAATTAATGGCGATGGAAGCCCGTTACGGCGCTCATAATTACCATCCTTTGCCGGTAGTGCTTTCGCGTGGCGAAGGAGTTTTTGTGTGGGATGTGGACGGAAAAAAATATTACGATTTTCTCGCTGCCTATTCTGCCGTTAACCAGGGACATTGTCATCCCGAAATTATAAACGCGTTGGTTGCACAGGCTTCCAGGCTTACGCTCACATCCCGTGCCTTTTATAACGATTCGTTAGGTGAATATGAAAAATTCATCACCGGTTATTTCGGTTACGACAAAGTTTTACCAATGAATACAGGCGTTGAAGCAGTGGAAACGGCAGTGAAGCTCGCCCGTCGCTGGGGATATAAAATGAAAGGCATTCCGGATAACCAGGCGAAAATTATCTGGGTGGAAAATAATTTTCACGGCAGAACTCTTTCCGCAATTTCCGCGTCGACAGATCCGACAAGCTATGGCGGTTTTGGTCCGCTGCTTCCCGGTTATGTGATAATTCCTTACAATGATTTAAAAGCGTTGGACAATGCGCTGATCGATCCGAATGTGTGCGCGTTTATTTTTGAGCCTGTGCAGGGCGAGGCTGGTGTGATTGTTCCTGATGACGGATATCTTGCCGGCGTACGCGATCTCTGTACGCAGAATAACGTGCTTATGATTGCGGATGAAGTGCAAAGCGGGCTCGGTCGTACCGGTACAATGCTCGCCTGCGATCGCGAAAATGTACGCCCTGATGTTTTGATTCTCGGGAAAGCATTATCAGGCGGCGTGCTTCCTGTTTCTGCTGTTCTGGCCGATGATGAAATTATGCTCACGATCGAGCCGGGTGAACATGGCTCTACTTATGGCGGAAATCCGCTGGCATGTCATGTTGCCATCGCGGCGCTGAAAGTTTTAAAAGCAGAAAAGCTCAGCGAAAATTCAGAACGTCTCGGGAAAATACTTCGCGCTGAATTAAAAAAAATAAATTCGCCGCGCATCACGCTCGTACGTGGAAGAGGTTTGTTCAACGCAATTGTGATCAAGCCGCATGAAGGCGTAACAGCCTGGAATATTTGCCTCAAAATGATGGAAAACGGTTTGTTGGCCAAACCCACCCACGATGATATTATCCGTTTTGCGCCGCCGTTAAATATTACCGAAGAACAGATCATGGATTGTGCAAGAATCATCCGCGAATCTGTTTTGTCTTTCGATTAATTTTCCAGGTATATGTTATTTTTGATTCTCCTACTCTCCTGATTTTTATAAAATCTAAAATCAGTAATAGCTGTATTCAACGTTTGTTACCACAACAGGATTTGCCTTTCCTTTTTTGGAACTTTCAAGTCTTTTCTCTGATAGCAATCCGTTAGCATTATATTTCCGGCTGACCTGGTAAGAACGTTTGCCTTTCCGGCTTATCGGGGCATAAAAAACCATGTTCATCTTTTCAGTGTAGCGAGCTGAATAAATCAAGTAATTTTTATCCGAATAATTGTAATAATCGGAATTGACAAGATGGTTTAAGCTGTCAAATCTGTTGACAATCATCAGCTCGCGTTTTCCTTTATAATTGTATACAAAAGAAGTATCAGCACGTGCAAAAGAGTCCGTATTTTTTATTGGCGGCTGAACATCACTTTCCCCGGATTTCCATTTTCTCACAACAGTATCTTTGCCGGAAATTCCCGTTTCGGTTATATCGTCGCCGTTTACTTCACGACGGACAAATTTCCCGGGCCATTTTCTGTAGGTAACATAATGTGATTGATCGGAATAAACTGTGCTGTCAATCATACTGTCATTCTCGTAATTCACTATTCGGCTGAGCGCACCGTTATTATATTCGGTCGCAGTACGTTGGGAGAAATTACTGTTATCAAGACTTACGAAATATGTTTTAAGCCGCATATTACCATTCACATCGTATTGCTGAATTTCGGTTGTAGCGGTGTCGGGGGTTTTATCCCGCGAAGTGATAAAAAGTGTGGTGATCTTAACAGTTTTTATTTTATTGGCAGCCACTTCTTCTTTGGTTAGAAAAGATTCGTCTTGTGGTTTCACCTGCGCAAAAAAAACAGTCGGGAAAAAGAGTAAAAAAAATAACGATATTTTCATGGTATGGAAGTTATAGCTATAACGCGGTTTTATTTAAAAGTTACAGACTTTCATTCACCATCGCCGCCGCTTCTTCACCAGTCAGACTTCCCAAAGCAATTCCCATTCCGCCCATCCGCACCGCGCAGAAAACATTTTCGCTTATTTTTTTTACAATTGGTTCTTTTTTTGCGCCCACACCCATAGTTCCCGACCAGCGCTGTTCAACATTATATTTTTCTCCGGGTAAAATCATAGTGCGCAGCAGTTCATCGAGGCGTTCCTGGATCAATGGAGTAGTGGAATGGGCGGTTGTATTTTCATTGATAAAATCAAGATTTCTTCCGCCACCGAAAAGTAAACGATCACCAACATTCCGGAAATAATAATAGCCTTTATCATAATGAAAAGTACCTTTTACTTTCAATGATGGAATAGGGGACGTGATCAAAACCTGTGCGCGTGCGGGGTGGACATCTTCCTGAGGCAAAAGCTGCTTTGCAAATCCGTTGGTGCAGATCAAAAGACGTTTTGTGGAAATAGCATAACCGTTTTCAGTCTGTAATGTCAGACTATTAGTTGAATTGGTAAATCCGGTAATATGCAGCCCATTCAGAATTTTAATTCCCGCATTTTTTGCTTTTTCAATAAGCGCTTCCATCATCAGGCCGGTGTCAATCTGGCCTTCTTCCGGGCAAACAATCATGTGTTTCACCTGCCGGAATCCAAACCGGTTTATCGCGGCATCCGCATTTTTATAGACTTCGTTATTTCCAATTACAGTTTTCAGCTTACCATTAAAAACGGAAATGTTGTCGGCACATTCCTGGTAGCTTTTTTCATCGTCAAATACTTCATAGCCACCATTTTGCTCAAAATTCATGGCTTTATCGCCGAGGCGTTCGCGTAAACGGGCTAATCCCGAATAACGTTTTCCAACCAGCGCAAATACTTCATCCTCAGTCATTGTGGCCAGGTCATCGATCAGTTCGGATACACTTCCGAAGCAGGCAAATCCTGCATTTTTAGTGCTGGCCCCGGAAGGAAGCGCCCCCCGCTCAGCCACAAGAATATTGAGCTTCGGCGATTTTTCCTTCAGGCAAAGCGCCGCATTCAGTCCCACAATTCCGCTTCCCGCAATCACCACATCAATACCCGAAAAGTACCTTTCCTTTTCCCAAAAGCTCAATTGAACAGCCATTCCCTTAATAATCAAGATTTCCCGCAAAGATATTTCAATTTATGGGGCAACGAAATCCGAAAATCTACGTAAGGATTTTCATAATTCATTTCCATTTAATTCGTAATTCATTGGTCATTGGTAATTGGGTAATCGGTAATTCTTTTTGCCTTGGCACGGAAAATGCTTATCTTGGTAACACCAGTTCCAAAAATGCCGTGGAATGGGAATTTTGAACGATATTTGCCCCTCTCCGAAGGAGTCCTTCGGACTAAAAAACACCTCTTTTTCATTATGAAGGGAATCGTCCTTTCGAATTTTTCGAAGCAAGCTATTTTATTTCTTTTGCTGGTTGCAGGACCGGCAATTTCTTCATTCGCGCAGGGACCCGGAAGAGTTGATTTCGAACTTGTGTTTGCAGGAAAAGTCACGGAATTTGATGAAAAGAAAGGAAAAGATGTGCCACTTGAAGCCTGCAGCGTAAACTTGTATAAAGGATCTACGCTTGTAAGTTCAAATTCCACCAGCTCAAGTGGTAAATTCAAAGTAACAGTCCCTCATGACGGCGATTATGTGCTCCAGATTACGAAGTCGGGCTATATCACCAAAAGAATCGCGATCAATACTTTTAATGTTCCTGATGAACGCACTGGCGGACCATTCGCGCAATATGAGCTGGATATTGATCTTTTTAAATTATTCCCCGGCCTTGATTACTCTGTGCTGGATAAACCGGTAGGAAGGATCATTTACAATCCTGCTCCGGCTGTGGACGATTTTGATTACGATAAAGTGTATACCGCGCAGATCCAGGCACAGCTCGATCAGTTGAAAGAGCTCGCACGGCAGGCCCGCGAAAAATTACGTCTTTACCAGGCAGCTATTGATGCAGCGGATAAATTATTCAGTGCGTCCAACTGGCAGGGCGCAAAAGATCAGTACAACGTAGCGCTGGGGATTTTGCCGAATGAGCAATACCCGAAAGATCAGATTGCAAAGTGTGATGCGAAAATGGGCGCGGCTGGAGCTGAGAAAAAGAAGTATGATGATGCGATGGCTGCCGGTAATGCGCTCTTCGATCAGAAAAAATATGCGGAAGCAAAAGTAAAATTCCAGGAAGCACAAGCGCTTCGTCCGGCAGAACTATTACCACCACAGCGTATAAAAGCATGTGATGATGCAATTGCTTCTGCAGGAAAAGAAAAACAATACACAGATGCAATCGCTGATGCCGATGCAAAATTCCTTGCGAAAGATTATGCCGGAGCAAAAGTAAAATACACGGAGGCGTCCGGAATGAAACCGGCAGAGCAATATCCGAAAGACCGTATCAAAGCCTGTGATGATGCAATAGGCGCGGGCGCGAAAGAAAAACAGTATACAGATGCGATTGCAGCAGCCGATGCAAAATTTACAGCCAAAGATTATACAGGCGCGAAAGTTGAATATGTGAAAGCGTCCGGAATAAAGCCTGCGGAGCAGTATCCGAAAGACCGGATTAAAGCGTGTGATGATGCAATGGGCGCGGCGGCCAAAGACAAACTATACGCCGATGCTATTGCTGATGCCGACAAAAAATTTGACGCAAAAGATTTTACAGGCGCGAAAGCGAAATATGTAGAAGCAGCAGGAATAAAACCCGCTGAAACTTATCCGCCGATACGCATAAAAGCGTGTGATGATGCATTGGCCGGCGCCGAACAAGAAAAAAAGTATGCAGACGCGATAGCAATTGCTGATGCAAAATTCATAGCGAAAGATTTTACAGCAGCGCGGGCTAAATATGTGGAAGCATCCGCAATAAAACCTGCCGAGCAATATCCGAAAGATAGAATCAAAGCCTGTGATGATGCATTGGCAGGTGCAGCAAAAGACAAGTTGTACAACGACGCAATCGCAGATGCGGATGCAAAATTCACTGCAAAAGATTTCACCGGCGCGCGTGCGAAATATGTGGAAGCTTCCGGAATAAAAACAGCTGAGCAATATCCCAAAGACAGGATCAAAGCCTGCGACGATGCAATGGGCGCGGCGGCAAAAGAAAAATCGTACACAGATGCTATTGCTGCAGCCGATGTAAAATTCGCGGCGAGCGATTGGGCAGGCGCGAAAGCAAAATATGTAGAAGCATCAGGCATTAAACCCGCAGAGCAATATCCGAAAGACAAGATCAAAGCCTGCGAAGACGCACTTGCTGCTGCCGGAAAAGAAAAACAGTATGCAGACCTGATAAAATCAGCGGATACCAAATTTGCCGCAAAGGATTTTGCCGGAGCTAAAACAATTTACCAGCAGGCTTCTGATCTTAAAACAGCAGAACAATATCCGAAGGACAGGATCAAAGCGTGTGACGATGCTATTACTGCTGCAGGATTAGAAAAGCAGTATGCCGATCTTATTAAATCCGCCGACGCGAAATTTACCGCAAAAGCTTTTGCAGACGCTAAAACAATTTACCAGCAGGCATCTGCATTGAAAGCTGCCGAGCAATATCCGAAGGACAGGATCAAAGCATGTGATGATGCAATGGGCGCCGCTGCAATTGATGCGCAGTACAAAGACCTTTTGAAGCAGGCTGATGCAAAGTTCTTAGCGAAAGACTGGACCGGCGCGAAAGGAATTTACCAGCAAGCATCTGATGTAAAGCCAACGGAGCAATATCCGAAGGACAAGATCAAAGCATGCGATGATGAATTAGCCAAAGATGTAAAGAACAAAGCATACAATGATCTTATCACTTCTGCTGATGCTAAATTTTCAGCAAGTGATTGGCAGGGTGCAAAAGATATTTATCTCCAGGCTTCAGCTATGAAAGCGACGGAGCAATACCCGAAAGACAGGATAAAAGCCTGCGACGATAAAATGGCCGGCGCAGCAAAAGACAAGCTTTACACAGAAGCGATTGCTGATGCTGATGCGAAATTTGCCGCGAAAGATTGGGTAAATGCAAAAGCACAATACGGTGTTGCATCCGGAATCAAGCCTGCTGAGGTTTATCCGAAAGACAAAATAAAGGCCTGCGATGCTGCATTGGCTGCCGAAGCAAAAGACAAAGCGTACACTGACGCCATCGCTGCGGCTGATGCGAAATTCGACGCGAAAGATTTCTCCGGCGCACGTTCTAAATACGCTGAAGCTTCCGGACTAAAACCAACAGAGCAGTATCCGAAAGACCGTATCAAATTGTGCGATGATCAGATGGGCGGTGCGGCGAAAGAAAAAGCGTACACAGATGCAATTGCTGCTGCGGATGCAAAGTTTGCGGCAAACGATTTTGCCGGTGCGAAGACAAAATATTCCGAAGCGTCCGGTCTTAAACCCGCTGAGCAATACCCGAAAGACAAGATCAAAGCCTGCGATGATGCGCTTGCTGCTGCTGGATTGGAAAAACAATACGCGGATCTTATCAAATCGGCTGATGCGAAATTCACTGTGAAAGCTTACGCAGACGCTAAAACAATTTACCAGCAGGCTTCCGCTTTAAAAACGGCTGAGCAATACCCGAAAGACAGGATCAAAGCGTGTGATGATGCATTGGGCGCTGCGGCAGTTGATGGGCAATACAAAGATCTTATCAAACAGGCTGACGCAAAATTCACCGCGAAAGACTGGACAGGGGCGAAAGCTCTTTATTCGCAGGCTTCAGGTGTAAAACCTGCTGAGCAATATCCGAAAGACAGGATGAAAGCGTGTGATGATGCAATGGGAAATGCAGCTGTTGATGTGCAATACAAGGATCTTATCAAACAAGCTGATGATAAATTTACCGCAAAAGATTATGTCGGAGCCAAAGCAATTTATACACAGGCCGGCGCTTTAAAAACCGCTGAAGTTTATCCGCCGCAACGCATCAAGGCCTGCGACGATGCATTGGCAAAAGAGAAAAACTACACCGATGCGATTGCTGCCGCGGATGCAAAGTTTGACGCAAAAGATTTTACAGGCGCACGCTCCAAATATGCTGAAGCTTCCGCTTTAAAGCCAACAGAGCAATATCCGAAAGACCGCATGAAGCTGTGCGACGATCAGATGGGTGCTGCAGCTAAAGAAAAAGCATACACTGATGCAATTGCAGCTGCCGATGCAAAATTCACTACTGCGGATTGGGCAGGTGCAAAATCAAAATACAGCGAAGCGTCCGGACTTAAACCTGCTGAACAATATCCGAAAGACCGTATCAAAGCGTGCGATGACAATCTTGCTACTGCCGGCTTCGAGAAAAAATACGCTGACCTGATCAAACAGGCTGATGCTGCTTTTGCATTGAAAAACTGGAGCGGCGCAAAAGGATTTTATGCCCAGGCTTCTGCCGTAAAAGCAGAAGAGCAATACCCGAAAGATCAGATGAGGCTTTGTGATGATAATATGGCAAGCGCGGGAATTGACAAGCAATACAATGATCTCATCAAATCGGCCGACACGAAATTTAATGTGAAAGACTGGAATGGCGCGAAAGCAGTTTATGTGCAGGCCTCTGGTGTAAAACCTGCTGAGCAATATCCGAAAGACAGGATCAAAGCCTGCGACGACGCGCTTGCGAATGCAAAAGACAAAGCATACAATGATGTGATCGCAGCTGCTGATGCAAAATTCAAAGCAAATGATTGGTCGGGCGCGAAGTTGAAATACAACGAAGCGCTGGTGATGCGTTCTGCGGAACAATATCCGAAAGACCAGGTTAAGATCTGTGATGATAATTTAGCAGCTGCCGGAATTGACAAACAATACGCGGCGATCATCACTGTTGCTGATGCTTTATTCGCCGCAAAGAACTGGGAAGGTGCGAAAACAAAATACCAGGAAGCATTGGGAGTGAAGTCTTCAGAATCTTACCCGAAAGACCAGATGAAGATCTGTGATGATAATATCAATGCGTCTTTAGGACTTGAAGCGAAATACAAAAAAGCGGTTACACGTGGCGATTCGGCTATGGTGAGAAATGATCTTGAAACTGCGCAATCTGCATTTACATCCGCGCGCGATCTTAAGCCTGCGGAAGCTTACCCGAAACAAAAACTCGATGAAATCGCGAAATTGCTGGCTTCTGATTCGAAAGACAGAGCGTATCGTGCGTTGATCGCTAAAGGTGACAGCTTGTTTACTGCGCAGAATTATGATGAGGCGAAAAAAACATTTACTTCCGCTACTACACAAAAACCTGCAGATCAATATCCGAAAGATAAGCTGGCGGAGATAAAACGCATCCAGGATGACCAGAAGTTTTCGGCTGCCAAGCAGAAAAAGTATGACGTGTTAATGGCGCAGGCGGATAAAAAGTTTGAAGCAAAGGATTACAAAGGCGCGAAAGCTATCTACTCGCAGGCTTTGCTGGAAAAACCTTTAGAGCTTTTACCAAAAACACAGATCCAGAAATGTGACCAGGCACTGAACCCGAAAGCCGTGGTGGTAAAAGATTCGAGCAAAGTGAAAATCCAGGACGAGTACATTGATGACCTGGTGAAGAAATACCCGCAGGGAGTTACTGCTTCTACCAACACCGAGGCAGGAACAACGATTGAGACCAAAGTTGTGATCGTAGGTAATAATGGCTGGAAATACCAAAAGAAGATTTACAACTTCGGAACATATTATTTTAAAGATGGTATACAGGTTTCCGAGCAGACTTACAATTACGAAACTTCACTTCCATACGTCCAGAAGCAGCAGGCGGAGTACGATAAGAATAATAAAAAGTAGTTTAAAGTTTTTAGTTTTTAGTTCGGGGAATTGTATCTCCGAACTAAAAACCAGGAACTAAATACTAACCTGTCGATGAGGATTTTTCTGCTTGCTGCTTTCGGTCTCATCTGTTTTGCTTGTAATGAAGCGCAATCCGGAATTCCCGGTGAAGAGGATCAGGTAATCCTTATCAAAGATTCTTCCTGCATTTCGTGCCGTTATCAATACCGCTGGCTCGATTCAACGCAGTACAATTCCCAATCCACTGTTTGTTCCCGTTTCGCTATTCCGCAAGGTTATTCACGTTATGAAAATGCGGAAGGTTCATTTGGTGAATGGCTTCGCGGATTGCCCTTGCTGCCGGAAGGAGCGCAGGTTGAATTGTACAATGGCGAGCTGAAGAGCAACCAGGGAGCGCAGGCAGCTGTAATCAACATGGATGTGGGTACGCAAGATCTGCAGCAATGTGCGGATGGGGTGATGCGTCTGCGTGCGGAATATTTGTTCGCGACAAAACAATATGCTAAGATAGCGTTCAATTATACCAGCGGCGACCGGCTTGATTATGCGGGATGGGTAAAAGGCAAACGTATTGCGGTGAACGGAAATAAAACTGCTGTGGTTTATTCGGGAAAAAAATACGCTGATATTTCTGATCACAAAGCTTTCCGCATTTACATGAATGACATTTTTAATTATGCGGGAACATTATCGCTTAGCCGAGAGATGAAAACAATTTCCCTTGATTCCATGTTGCCGGGTGATGTATTTATCCGCGGAGGATCTCCCGGTCACGCGGTGCTGATCGTTGATGTGCTGGTGAATGATAAAAGCGGTGAAAAATTATTCATGATCGCGCAGAGCTATATGCCGGCGCAGCAGATGCATGTGTTGAAGAATGATAATGATAAAAACAGTTCTCCGTGGTATAAGGCAGGCGTAGGTGAGGAGCTGGAATCGCCGGAATATGTTTTTGGTTGGAATGAGCTGAAGCGGTTTTGAGGAGGATTTCCGATTGGGTGATTGCCGATTGGATTACAGTTTTTATTTTAAAATATGTTTTATGAATACTCCTGGTAACAATGATTGTCAAATTACAGACGAAGTGCTATACGAGCTTGACAAACGATGGCAAGAATACATTGATAATCCCGCTGCTTCAAAAACGTGGGAAGAAGTGAAAGCCGCTATCCTGAACAAATTGAAACGCTGTAGCTACACCCCATGATCTTTCATGATCCTGTTCAGCCATTTTATCATCATAAAAATGATGATTGCGGTGATGGTGGCCAGCACACAATTCACGAGGAAGAAGTTTGCTTTATTTTCATAGCCGTCCCATAATCCTGCAAGCACACCGCTCATTTTATTTCCGATCGATGTGGAAAGGAACCAGCCTCCCATCATTAATCCCGTCAATCGCGGTGGCGAAAGTTTTGAAACGAGCGATAACGCCATCGGGCTTAAACATAATTCGCCTATTGTTATGACTCCATAACAACCCACAAGCCACCAGACAGAACTTTTTTCCATTCCGTTGTGGCAGGCATAGGTTGCGGCCACCATCACCAGGGTAGATAAGGCGGTAATGGACAAGCCGTAAAAAATCTTGTATGGCGTCGAGGGCTCTTTATTACGCTTCTTGAGAAATCCCCAGAACAAAACGAGCAAGGGAGTAAGAACAATTACCCAAAACGGATTTACGGATTGCATCAGCTCTGTGGAAACAAGCGTGACTTTTTCTCCTTGTGCTGGTAATTTTTCCGGTGGAATGTTTTTGAAATAAAGCGGGTAATCAATCGTCTTCATCTCTTTATCTTTCGCATCGCGTTTGATACGAAATTGCTCATCGGCGAGTGGCACAGTATCTTTTTTGTAAGTGATTTGTTGAACCATCCCTAATG
>JALYQL010000145.1 GCA_030855855.1 Bacteroidota bacterium | reverse complement strand
TGCTTATCCCCTTAAAACAGTTTACCAGGCGATGGATACTTATTATGCTGAACCGGATTCACTCTTCAGTGGAAGGGGAACCCAAAGACCGTATAGCGGATATCTTGCACCAGACAAAGCAGAAGTGGCTGCATCTGTAACGAGAGGTGGTACTACATATATTGTCGATATAACTTAATCAAGAGATGGACTACTATAATTTTCTCCGGCAACTACAATCAAGCATTACAAAAAATGCCTTGCTTGATGTAGAACAGTCGGATTTAATGCATGGCTTTGCTGAAAAAGCACTTGTAAATTTAGTGCAGCGATTTGGAGTGCATCCGACTGATGATTTAATGAATTTTTATAAAGAAGTCGGATCCTTTCAAATGACATGGCGATTGAAAAACAATGATGATGTTTCGCATGATATAATATGGCCAACAAAGCCGATGGGAATAATAAATATTTTAGCAATTGACGAGTATATCGGTCATGATGAATCTTATCGTATTCAACTTGAAAATAATGATGTGTTATATTATTTCGATTATTACAATAGCGACAGTCAGGAAGCAGTATGCTTAATGTCTAAGGAAGGAGTAATCCAATCCAACTTATTTTTATATGGACTTGAAATAGGTTTAGTAGATATTAAGATTACAATCCCCGAATACATTAAACAGCTTATTCAGAGTAAAGGTTTTGCTTTCTGGCAAAGAACATTGATAAATCCTGACGGCCAATACGATGCTCAGGTTAAGTATTATATACCTCAACTTTTCGGAACTACAAATAAAACAGCTGATTTATAAATGTCCACAACCGCCACAACTCCTTCCTCCACCACCTCTTCCAAAACAAAGACGGTTGGAAAAGTTGCGGAATCAACTCCCGTCACTCATTCCAGCGCTGCCGATAATGATTCAAACGGCAAGCGTATGTTCCGCATGGCAGACGGTAAAATGGTGGAATTACCTTCCGACATGACAGCGGCTGATGCAGCACAATTGGAAGCCGACGGAAATGCAGCACAGAAAAAATTAGGAAAAGGTCCGCCACCTAAACCGATTCCTGATGTGAAAGAAAAAGCTAAGCTGAAGAAAAAGGATGTAAAAGAGAAAAAACAAGTGAAGGGTGGAAAGCATGGTGGAAAAGCGGGCGGTGGAAAATCAAAAGGCGGTGGTGGTGGAGAAGGTAAGGCTGGCGCTGTCAAAGGAAAAGTAGGAGCGTGGCTCATGGCAAAAGGTGCGCCTGCCATTGCGCGTGGAAAAGCAAAACTCACGCAGTTAAAAACAAACGAACAGACGCACGATGATGCAACGCAAAAACTTTCACAGTTAGAGAAAGCAGTTGTGCCTCCTATAGTAGAAGGGCAATCGACAGGCAATGCAGGGCAAGTAGAAACTGTTCAGGCAAAGCCCGCACCACAACCGAATGAAAATACAGCCAAACAAGCGCTGGATGAATCGATCTCTGAAAATATTCCGCAGAATATTGAAGATGTGGATAATTTCAAGAAGAATAATAAAGCCGGACAAATGGGCGCTGCTGTTTCGCTTGTCATTACGAAAGACAAGAATGAAGTAGCAGGAACATTTGGCGATATGAAGCAGGAGCCGCCTCCTGTAAAATCGGATGTCAAACCCGAAGAGCTGCCGCCGGAAGAAGTTGCTCCCGTCACAG
Organism: Bacteroidota bacterium; assembly: GCA_030855855.1. Classification (GTDB taxonomy): domain Bacteria; phylum Bacteroidota; class Bacteroidia; order Palsa-965; family Palsa-965. The sequence goes on along the minus strand of JALYQL010000145.1, from coordinate 2,491 downwards.
CGAAAATGAATCTCGGCGCCGACACGATTGCGCCATTGCAGAAAGAGCATACGGATGTAAGCGAATTCACCAAGCAGGCTGATTCAAAGCTGGTGGAAGAAGGGGTGACGCAGGAGCAGCTTGATATGGTGGATACCGGTGATCTTGCTGAAGCGAATAAAGAAAAGAAGGGAATGGACAAAAAAGCGAAGACAGAACCGCTCGCGGTTACTCAATTCGCACAGCAGGCAAATAAAAAAGTGGATGCTGAATTACAGCAGGAAGAAAATAAAGAACGTAATGAATTAAAAAACCAACGCAAGGCAAAGCTGAACTCAACCAAACAGAAACAGCAAAACACTAAATCCGATATTGAAAAGAAGCGGGAAGATGTTGCCAATAAGATCAACGGTATTTATAAACGTGCGCAGGAAAAAGTAACGACAAATCTTGCCGATCTCGAAACGAACGCGATGAAACGTTTCGATGACGGAAATGCAAAAGCGACAAAATCATTTGAAGATAATGTAAAGCGGGAACTCGATGCATTTAAAGATGATCGGTATTCTGGTTTCTGGGGCTGGGCGAAAAAGGCGAAAGACTGGTTGCTCGGGATGGAAGATCTGCCGCGGGTGAAACAGATATTCGATCAGAATCGAAATACATTTGTTACTACGATCAACGCGATGGTGGAGAACATTACGCTGGATAACAAAAAAGTGATTCAGGAATGCAAGGATGAATTGACAGCTGCGCGCACTGAAATAAAAGCATTTGTCGACAAACTGGGTCCTGATTTAAAAGACGCCGGTAAAAAAGCGCAGGATGATATGAACAGCCAGCTGGATGAGCTGGATAAAACGATTAACAAAAAAGAAGAAGATCTTCAGAACAAGCTCAAAGACAAACAGCAGGCTGCCATCAAAGCGATCGATGAAAAAATCGAGAAGATGAAGGACGCGATGTCGGGAGCACTTTCGAAGCTTGGCAAATTGCTATTGCTTGCCGCGAAAAAATTCTTCTCGTGGGCGCTTGAAAAATTCGGATTCTCACTTGCCGAGATCGACAGCATCATCAATAAAGGAGCGGCAGTGCTCAAAGCCATTTTCACGCAGCCGATACAGTTCGTGAAAAATTTAATGAACGCGGCAATCACAGGCTTTCAGAATTTTGGAAAAAATTTCCTCAAACATTTAAAAGACGCCTTATTCGAATGGCTGACGGGTTCGCTGGAGGGACTCACACTGCCAAAAGTCTGGGACTTCAAAGGGATCATCAGCATCGGATTGCAGATGATCGGAATCTCCTATGCGAATATCCGCAGGCATATGGTGACAGTGATGGGCGAAACAGTTGTAGGCGGACTTGAAAAAACTTTTACGCTGGTAAAAACTCTGATTACGGAAGGGCCGATGGCGGCGTGGGAGCAGCTGAAAGAAATGGCCGGTGAAATGCGTGATGCTTTTATTGATGCAGTAAAAGATTTTATCAAGACTAAAATTATTGAGCAGGCGATTCAGTGGATCGTTGGAATATTTGTGCCGGGTGCGGGCATCCTCAAAGCGATCGTCGGTATTTATGATACGATTGTTTTCTTCATCAATAAAGCAAAACAGATCATGCAGATGATCAGTAATTTCCTTGGTTCCATAGCATCGATCGCTGCAGGGAATATCGGTGCTGCTGCGGATGCAATGGAAAATGGTTTGGCGCGCGGGCTTTCACTTGTGATTAATTTTCTTGCGCAGCTGCTGCATTTGAATGGCGTTACTGATAAAATTAAAAACGCTATTCAGAAGATCAGGGATAAGGTAGATGGCGTTTTGTTGAAGGTTGCGAAGTGGATTGCGGAGAAGGCGAAGGCGATATGGGGGGCCGCGAAAGGTGCAGCAGGCAAGCTTGTCGAATGGTGGAAAAGTTCCAAACCATTTACCAATAGCAGCAAGAAAAACCATACGCTCTTATTTACAGGCGAAAATCAAAACGCAAAACTTGTCGTGCGAAGTCTTGAGAGGCCACTCGATACTTATGTTAAGGATGTCGAAAAACACATTAATGATCCCGAAGCCGGAATACCGGATGCCGACAAAGAGCGTTTCAGGAAAATCCTCGCTGATGTGATCAAAGAACAGAATTCCATCCAGGAATTAAAAGCGAAGGGTTATGCCAGCCATACTGATAAAGTCGGGGACGAGGTCAGTAAACACCTCAATAATGTTTCTGGCCTGCTGGCACAATTACCTGATCCTGAAAAAGAATCCGCAAAGAATAAAGAAAGTATCATTCGGCCCGAGTCAAAAATTGATTACGGAACACTGCATTCCACCACAAAGGCAGGTGCGATGACCGGGGACAGTAAAGATGGTACTTCTGTCATTTCTTTCCTTTCTACGCGCCCCGGCAGTCATGCAGGCAGCGCGGCGACACACCGCTCAACGTTATATAATGCGTTGGATAACCAGCGGGGAATTTCTATTACGCCGGGACACATTCTTAATCACCATCTTTATGG
>JALYQL010000136.1 GCA_030855855.1 Bacteroidota bacterium | reverse complement strand
TGAGAGAGGTTGCATTTAAAAAGATGGGAAAGAATTTTATTGAAGGGTATGGCGAGTCGGAAGAAAAAGACGGGAAGTATGTTTTCATAAACCTGGATTCATTAAAATTTTCGAATTCGGTGCTGCTTGGCCCGTACGACTGCGAAAAATAGAAATAGTAGCATTCTTCCCAAATGAAAAAATACTTCTTCCTCGCGTTATTAGTGCTAATCGCCATTTCCTATTTGTACAATCACCGCGATATGTTCCAAAGTCACGATACGATCAGCTTCGGCGCTACACCAGTTGAACTGCAGAAGAAGATCAAAGTTTTTGCTTTTACAAACAATCCGCAAAAAGTAGAATACAAAGGCAACGAATGGTATGGTGATGGTAAGCCGGCAATCGTGGTGTATGATGGAAAGAACAATTACGGATTGGCAAAAGAATATGAGCACGTTCTTTTTTATATCACAGTGGGCGAAAAACCACACTTTTACCAGCTGAACTTTGACAAGTCCAAAACAAGGGATGCTTACGATATTCAGCTGACCGTCACTCCTAAAGACACCAGTTATTTTGTCAAAGGCTTTGTTTTCCATCTTGATCACCAGTTTATCGCTTTTAATGGAAATACCCAGGCGCTGAGGCCGGAAATGGAAGTTTTATATCCACGTTAAACTGATCGAAATCCTTCAGCCAAAACAGATTTTTAAAAGCTGCTGCACTAATCTGGTTTTCATATTTTCAGAGACATAACCATTGTTAGTAGTTCTGCGGTTTATTCTGAGCATATTCCTGGCTTTTCCGTCAAATCCATCAAATCCATGTCATCTGTGTTCCATTGCGGAATAGAACACAGATGACATGGATTTGACGGATTGACAGGGGTAAAAAATAAAAGGCTTGATGTTGATGGACTATTATATATATCTGAATGGTATTACCTGTAACTTTTCCGGCTGAAACCCCGTCCTACAACCAACCAAATCTCATTTGGGACGTCTTCATCCATGTAGTACCTTTGCAGGGCTTTCCAGAAACATGCGGTATTTTATACTTTACCTTTTTCTCTCCCTTTTCCCTCTGACATCCTTCGCAGGCGTGATCAAAGGAACTATCCGCGACACGGCGGGTGAACCGGTTCCGTTCGTGATGGTGAGCGTAAAAAACTCATCGTATGGTGTAAATTCCAGCCTGAGCGGGTATTATTTTATGGAGCTGAATCCCGGCAAATACACAATCGTTTTTTCCCAATTAGGAATGCAGTCGCAGGAGCGTGTCGTCACCATTACCGATGATAAACCGCTCGTGCTGAATATTACCATGAAAGTTTCCGCGAAGGAATTAGGAACGGTGGTCATTGCCGCGAAAGGCGATCGTGACCGCGGCAAGGAAATTATGCACAAGGTGGTAGACGCGCGCGATGATTATTGGGACAAGGTTGAAAATTACAAATGCAATACCTACCAGAAATCATCACTCGAAAAATTTCCTACCGAAAAAGCCCTGGCAAAGGCTAAAGATGATTCAATCAGCCTGGTTGAAAAATCAAAAAAGGATTCTATTGCTGCAGTGATAATCAAAACGCCGGATTCGCTGGAAGTGAAAACGGTAAAGAATGATGATTTTGCAAGAGCAATCAGCAATAAAAAGCTGAATCTTATTGAAGCTGTTACCGAAACCTATTTCCGTGCACCGAATGCGTTTAAGGAAAATATTTTTGCGTACCATGATTACGCAGAGACTAATAAGTTTGACGGTGGCCGCGGCGCTTCAGCAAGTATGGAATATGGCGAGCATGAAATAGCTCCTGTGCAATATGAAGATGAAAATCCCTACCTGCTCGTGAAAGATGCGCAGAGCAGTGATTTTAATTTTTACAAAAATCAATTATATCTTCCTGCATTATGTTCGCGACCTGTTTTATCGCCTGCTGCAGGAACAGCATTTCTCAATTATAAATTCGACCTGCTCGATTCCATTGAGGAGAACGGCCATCTTATTTATAAAATAGGCGTAACACCGCTTTTTAAATCAGATGCGCTTTTTTCAGGATTGATTTTCGTGCAGCAAGGAAGCTGGGCAATTGTTTCGGTAAATCTCTGTGTAAATCCGGATGTGCTGCTGTATTGCAAAGAGTTTTGCGTGATACAGGATTATTCCGAAGTAGCCCCGGGAATTTTTCTTCCTGTGCGCCGCGAATTTATGTACACGATCCGCGATGGAAAATTCAATATCGTCGGAAATACACGTATCGAACATTCGGATTATGTGGTGAACGGAACGCTGCCTGAAAAATTATTCAATGATGAAGTGAAGCGTTATGCGGATGATGCATTTGATAAAGACAGTCTTTACTGGACACAGCACCGCACCATCGCGCTTGATGAAAAGGAAATTACTTACATCAACGAAGCAGATAGTCTCGCGGCGTATTACCAGAGTCCTAAATATTTAAACTCAATGGATTCTACTTTTAATCACATCAATGTCTGGAGCTTTCTGCTCAATGGTGTGGGTCACCGTAATCGGGTGAATGGCACCGAATGGGGCGTTGATCCTTTGATCGCGCAGATCGTTCCGTTTGGCGTGGGTGGATACCGGCATAAGCTTGGTGGTTATTTTAATAAGGATTTTACCAATGGAATGCTGCTGGAAACAGACGGGCAGGTTGATTATGGATTTTTAAATAAAGATGTGCGCGGGAAAGTGGGAGTGGGGCTTACTTATTTGCCATTGCGTTTTGTGCGGACATTCGTGCGCTTCGGCGATTATTATGACATGATCAATAATTTCGCGTCGCTTTCTTCTGTATTCAGCAGGAGCAATTATGTACGGTGCAAACAATTCAGCATTGCACAGCGGATGGAAATCGTCAACGGATTATTCGGTGAATTAACCTATGAATACAGCGACCAGTTTCCGATCACGGACATGAGGCTGGAAGCATGGTCGACGCAGGTATTCGGCGCGCTCAATACACCTGTGGATTTTGAACGCTATGTAAAATCGGAATTCCGTCTTGAATTGAAATATCGTTTCCGGCAGAAATACATTATCAAGAAGCATAAAAAAATTATTCTCGGAACAAAATATCCGGAGATCCGTTTTTTATACCGCAAGGGCGTGAACGGAATGTTCGGCAGCGAGGTAAATTTTGATTACATCGAATTCAGCTCGCTTGATGAATTTAAATTCGGGCGTTTCGGAACGAGTAACTGGAATGTGGTGGCCGGCGCTTTCGTTAATAAAAAAGATCTCCGTGTGCTGGAATACAAATATTTCCGTGGCTCCGATTCATATATCTTCTCCGATCCGCTGCGTTCGTTCCAGCTTTTGGGTCCGACGCTCAACACGGCCAACGCCTATTTCCGCCTCAATTACATCCATCATTTCGAAGGATGTTTTTCAAGCAAAATTCCACTCATCAACAAGCTGAAAATTACTTCTTCCGTCGGCGGCGGAATGGTGATGATACCAAGCCAGAATTTTTATCACCAGGAATTATTTGTAGGGCTCGAGCGGATTGTCAGAATCAAAAAGCAATTATTCCGCTTCGGTGTCTTTGCCGTGACTGCTGATAATAATCTTGCAAAGCCTGCTGTTACCTGGAAAGTCGGCATCAGCTTTTACAATTCGTTTACGCGTAAGTGGAGTTATTAAAAATATCTTCGCAAAGATTGCGCAGCTTTTTCCCATGATTTTTAAGCGAATTATTAAATCAGTAAAGAGCAATACGGCCCGTTTCTCTGTAGAGTTCCCTACAGATTCCGGAAAGAAGTCGATTTCTTTTTATCTTCAACTTCTAAAACTAAACCCAATTCCTGCATGAAACACATCTTCTCTTTCGTCGCTTTATTTATCGGCTTAACATTAAACGCCCAATCATGGGTGCCGCAAACAAGCGTCAATACCGCCGATCTTTTCGGATGTCATTTTACGGATATAAATAACGGATGGGTATGCGGAGTTACAGGCACAATTGAACATACCAACGACGGCGGACAAGTGTGGGCATTGCAGACAACCCCTGTCACTGCTATTCTGCGCGGAATCCATTTTGCTGATCTCAATAACGGTTGGGCTGTCGGCGATAACGGAACAATTATTCATACATCCAATGGTGGCAATACGTGGACATCGCAAACCAGCAACACTGCAAATCAATTGCGGTCTGTGTTTTTCGTCAGCGCAACACAAGGCTGGGCAGCAGGACAAGCAGGAACGATCCTCACCACCACCAATGGCGGAACAACATGGACGCCGCAGACCAGCACAACAACGCAGGCTATTTTTTCTATCAACTTTACCGATGCGAATAATGGCTGGGCCGCGGGGTCATCATCGCCGACTACACAAGGATTTATTTTACATACAGCAAACGGTGGTGCAACATGGACAGCACAAACCACACCGACAACACAAAATCTGTATTCAGTCAATTTCTCTTCATCAACTCAGGGATGGGCGAGCGGGGCAACAGGCGCTTTGTTTCACACTGTAAACGGTGGCACAACATGGACTACACAAACTTCGCCTGCTATACATGCATGGCGCAGCATTATGTTTCCTTCTCCGCTCATCGGATGGGCAGTCGGCGATTCGGGTTCGGTTGTAAATACGATTAATGGCGGAACAACATGGACTGTACAGCCGACTTTCATCATCAGCTGGATGCGTTGCGTATATTTTGTAAATAATTTCGCAGGATGGACAGTGGGCGATAACGGAACAATTCTTCGTTATTCTTCTCCTGCTGCAGTGAATGAAAATGAAACAGCAACTTCAATCACCGCTTATCCAAATCCATCGGAAGGGAATTTTTCTTTTAATGTAAATGTGGTGTCAGCACAGACGCTTCATGTAACGCTTACTGACGTGCTTGGAAAAACGGTTTTTGAGCAGGAGATTTATTCGCAGCCGGGCGAACATTGCCTGCAAGTGGGCATTCCTTATGCATGTACTGACGGCATTTATATGCTAAAAGTTGAAGGTGAAGAGTTCCGTGGCTTCGGGCGTGTAATTATCAGCCGGTAAAAGGATTTCCGATTTCCGGTTTTCGATTTTTTATTGATTCACAATTATATCAAATCGGCAATCGGCGATCGAAAGTCAGCAATTTCTTTTCCCATTCATACCGCTTAAACCGCCTGTCAATAGGCGGTTTTTGCTATTGATCGGATTGTAACTTTCATGCGTGTTTTAATCGTAAATTTGTGCTCCGAATTGACGGATAGTATTGAACATTTGTGCCGGGCAAACCGGTTCCGATGTTGGAAAAGCAAGGTCAAAACGGAACACCTTATGAGCGAACAGATCAAGCACGAGTGCGGGATCGCACTTATTCGTCTACTCAAGCCATTACAGTATTACATCGACAAGTACGGCACCCCAATGTATGGGTTGAACAAGCTGTACCTGCTCATGGAAAAACAGCATAACCGCGGACAAGACGGTGCCGGGGTTGCAACTATCAAATTTGATATTCCTCCCGGAACGCGATACATTTCAAGGTATCGTTCCACTGCACCAACAGCGATCAAGGATATTTTCGGAAAGATCAACGATAAATTCGTTGACGCGCAGAAAAGACATCCTGATAAATTAAAAGACGCCAAATGGGTGAAGCAGCACGTCGCTTTTTCCGGTGAGTTGCTGCTCGGACATTTGCGTTACGGAACATACGGCGCGAATAGTGTAGAAAATTGCCATCCTTTCCTTCGCCAGAATAACTGGATCACACGTAATCTTGTGGTGGCCGGTAATTTCAATCTTACGAATGTTGACGAATTATTCGACCAGCTTGTTGAATTAGGGCAGCATCCGAAAGAAAAAGCGGATACAGTGACAGTGATGGAAAAGATCGGGCACTTTCTCGATCGTGAAGTGGACAAGCTTTTCGGCGTTTACAAATCGCAGGGAAATACAAACGAGCAGATCACCAATCTCATTGCGGAAAATCTGAACATTGGAAAAATTTTATCAGATGCCGGCAAGAAATGGGATGGTGGTTACACGATGGCCGGAATGCTCGGACATGGTGATGCTTTTGTGCTGCGCGATCCAAATGGCATTCGTCCTGCTTTCTGGTATGCAGACGATGAAGTGGTAGTTGTAACCTCAGAACGTCCGCAGATTCAAACTGCGTTTAATGTTCCGATCGACCAGATCCGTGAATTGACTCCCGGCTGCGCGCTGATCATTAAGAAAAATGGGGAGTACGGTGAAAAACAAGTGCGCACTCCAAAAGAAAAAAAATCATGCTCGTTCGAACGTATTTATTTTTCGCGCGGTAACGATAAAGATATTTACGAAGAAAGAAAAAGTCTCGGTCGCCAGCTTACAGCAGGTGTTTTAAAATCTGTTGACTTCGATCTGAAGAATTCTGTTTTTTCTTTCATTCCGAACACTGCCGAAGTTGCATTTTACGGATTGGTCGATGGCCTGCATTCGTATCTTAACACGATAAAGAAGCACAAAATTCTCACGATGGGAAATGTTGCTGATCCGGAACTTTCTGAGATCCTGAACATGCAGCCGCGTATTGAGAAAATTGCGTTGAAAGACGCGAAGCTCCGCACATTTATCAGCAGCGATTCTACACGCGACGACATGGTTTCGCACGTTTACGATACAACATACGGCGTGATCAAACCGACCGACAGTCTCGTCATGATCGACGATTCTATTGTTCGCGGCACGACATTAAAACAAAGCATCCTCAAAATACTCGATCGTCTTGGTCCGAAAAAGATCATTATCGTTTCTTCCGCGCCGCAGATCCGTTATCCCGATTGTTACGGAATTGACATGGCGAAGATGGGAGATTTTGTCGCGTTCCAGGCCGCAGTGGAATTATTGAAAGATACTTACCGGGAAAATCTGCTCGACGAAGTTTACGAGAAAGCAAAAGCGCAGGATGATTTGCCGGCGGATAAAGTAGTGAACGTGGTGAAAGAAATTTACAAGCCATTCACCGCCGAAGAAATTTCACTGAAGATTTCCGAATTGCTCACACCTCCTGGAATAAATGCTGACGTAGAAATTATTTACCAGAACATTGAAGGCTTGCACAACGCATGCCCCGGCCATAAAGGTGATTGGTATTTCACCGGAGATTATCCAACGCCGGGTGGAAATAAAGTGGTGAACCGCGCTTTCATTTATTACATGGAAGGGAAAAATGTGAGGGCGTACTAGTGCTTTGTCGCCTTCGATACATTTTTCGCTATCTAAATTGCGTTTCAAAGGATACATTGTCCAGCGAAAAACACTCAGTCTGACAAAATAGATTCCCCATTTTGTTAGCCTTCGGTCCATTTTTCGCTATTGGAAATTTTCACGCTTTGCGATCATCATCTGCAGCGAAAAACACTCAGTCTGACAAAATAGATTCCCCATTTTGTTAGCCTTCGGTCCATTTTTCGCTATTGGAAATTTTCACGCTTTGCGATCATCATATCAAGCGAAAAACACTCAGTCTGACAAAAGAGATTCCCCATTTTGTTAGCCTTCGGTCCATTTTTCGCTATTGGAAATTTTCACGCTTTGCGATCATCACATCAAGCGAAAAATATTCAGTCTGACAAAAGTGATTTCCCATTTTCTCAGACTGAAACAAAGTGGTGAACCGCGCTTTCATTTATTACAGGGAAAAATTTGAGGACGCATTAGTGCTTTGTCGTCTTCGATACGCGGCGCTGTTACGTTTTCTTTTTTCATCTTCATGTCATTGCGCGATTACTCAGTCGGACAATAGAGAAATTTTCTTTTGTCAGACTGAGTGTTTTCGCTTTTTGAAGGAAATTTCTGTTTTGTCAGACTGAGTGTTTTCGCTCAGAAATAAAGCGATGCGAAGCCAAATGAAAATGATTGAGCGAAAATGTATCGAAGGCGACAAAGCATTATCCTTTCTCTTTTTTAGAAATGTAAAGTAAATAACTCACAAACATCAGCACAACAAAATAAATACTCGCAACGAGCTGCGGATTATATTTAAATGCTGATTCCATCACAGTCAGCGCACAAAATGCGTAGGGACTTACGTAAATATATTCCCATTGAATTCCCATAAGCGTACCTATCAGTCCTAATAATCCGACACCAATAGCGACAAGGAAATTTTTAAATTTCAGGCTGACAAGGTATTGAATGGCGATGACAGGAAGGCAGACCATGAAGATTTTGAAATTTATTTTCAGGACAAAGAGCCACGGAACAGGCATCACCGGCCAGCGTTGTTCACAGATGAGGCTGGGAAGAATTCCGGTAATAAAGATGCCGATGTTGAAGAAAAGAAAAAACTTCAGCGTCATAAGAACGATCACTGAAAATTTCGCGAAGAATACGCTGGTGTAGGATTGCGGAGTGGTATGCAATTGTTTCCAGGTATTGTTTTTGAATTCCATCTGTGTAATCAGGCTGCTGGAAAGTATAACGCCCATTGGCAAAAGAAATATCGCCATGTTTGACCAGAGCTGGCGGAAATGCGCCTTCCAGATATTTTCAAAAGGATAGTAGCTGTTGATCGATTCATGATTTTTCAGCATGGCGATCAGGAAGATCAGCGGAATGAAAAATCCTCCGAAAAGACAAAGCCATGATGCGGCGCTGCGTTTCGTTTTTAACCACTCACTCTGTAAACTATGGATAAATTTCATAAATTAATTTTTCGTCAGGTCCATAAAAATAGATTCAAGATCATTTTTTACGGCGGTGATGCTGTAGACTTCAATATTATTTTCCACTAATTTTTTATTCAGCTTCGCGACAGCTTCTTTTTCGATGTGCGGAATTACCAGCTGGCCGGATTGAACAGTCGCAGTGATCTCTCCGGAAGAAATAAGCTTCATGGCTTTTTCATTATCGCTTGTTTCAATGGTGATAAAAGCACCCAGCACTTGTTTCTGATGCAGCTCTTGCAGCGTTCCCTGGAATAAAATTTTTCCTTTATTGATGATGCCCACATGCGTGACCAGCCTTTCAATCTCTGCCAGCAAATGACTTGAAATAACAATGGTGACTTTATTTTCAGCATTTATTTTTTTCAGCAGCTCACGAATTTCAAGAATACCGTTCGGATCAAGTCCGTTTGTTGGCTCATCGAGAATCAAAAGTTTTGGCGAATGCAATAACGCGATTGCAATGCTGAGACGCTGTTTCATTCCTAATGAAAATTTGCCTGCTTTCTTTTTCCCGGTCTGGCTGAGCCCGACAATTTCCAGCACTTTTTTTATCCTTTCTTTCGGACACTGATAAATTTTTTGCAGCAATGCCAAATTCTCCGTCGCGGTTAAATGCGAATAAAAAGACGGCGATTCAATCAGCGAACCGGTATTCTGTAAAATTTCAATCCGGTTTTCTTCAAATGATTTATCAAAAATCCGGATAACACCTTGTTGCTTTTTCAGCAATCCGAGAATGAGACGGAGCGTGGTGGTTTTGCCTGCGCCATTTGGTCCGAGAAATCCATAGATTGAACCATGCGGAACACAAAGATTGATAGTATCGAGAACTGTTTCATTTTCAGAAAACTTATGCGAGAGATTGCTGGTTTCGATACAGTTCATAAACAGAGAGATAAAGAAGTGGTGAAGTTAATGCGAAACTTTATTCATTGATTTTTCATTCACATTTTTTAAATGAATATCAACGACTTTCAGCTCCTGATAAAAGTGTATTTTATATCCGGCATCACAACACGCACTCCCGTGTTGTACGGCTATGATATTGCTGAAAAGAACAAAAGAACCTGATGGCAATTTGCTGATCAGGCCGCACCAGCAAAGAGGAAGCTCCTGCCCACTGATTTTTGCTTCGTTATATATTTTTATTTCTGTGCCGGATGAAGAATGTGTGGTGACGAGGAATGACACAACATTTGTATACGGCACCCCGGGAATTGTTCCTTCCGGAATGAAACGTTCTCGGATAGGAGCACGTGCCGTTTGACATGAAACCTTCAGTCCTGCTGAAATGAGCACTATCAAAAGAAAGAGCCGCATGCGTTTTTCTTTTCCTAATGCAGCTAAAGAGCAAAAGATACACTGAACGCCATTTTAGCTGTAACAACGTGTATTTAACAGTGAAATAATAAGTTCACGTGGCTGTTTTTTACTAAATTAGCTATCCTAACATCCAATCCACATTCATGAAAAAAATCTACTTCTCCGTTTTCGGTGCAATTCTTTGTTTTGCAGCAAGCGCACAAACGTTTTCTACAACATCAGGCGCAGCTATTTATGACAACCAATGCGCAACGGTTACAATGGTTGCGAGCGGTTTACCGACTACGACAGATACAACAGTATTTGGTATTTGTTCCGTTGCCATTGAAATCAGCCATTCGTATGATGGCGATCTCGATATATGGCTTGTAAATCCATCGAACGATACAATTCAGCTTACGAATAATAACGGTGGTGGCGGAGCTAATTTTGTTTCCACCGTTTTTACTATGTCGGCCACGCAATCAGTCAACCAGGGAAATGCACCTTTCACAGGAAGTTACTGGCCTTTTATTTCCCTTAACAATCTTAATAACGGAAGCGATCCGAATGGCACATGGAAAGTTATCGTTTGTGATGAAGCACCGAATGACCAGGGAGTAATTTCTTCCGCTTCGGTTACGTTCTGCGTTAATCCACCGAATGATCCGCCTGCTGCTGCCGGGCCTTGCTCAATTGCAAACGGAGGCGGATGTTTTTGTCCTGACGGTTCGCAGGATTGTGATCTTCTTCCCGACATGATCGCGACTGCTGATATTATCACGCAGCAGCATACCGAAACTCCAGGTCTCATCACATTGAGCAACGCGACACCAAATATTGGCTGGGGTCCGATGGAAATTCACGGCTCAAATTTTTGCTGGTGCGATACTGTTTCTGTACCCTGCAGCACAGTAATTTGTCCGAGCGGAGATCCTCCGACACAACAATTGAATCAGACATTATATCACAAAAGCGGAACGACCATCACTTCGTTCGATACATTAACTCCCGGCACCATGAGCTATCATCCTACGCACGGGCATGTGCATGTAAACAACTGGGCGGTTTTTTCACTTCGTAAAGAAGACACAACATTAACAAGCCCGCTTGACTGGCCGATTGTTGCGCAAGGAGCGAAAGTCAGCTTCTGTCTTATCAATCTCGGCGACTGCACAAATGATTACGGGTGGTGCAAGGATACATTGGGAAATGTGATCACGATGGCGGACATTCCGAATGCTCCTTTTGGTGTAGTCAGCGGTTGCGGTGTGGACCAGGGAATTTATACCGGTAATCTTGATATTTACTCTGAAGGGCTTCCGGGAATGAACATTGATCTTACAAATGTTTGTAACGGAAATTATTATATCGTTTCGATCACAGATCCTGATAATGATTTTGTGGAAACAGATGAGACCAATAACTGGGTCGCAGTTCCGATCTCGCTGACACAACAGCACAATCCAATCGGGAATGGAATAAATCTGACATCCATTTCAGGAAATACAATTACGGTAAGCAACAATAATACAGATCTTACTTCTTTCACCTGGGATTTTGGTGATGGCACTATTGACACGGTGAATAACCCTGCTATGCACACGTACGTGTTCGGTGGTAATTACACAGTTACGCTTACACAAACCAATGCCTGCGGAACTTACGATACCACGATGACTGTTTTCATCACAGGCATGGAGCAGATGGGAAATTTTTCGGCACAGATATTAAAAGCAATGCCGAATCCTGCAATGGGATCAACCACTATTTCTTACCAGATGCCACAAACAGGCAATATGCAGCTGGAGCTCTTTAATATGCTCGGTGAGCGTGTTTCTGTTCTTGAAAAAGGAAACCAGGCTACCGGCTGGCATACTGTAGAAATTAATTTTGACGCGATGGGACTTGGAGAAGGCGCATATTTTGTGAAGCTTACTACATTGAATCACGAAGGAACAATGCGCGTGATCAATATTAAATAGATAATTTAAAAAAAATGAAAGCGCCTCTCTTATGGGGCGCTTTTTTTGTATTTGTAATTCTGATAATCCAGGATGAGCAACAAAGAACATACAGAAGTTGCCATTTTGAAATCGAACTGTTCGCCGGTTTCTCTTTACATTACTATTCAGGCATCATGTTTTTTCTGTTTTCGAATCGCATTTCAGAAAGTTTTTTCTATCCAACCATTGATATAGTGGTTAACCATCATTTAGATGGATGGATAATAGTGGAGGTTGATTGCGTGTACCTTCGCGCACGAAGAAAGCTGTTCATCAAACAAACGATCCTCTAAAAGTTCAAGCGGTAATCGATGAAAAATGAACAGCATATAATTTACGAGAAAGTCAATCTTCCGAAAAAATAGCTATGTATGTTTTTTGTTTTCCTGAGTCGGGCGTAACTGGCTTAGTTTGAGGACCTTTTTAAATCGTGCCCTGGATTTTTACAGAGCATTAAATAGTCATCTTTGCGCCTCTTAAATTATATCTCTTTAATCCCTTCAAAAATTAAATGAAAAAACTTTTACTTCCTCTTGTATTCGTTGCCTGCATGTTGATGCCCCGGGTTTCAACTTCGCAAACCTATTCCTCCTTTGGAATGGCCGTGAATAATAATAACAATTTATTTGATACGGTTGCGATAAGTGGCAACAGCGATACTCTTCCTTTTCGTTTTGTGAATGCGCCTGATTATGCATGGAACACCGCAACAGTCGTTCTCTATTACCAGGGAAATTTCGGCCCAGGTGCTAATTCCTTGCAGCTGTTCGATGAAAATAACAACTATGGTAACAACACCCCGGGTCAGGTCAATTGTGGTCCTGAAGATTCTACTGTTATCACCTATACATCCGTTGACATTAATAACTGGAATGCAAATGATACCATTGACTTTACAGTTTTAGTAAACGGTCTTCAGGGACCTTGTCTCAGCACTGTGCGGGTAAAACTTACTTATGAGTATTGCGCTTCACCAACCGGTCCGGCACAATTTGCTTCTGTTTCCCTCATGGGTAATTACGCCTGCGCACTTGGAGGAAATGTTTATTCCCTGATCGGAACACCTTCAGGAGGTACATTCTCAGGTCCCGGTGTAACAGGTTCTACATTCGATCCTGCTTCCTTTAACGTGGGAACTTACCAGGTTTCTTACACATTTACTGATTCAATTGGTTGTATGACAACTGGTACTACAGGTGTATTTGTAGCACCCGGGCCTACGGTTAACAGCGATTCCACTATTTATGCATGCTACAACACCGCTGCTACGCTCAATGCAACAATAGGAAATGGTTTTATCTGGTATACAGATCTGGCACTGACACAAGCGCTGGATACAACGGATATTTTTACTACTCCTTCGCTGACGCAAACCACTACTTATTATGTTGCTGGCCAGGATTTCAGTGAAAGTTTCAGCGCAGATACTTTATTCGACAGTGATTCATTGACAGTTGATGTAAATAATCTTGCCGGCGATGATCGTGGTGGTATGGCAATTGATCATAACTACGTTTACCTGAATGGTGATGATTATGCTGTTCGTTATGACCTGGATTTGAATGCCGCCTCTGGTGTTCAACTTCCGATCCGCGACGGAATGGTTTCTGACTTGCGCACCGGTGCTATCTGGACGCTTTGGAATGATTCTACTTCAAGCGATCCTAATAACGCTCCAAACCAGTTTACTGTAACAGCACTTCGCGGGCTCGACAGTAACCTTGCCGTGACCAGCGATATGCTCGTCCTTTCCCAGTCGATTGATATGGGGACTGACAATGAGCAATGCGGTATTTTTGCAGGCTTTGGATATGTTGGTCTTTACAGCGGTAATACAGAACACTGGTATGTGATCGATATGGATAATGGATTTGTTACCGACCTGGGTTTCAATTCCAATCCGGGTTTTTACGGTTCTGAAAACTGGAGCGATTGGGGAGTATTACAAGCAGACTGCAACGGTAACTTCTCTGCAATCTATCGTGGCAACAATACCAGCGCTCAGGATATTGAAATTCTTGCATTGCCTGACGCCGGTACAACTTCTCTGGCAGTATTTGCCAATCTTGGCGATATGGCAAGCCTGGTATTCAGCCCGGACAGCGCACGTTGGTACTTCCATTATGAAGGCAGTACTTCTACTTTTGGTGGTTCAAGTGAAACACTTGGTTATGCTGATGCTGCTTTTTCCGAAGCGTCCTGCGGTGCCAGCACTATGGGATGCCCTTCTATGGTAACTGTAAACGTTCCATCTGATGTGGCTTTTAATTTCCCGTCGGCCACCGTTTGTTTAAATGATGGTGCTCAAGTGCTTTCACAGGGAACACCTTCCGGGGGAACCTATACCGGATTTGGTGTTGGAACAAGTCCCATGGGAACAGTTTTCTTTCCTGCTCTTGCAGGTAATGGAACATACACACTTACTTATACATATACAGACAGCGCCAGCGGTTGTGTAGATTTTGCAACTGATGTTGTTACTGTTGATCCATGTACTGTTGTGGAAGAACAAGCGCTTGCAAACGGAATCAGTGTATACCCGAATCCAAATAACGGTTCGTTTACAGTGGCTATCAATGCAACTGCTGCTGACATATTGATTGAAGTAATGGATTTGCAGGGACGTGTTGTTTTCTCTTCACAGGAAAATAATGTAACTCCCGGATTCACAAAACAAATCAATATTGGAAATGTTTCTTCCGGAATGTATATGATGAAAATTTCTTCCGGAAATCAGCTGGAAGTTCAAAAGATCACCATTCAGCGATAAACTCTGCAAAAAAAAACCGGGTTCTGTTTTTCAGAATCCGGGTTTTTAAAAATCCCTGCAAGAAAAGTTTATAAGCAGATTAAAGGATGACCTTTGCACCTCTTAATTTTCAACCTCAAAACCTCAAAAAATTAAATGAAAAAATTATTACTTCCACTTGTCTTCGTTGCTTGCTGGCTGATGCCGCAGGTTTCAACTGCACAAAACTATTCTGCAATCGGCATGGCCGTGAATAACAATAATGCGTTGTTCGATACAGTAGTTAATGGCGGCGATTCACTGCCTTTCCGTTTTGTCAACACGCCATCAACCGCTTGGGGCACAGCTACGTTTGTTGTTTATTACCAGGGAAATTCTTCTTATAGCGTCCGTACAAACAATTCTCCGAACAACTCTTTAGGCAGCCCCTGGTATTTTGACATATATGATGAGAATGGTAATTATTTCGGCCAGACTCAAAATGGCAACAATAACTGCATTTCGGAAGATTCAACGGTATTCCTCATCAATTTCTCAGTCATTAATTCCTGGAATCCAAATGATACAATTGACTTTCTGCTAATCCCTAATTACGGTCCGGGATCCTGCGGCCTTCGGGTTCGTACAAAACTGATTTATAATTATTGTACATCACCAACCGGTCCTGCACAATTTGCTTCCTTGTCAATAGCTGATACTTCGGTATGCGCACTGGATGGTGTTTATACATTAAC
This sequence comes from Bacteroidota bacterium, assembly GCA_030855855.1. Classification (GTDB taxonomy): domain Bacteria; phylum Bacteroidota; class Bacteroidia; order Palsa-965; family Palsa-965. The sequence goes on along the minus strand of JALYQL010000136.1, from coordinate 44,681 downwards.
AGGCTCACCGGCAGGGGGAACATTCTCCGGGCCTGGTGTATCCGGTGCTACTTTCAACCCGCTTAATGTTGGCACGGGAGTGCAGACGTTGATTTACACGGCAACAGATTCTGTGGGCTGTTCTACAACAGGATCGCTTAGTGTATTCGTAGGATCTCAGCCTGTAGTTAACAGCAATAATACGATCTATGCATGCTACGGCACTTCTGTCCAGTTAAATGCTGTTAACGGAAACGATTTTATCTGGTTTTCAGATGCTGCCTTGACACAGGCGCTGGATACTACCAACCTGTTTACTACTCCTAACCTCGTTCAGAATACAATTTATTATGTAGCAGGAACAGATTATTCCCAGAGCTTTAATGCGGATACATTACTGGCAAGCGATTCTGCAATTGTAGATGTGGATAATTTAATTGGTGATGATCGTGGTGGTATAGTAGTTACACCTATGCACGTTTACCTGAATGGTGATGATGCAAGTGTGCGTTACGATCTTAATCTTACACCTGCATCGGCTGTTGTATTACCAATACGCGATGGTATGGTTTCTGACCTGGGTTCAGGAAAAATCTGGACATTATGGAATACTGCATTATCCAGCGACCCGGATAATGCTCCGAACCAATTTACCGTAACAGCATTACGCGGACTCGACAGCAATCTCGCCGTAACAGTTGAAATGATATCACTTTCCCAGCCAATTGATATGGGAACGGATAATGAGCAAAACGGTATTTTTGCCGGCTTTGGTTATATCGGGCTTTACAGCGGAAACACACAGCATTGGTATGTAATTGATCTGGATAATGGCCTTGTTACTGATCTTGGTTATCTGAGCAGCCCGGAACTCTACGGCAGTGAAAACTGGAGTGACTGGGGTGTGCTTGAAGCAAATTGTACAGGACAATTCTCTGTAATTTATCGTGACTACAACGACAATGATATTCACCGTCGTGTATTGCCAAACGGAGCTGTTACTACAGTGGGAGTTTATGCAGGCCTGTCCGATATGGCAAGTTTAACTTTCTCTCCGTGGAACAACCGTTGGTACTGGCATTATGAAGGCGGTTCAAGCACATTTGGCGGTGCAAGTGAAACATTTGGTTATGCAGACGCTACTTTTTCAGAGGCTACCTGCTCCGGCTCAGGAATGGGATGTCCATCGATGGTGACTGTAAATGTTCCATCTGCTGTGGCTTTTAATTTCCCATCGAGCACAGTTTGTTTTAATGATGGCGCGCAAGTGCTTTCACAAGGAACGCCTGTTAATGGAACATACAGCGGAATTGGTGTTGGGGCAAATTCAACAGGAACAGTTTTCTTCCCTGCACTTTCCGGTAACGGCACTTTCACACTTACTTATACTGTGACAGACAGCGCAAGCGGTTGTGTGGATTTTGCAAATGATGTTGTTACTGTTGATCCATGTACAGTTGTGGAAGAACAAACGCTTGCAAACGGAATCAGCGTTTATCCGAATCCGAACAATGGAAATTTCACGGTGACTGTGAATGTTACTGCAGCAGATATGCAGATTGAAGTAACCGATTTACAAGGGCGTGTTGTCTTCTCTTCACTTGAAAATAATGTAGCCCCGGGCTTCAGCAAACAAATCAGCATTGAAGGCGCAGCAGGAATGTACCTCATGAAAGTGATTGCCGGAAACGAGCAACAAGTTCAGCGCATCATCATTCAGTGATAAGTTTTTTGTAAAAAAAATCCTCCTCACAGTCTTGTGAGGAGGATTTTTCGTTTGTGATAATTTTATTTCGGCTTTTTGTAAACCGGAACAGTGGAGCACGGCTCGCCATACATTAAGCTTTTCACCACCGGGCGCAGCTTTCTTGTCAATTCAATGTAAGCGGATTTCGGAACCGGTTTATCACCACAACCTTTGATTACGATCCGCGCGTCATTGTATTTTTGAATATCAAATGAAGAAAGGATTTCGTCAAACAAAACGGTTTCCAGAACTTCAAGCGATCCGAAAACGATTTTTTTTGCGAATGGTTCTAACGCGGAGGCAAGCAGCATCCACGTCCAATCAGGAATGATCGCATCTGCAGAGCAAGTAAGCGCAACGTATTTGTCTTTGTATTGAGACCAATCATGCGATTTAATAAATTCACGGAAATCTTTTTCGCGGAGAATTAATTCCTGGAAAAGCTGGTCTTTAATATCCAACAGCACACGTTCGCCGGGAAGATATAAATCCCCGAGATCGATTGTGATCAATCCGCTGTTCTCTACTTTATTGATTATCTCTTCCATTCGATTTTTGTCAGACTTAGATGCTTTCTCCTTTGTCGAACACTCCGTCTGACAAAAAAGAAAAATGTATCGAGATCACATAAATCCTAATTCCAACTGTGCCACTTCGCTCATCATTTCTTTAATCCACGGCGGTTCAAAAGTGATTTTCACATCTGCGGCTTTTACGCCTTTCACCATTCTTACTTTATCAGCCACATCAGCAGGTAACGATTCGGCAACAGGGCAATTGGGAGAAGTGAGCGTCATTAATAATTTCACTTCTTTATCGTCGTTGATGTCGATCTCGTAAATCAATCCGAGCTCCCAGATGTCAACGGGAATTTCCGGATCGTAGCAGGTTTTTAACGCGTCGATGACTTGCTGCGTTAAAGTTGCGTCGTTGGATATTATAGTGGCGTTCATTGAGAATTTTATCTTTAAAAATTTTGTTGGCGTCGGAGCATTTTATTTTTTTGCATTTATCGCGAATGCATCCATTTTCATTTGTTTCACCATCGATACCAAACCATTCGCGCGGGTAGGCGAGAGGTGTTCGGCCAAACCGATCTTGTTGATGAATGTCAATTGTGCATCTACAATTTCTTTTGGCGTATGATCTGAAAGCACTCTCACCATCAACGCCACAAGACCTTTTGTAATGATCGCGTCGCTGTCGGCATGATAAATAATTTTACCTCCCGATTCAGTCGGGATCAATTCTGTGTGCAGCCACACACGGCTCTGGCAACCTTTGATCAGACGATCTTCCGTTTTATATTCATCGTTCATCACAGCCAAAGATTTTCCCATGTCGATGATGTATTGGTATTTATCATCCCACTGGTCGAAGATGGAAAACTCTTCTACAATTTCGTTTTCTGTTTCTGCGATGGTCATTTGTCTAATGTTTCTTGAACAACTTCAGAAGCATCAATGGAGATGTATTCCACCACCATGTTTTTTGCTTTTTTATAAACCGATTTTTTAATCGGGTATTTTCCGTCGAATGGAATATGAAATTCAATTCCATCGTATTCCAAAAACATAGTGCGGCCGGAAGTGTACCATTCGCTTTCTCCATACGCCGCGATCACCTCTTTCATAGTAGATATGCCGGCACGAATTCCTTTATCCGAAACAGCAGGAAAATTTTTATAAAAAAGTGCGCTCGACAATCCTGTGCTTGCGGGTTGATAATAAAATTTCAATCCCTGTTTTTCAAAATACAAAGCAGTAGAATAGAGAACGCTGTCCTGGTTCTTTTTGGTGTAATAGGTGAGCTCCTTAAAATCACTGCCGTATTTTTTTTCAATCTCCGCACGTGTGGTTTCACCGATTACCAGCTCACCTGCAATTCCTTTGCCGGGAATTAATTTTTTCAATCCGTCTTCAATAAATGAAACAGACAAAATTCCGAAAGCGACAACGAGGATGGCAAATTTGTTCGTGATCTTCATGAGAGCATTTTTAGGGCTTTTTGCAAAGCGGTGATAAATAAATCTATTTCTTCTTTTGTATTGTAAAGCGCAAACGAAGCCCTTACAGTTCCCGGAATTTTATAGCATTCCATTAAGGGTTGTGTGCAATGATGACCAGTACGCACTGCTATTCCCTGCTGATCAAGAATAGTTCCGATGTCGAACGGGTGAATGTTGGCAAATGAAAATGAAATAACGCCAGCTTTGTTTTTTCCATTGCCGATAATTCTCAATCCCGGAATGGCAACCAGCTTTTCGGTCGCGTACACGAGGAGCTCATGTTCATGCGCGAAGATATTTTCCATCCCGATTGCATTCACATAATCCAGCGCTTTGCCTAATGCGATGGCGCCTTCAATATTCGGAGTGCCCGCTTCAAATTTCAGCGGACCATCAACATAAACTGTTTTTTCAAATGAAACAGTTTTGATCGTTCCGCCGCCGCCCTGGTAAGGTGGCATTTCATTGAGAATTTCTTCCTTAATATAAAGTGCGCCGATTCCTGTTGGCCCATAAACTTTGTGCGCGGAAAAACAATAAAAATCGCAATCAAGGTCTTTTACATTGACAGGCATGTGCGGAATTGCCTGCGCGCCGTCAACAAGCACGGGAATATTCGCTGCGTGTGCGAGCGCGATAATCTCTTTCGCCGGGTTGATCGTTCCCATGGTATTGGACACATGGGTGAATGCGAAGAATTTTGTTTTCGGTGAAAGCAGCTTTTGTAATTGAGCAATTTCCAATTCGCCGTTTTCATTTATAGGAACAACGCGGAGAACAGCACCTTTTTCTTCACAGATCATCTGCCACGGAAGAATATTGGAGTGATGTTCCATTTCAGTAACAAGCACTTCATCGCCGGGTGTCAAACGGTTTCGCAAAAAAGACCATGCGACAAGGTTGATGCTTTCCGTTGTGCCGCGCGTGAAAATAATTTCATTGGCAGAATCTGCACCGATGTGTTTTTGAACAGTTGCGCGTGCGTCTTCATACGCTTTCGAAGCTACCTGGCTCAGGTGATGAACACCGCGATGAATATTCGCATTGTAGCGGGAATAATAATCGAGTATGGAATCAATAACAGCTTGTGGCTTTTGTGTGGTGGCGCCATTGTCGAAATACACCAACGGTTTTCCGTTTACTTTTTCGGAAAGGATGGGGAAATCGGCACGATATTTTTGAACGTCGTAAGTCACTGCCTGTAGGTTATTTGTTTTTATCATTTGGCAAGACTTTGTGGGAGCATTAAAAGGAATGGGATGCTTAATGCGTAATTGATCACGTAATAATTTCCACCAAGACGGAGATTATCATAATAAGCACTTCTGTTTTCGAAATTATCACTGGCGAGATAAAAATTAAATCCACCAATCGGGTCTCTGTTTTCCTCTATTTCCGAAAACGACTTTTCAAGATCAACTTTGAGCTCTTTTTTATATCGTTCAAAGTAATCGTATTTAAGAAGTTGAAGTTCGGACTTCATTTTCATTTCAATATCCTGTCAATCCTGCTGTCAATATAGTTTCGCAATTCTTCAATCTTCACATGGTCTACCACTTCTTCAGCAAACGCACGGATCAGTAACGCACGCGCGCTTTCTTTTCCGATTCCTCTTGCCTGCAAATAGAACATCGCTTCTTCATTTACTTTTCCGGTAGATGTTCCATGCGAACATTTCACATCGTCAGCGTAAATTTCTAATTGCGGCTTTGTATTTACCGTCGCGTCATTGCTAAGGAGAATATTTCTGTTTGTCTGGAATGCATTTGTTTTCTGCGCGTCCTGACGCACGAAAATCTTTCCATTGAACACCGCAGTCGCTTTTTCATCAATCACGCCTTTGTACAATTCATTGCTCATGCAATTCGGAACTGCATGATCAACAACAGTGTGATTGTCCACAATCTGCGTTCCTGTTATCGGGTACAATCCGTATAAATGCGCTTCACCGTTTTTCTCTGTGAAAAGAATGTTCAGGTTGTTACGAACGAAATTTCCGCCAAGTGTGAATGTGTATGTATTGTAAAGTGAATTCCCACATACCGCAGCATTCAATGTATTCATTTGCTGAGCAACTTCGCTTTCTGTTTGAATGCGGTAATGATCCAACTTTGCATTCGGCGCTACGTAAACTTCGGTAACGGAATTTGTAAAGCTCTTCACCGGCCCGATCGACTCGAACGATTCAATTACAACAGCTTCTGAAAACTCTTCTGATACAATTAAATTTCGCGGTTGAAAAAATGAAGCAACTTCATTGTCTGAAATATGCAGCACCTGGATCGGAACGGTTGTCGTTGTTTTCTTTTCAATGTGAATAAATACGCCGCCGTTATTCAAAGCTGTATTCAAAGCAATGAAAGGATCGGAAGCTGACTTCGCGTATTTTCCGAAATGTTTTTTTGCAGTCTCATTGGAATAAAGAGCTTCTGCAATTCCGTTGACTGTAATTCCTTCCGGCAATGCTTTAAGGTGTGAAAGCGCAGCAGAATAAACGCCGTTTACAATTACCAGCACAACCGCATCTTTCACCAAAGTAAATTCGCGGATGTCATTTGCGGTTACGCCACGCATCATTTCGGTGCTGAATCCAAAACCTTTTTTCAGAACAGCTTCCGGGTTGATGTATTTATAATCTTCCCAACGGCGCGTAGGGAATCCCTGCTCTTCGAAGATTTTCGCGGCATCACGGCGTAATTCGGTCTGACCGTATAGCGTAGAAAGCTGCTTCTCGAAATGTGCGAGTAGCTGATCTTTAAATGTCATTGTTTCTGTTGCGTTCATGGTTTAAGCTTCAACAGATTCAGATTTCAACCAATCGTATCCTTTTTCTTCCAGCTCGAGCGCCAGCTCTTTCGGACCTGTTTTTACAATTCTTCCGTTGTATAAAACATGTACAAAATCAGGTGTTATATAATCGAGCAAACGTTGGTAGTGTGTTACAATGATGAAAGAACGTTTCGGATCGCGCAATTGATTAACACCATTTGCAACAATACGAAGCGCATCAATATCCAATCCGGAATCTGTTTCATCGAGAATTCCGAGGGTCGGTTCAAGCATCGCCATCTGGAAAATTTCATTTCGTTTTTTTTCTCCGCCGGAAAATCCTTCGTTGACAGAACGTCCTGTTAATTTTCCATCGAGCTCCACCAGCTTCTGCTTTTCTTTCACCATCGCAAGAAATTCTTTCGGCTCGATAGGCCCGAGTCCTTTATAAGCGCGGATCTCGTTGATCGCTGTTTTCAGGAAATTAATATTGCTCACTCCGGGAATTTCCACCGGGTATTGAAAGGCAAGAAATACCCCTTCACGTGCGCGATCTTCAGGCGACATATCGAGAAGATCTTTACCGTTAAAGGTTACTGAACCTTCAGTGACTTCATATTCTGATTTGCCTGCAAGAACAGAAGCGAGCGTGCTTTTTCCGGAACCGTTCGGCCCCATGATAGCATGCACTTCGCCTGGTTTAACTTCAAGATTCAATCCGCGGAGGATTTCTTTTCCTTCAACAGATGCGTGGAGATTTTTAATTTTAATCATAGCTTTTTTATTCTTGGTGACTTTGTGTCTTAGTGGCAAAAAAGGATCGCCACAAAGGCACTGAGGCACAAAGGAGTTTATCCAACACTTCCTTCTAATGAAACTGATAAAAGCTTCTGTGCTTCTACTGCGAATTCCATTGGTAATTGATTTAGTACTTCACGGCAATATCCATTTACGATAAGCCCGATTGCTTTTTCTGTATCGATGCCGCGTTGTTTGCAATAGAAGATCTGGTCTTCACCGATCTTTGAAGTTGTGGCTTCATGCTCTACAACACCTGTCTTATCATGAATTTCGATGTAAGGGAATGTATGAGCGCCGCAACGGTCTCCCATCAATAAGGAGTCACATTGCGAAAAATTTCTTGCGTTGGTTGCACCTTTTCCGATACGCACTAATCCGCGATAAGAATTCTGGCTTTTACCAGCTGAAATTCCTTTCGAGATGATCGTGCTGCGTGTATTTTTTCCAATGTGCAGCATTTTTGTTCCGGTATCAGCCTGCTGCATATTATTGGTGACGGCGACAGAATAAAATTCGCCGACAGAATTATTTCCTTTTAAGATCACTGAAGGATATTTCCACGTAATTGCGGAACCTGTTTCTACCTGTGTCCACGAAATTTTGGAATTATCACCGAGACAAATTCCGCGTTTGGTTACAAAATTGTAAATGCCACCAACGCCTTCTTTATTTCCGGGATACCAATTCTGCACAGTTGAATATTTTACTTCGGCATCTTTATGCGCTACAATTTCAACGATGGCAGCGTGCAGTTGATTTTCATCACGCATCGGTGCGGTGCAGCCTTCGAGATAAGAAACGTAGGAGCCTTCATCGGCAATAATTAATGTTCTTTCAAATTGGCCTGTGCCGGAAGAATTGATCCTGAAATAAGTGCTTAACTCCATCGGGCAACGAACGCCTTTCGGGATATAGCAGAAAGAACCGTCGCTGAAAACCGCGCAGTTCAATGCGGCATAAAAATTATCGGTGTAAGGAACGACCGAGCTCATGTATTGACGCACCAGCTCAGGATGTTCCTGCACGGCTTCGCTGAATGAGCAGAAAATAATTCCTTTTTCGGCAAGCACTTCTTTGAAAGTTGTTTTTACAGAAACAGAATCAATTACCGCGTCAACAGCGATGCGTGATTCCATTCCTACCAAACGTTTTTGTTCCTCGAGGGAAATTCCGAGCTTTTCAAATGTCTTTAGCAATTCCTGGTCAACTTCATCTAAGCTTCCGACTGTTTTTGTTTTTTTCGGAGCAGCATAATAGCAGGAATCCTGGAAATCGATAGGCGGGAAATTGATGTGTGCCCAATGACTTGGCTCTTCCATTTTCAGCCAATGACGAAATGCTTTCAGACGAAACTCAAGCATCCATTCCGGCTCATTTTTCTTTTTGGAAATAAAGCGCACGATATCTTCATTCAATCCTTTCGGGGCAAATTCAGTATCAATGTCGGAGACGAATCCGTATTTGTATTCGCCTTGTGTGAACTCTTCTAATATTTCGTTTTTCTCGGCCATTTAATTCGGGGAGTTGTTTCTCAAAAATTTTATCAGCGTTTCAGGATACTTTCCGTTTTAAAACCACTCCTAATCCATGTGGTTTTTTTATTGGTCCTTTATTCAATATTGTTGCAATTGACATCAGTCGAAACATTTTCTTTATTCTTTCTTGGGGAGAAAATAAAAGAGCTTCGCGTCGTCTGCGTTCAAGTTTTAATTTGTTGCGCTGATCTTGATCGCTCATAAATATTGTTTAAACAGAAAAACTTTCTCCGCAGCCACATGTGCGCGATGCATTCGGATTAATAAATACGAATCCTTTTCCGTTCAATCCGGCTGAATAATCGAGTTCGGTTCCGATCAGGTAAAGAAAACTTTTCTTGTCCACCACGATCTTGATCCCTTTATCCTCAAAAACCTGGTCGGTCGGCTGCAAAATGTGGTCGAATTCCAACTTATAAGAAAGGCCCGAACATCCACCGCTATCCACCCCAACGCGGATGAACGAATCTGCCGGACGATTTTCCGTTTTTATCAGGTTAATTGCCTGCTCTCTTGCATTTTCAGTTACTGTAATCATTGATTGTCAGTATTGTATGTAATTCCGTTTATTTAGACTAAATCTAAACACCGCTGCAAAAATACCTACTTTTAGGTAGATGTGCAACGTTTTCGACAGATTATTAACAATTGGTGATTAGTGTTTAGTTTGGAGTGTTTAGTTTGAGATTGTGATGAAATCCCTAAGATTCTCCGAACTCAAAACTCCGAACTCCTAACTACCTTTACAGCATGTTAGACAATCAATCCACCACCGAAGTGTCAAAACTTGGCGAATTCGGGCTTATCAAGCATCTCACCCAAAATATTGAGCTCAAAAATCCCTCTTCGATAAAAGGAGTCGGGGATGATGCGGCTGTGATTGAATACGGCGAAAAAAAGCTGACAGTTGTTTCTACTGATATGCTGGTGGAAGGCGTTCATTTTGATCTTGGTTATGTTCCGTTAAAGCATCTCGGCTATAAAGCGGCCACCGTAAATTTTTCCGACATCTGCGCCATGAACGCGGTGCCGAAACAACTGCTGGTTTCTATTGCTGTTTCGAGTAAATTTTCGCTTGACGCGATCGAAGAATTATATTCAGGATTGCTTGTTGCATGTGAGCGTTATGGCGTTGATCTTGTAGGCGGCGATACAACTTCTTCTACAAGCGGGTTGATCATTTCCTGCACCATTCTCGGGGAAAGTGAAAAAGAAAAGCTCGTTTACCGTAATGGTGCGAAAGAAAAAAATCTGCTGTGCGTAAGCGGAGATCTCGGCGGGGCGTATATGGGATTGATGATGCTTGAAAGAGAAAAGCAAGTGTTTAAATCGGATCCGAAAATTCAGCCTGACCTGGAAGGAAACGATTATATACTTGAACGACAGCTGAAGCCCGAAGCAAGAATTGACGTGGTGCAGATGCTGAACACACTTGGTATTGTTCCGACTTCCATGATCGATGTTTCCGACGGGCTTGCTTCTGAAATTCTGCACCTCTGCTCGCAGTCGGAAGTAGGTGCGCAGATCTACGAAGAAAAAATTCCGCTTGATCCAATGACATTTGATCGCGCAAGGGAATTCAGCCTCGATCCTACCATGTGCGCGATGAACGGCGGGGAAGATTATGAATTACTTTTCACTATTGATATGAAAGATTATGAAAAGCTGCAGCATAATCCCGATGTAACTTTTATCGGTCACATTACTGCAAAAGAAGGTGGCGTAAATCTTGTTACGCGCTCAAACACCGAACATCCGATCAAAGCACAGGGGTGGGACGCGCTGATGGGAAAATAGATTTTGTCTTTCGCGGCTTTTCGTCGTAACTCATTTGTAGTATTTTGACAGGCTAACGGAGTTAAATTGATTCAAAATTGTTTTTCGCGGGTAACTCTACTTCTCTGAAAGCATTATCCCTGTATGAAAAACAAAACCTCTCTGCTCGCGGCATTTATTTTATTTCCCGCATTTTTATTTTCACAAACCGGCACTTTCTGGTTCAGCGATACCACGAGCGAATTCGTGAATAACCGTATCATTTCGATCAAAGAAAACTCAAACGGCGATCTGTTCCTGCTCGGAAAAGCAAGCGATGGAACGTATAATAATCCGTGTCCTTATTGGGCGGTGTGCGATAAGGCAGGAAAATTAAAATCACAGTCCACGCTTCCCACCACGAATAAATTTTATGAGCTGAATAATTTCACCATTTGTTCGGCCGATCGTATGCGCATCTGGGGAACGGAGATTGTCAATGACCGCATGACGATGTCGCTGAATACCATCAATGCGACAGGTCAGATACAGGGATCGGATGCGATGATGACAAATACAGCCACGCTGACGGGTGATGTTTGCCAGCTGGATAAAAACTTTGCGGTGCTTGCAAAAACAGTGCAGAGCAGCAGCACAGGGAAATATCATATTTCGATTTACAAATACAATGTGCAGGACGATCAGCAAACGTGGTATAAAACACTTGCAACCGAAGACAATGAAGAAGCGTCAAAAGTATTTGCAATGAAAGATGGATCGCTCATCGTGCTTGGAAAGCTGTATAACGAAATATTCACTTCTTTTATATCCCTGATCTATAAGCTGGATGCAAATGGAGAGCTGGTGTGGAAAAAAACATTGAATGGCTATTCTTCTTTTTACGCGCAAGGTGTTTCGGAAGGCAAAAACAAAAGCCTCATTTACATTTGCAGCACGAGCAATGAATCGGTGGCAGAATGCAGCACCAAAATATTTTCCCTGGACTCCAACGGCACGCTGATTATCATGAAAGAAACCGATGAGATCCGTGCAAATGGTGTGCTGACGCTGGCGAATGGAAATATTTTCCTGTATGGCTCCCGTTTTCAAACGATCGGACAATACATCATAAGTAAAGGATCATACAAGATTTATGATCCGTCTATGAAGGTGGTGAAGGAAGATATGCTGGGAATTGCTGACGGGCCTGATGCGTATTTGCCAGGCTTGTACATCACCATGTACCCGACTGCTTCGGATTTTCTTACGGCCATTCAACTTGCTGACGGAAGAATTGCCTGCGGGGGAACAGTATATATGCCTTTCGAAACATCACCGGGTAAAATCGAAGATTCCGAACGTTATAACAGGGCGCTTCTCGTCATCATGGATGTGAATGGTAATTTCCGGAATTAACCGGAAGCTATTTCTGATCCTTGATCACCATAATCCCGATTTCACCTTTTTGTTTGATCGAGGACTTCTTTCTGCGCTTCGATTGTTTTGTCTTTTTGTAAAAGCGAATGGTAAATGTTTTTTCTTCCGCTTTTAGCAGCGATCTGAAATCCACGGTCAATCCTTCTGATCGTTTTACGCAGGAGCCGGTTTCATCGTAGATTTCAAAAGAGACTTCTTCGCTCATGGTCAGCACGTGTTTTGTTTCGTCGTAATTCGCGATGTAGGTTTTTCCCTGCAGCGTAAATTCTGCATGTGTCGTAGCGGCATCCTGTGCTGAAGCAAAACCAGAAACGAATAATAATGAGAAGAGTAAAAAGATGTTTTTCATATTTCAAAAATAAAGAGGAACAGATTTTATAGCTTATATAGTGCGAAGATACGAATCAAAGCACCCCGGAGATTTCTCTGTTGTAATCTCGCCGTTAAATTTCCTGCACTGCTCCCGCTTTTTCTGCAACGATCTCGCGAAAAGAAATATTTTTCGCTTTGCTATGCGCCCATGCCGGGAAATCAAAATATTCAAACGCGGTTTTTTCAAAAGGATCTTCATCCAGCTTTTGAAGATTTTCATTCAGCTCTTCGTAAAGCGGGTGAATCGTTTTCGCATCGTCTGCTTTGGATATTTTTTCGGCAAATTTTAGAAACACGTTCTCAAACTGGTAAGCGCGGTTGCGTGTTTTGAGGTAACGCTGCACTGAGCGGCCAACATACGGCAGCACATCGAAATTATTTAATTCAATGTGCAGGATCAGCGCGAACACCTGCGCAACTGCAAAAATCCACTCATTTTCACCGATCTCTGAATCGTTCAGCAGCCGGGAAGTCCACTTGAGCGATTGCTGAAATTTGCCTGCCCCATAATAAGCAACAGCTACGCTGATAATAAAATGGGCCTCACGTAATTTGCTCAGCCGGCCTTCAAAACGCAGCAATCCTTCTTCGATTTTGGGAACCAGCTTCATCGCTTTGTCAAAATGCCCGATCGAATTGTAAAGCGTTAATTCAAGGCTGTACGCGCTTGAAAACAATTTGATCTCCAGGTCTTCATTGCGCGCGGTGTCGAGCTTTTCGGGAAGTGAACGCAGCTTCTTCAGGTTTTCAAGCACTTCTTTATAAAGCTTCAGCCTGCTGCAAACGTAAATGAGATTGGTGAGCACCCCGAAATAAACATTCGGCTCATCGCGGAAAATTTCGGTGTTCGATTCGATCAGCGCTACATTCGACGCGAGATGTATCCTGCAGTTGTCCGCGTCTGTGATCGCGAAATAATAAGCGCTATAAGTATGATGATACATAAAACGCGCGTTCACGCTCAGCACTTCCGGTTTTTGCTGTTGCAAAGAAGCATCAATCAGGTGACGGAATTCATCCAGCTGCTCTGAGCCGCGTGCACGGCCTTTTGTATTCAACAATAAGAACAAACGGCTTTTCACATTCCACAATTCATTGTACACACGAATATCTTCCGCCACTTTTCGATCTTCCGTAAGCACATCGAGGATCGTTGAATCACTGAATCCGGAATAAGAATCTTTTTCTGCCAGCGCTTTTTCCAGCGCGTGTACCTGCACGAGCACTGCATGCTTTTCATATTTCTCGGCAAGCTTCCTGGCGCTGCGCAATCGTTTCGCACATTGATCGTACAATGTTTTTTTGTAAAGTATCTCTGTGTAATGCAATTCTTTCCAAAGCTGCGCATCAACCGAGCTGTTGTGATGAAAAACATCAAGGCTGCGCAAAATAGTTTCGTATAAACGCGATTTGGTAATGCTGAAATTATTGAGCGAGCTTTCTCCTTTGAATTTTTTCAAAAGAATTGCCTCATCAAACTCTTTCATCTTTTCAATCGCATCAAACAGCAAAACATAATTGTTCTGTTCACCGATCGTGTGCCGTGAAGCAAAGATCTTGAAGTGCCTTTTTTCTTGTTTTGACAAGGAATGAATGAGCCGGTGAAGTGCGTCTGAATTTTTGCCTGACATGTATAAAGATGATAGATTTTTGCAGCGTTATTTTATACTCTTGGTTTTGTTTTAAAGTGATCCGGCATAAATGGCAGTTAAGGATCATTGATCTGTTGCACCTCTGTATTGACAAGCCTTGTAGCTTTCGGTGGTATTTTCTGCTGCCTTGAATGTAGCTTAATTATTCCGAAAGATCAGGATAAATGAGGCTGTGAAAAATGCGAAAACAGACTTTTGAATATGTATAAAAATGGTCAAATCGTGTATACCGGCTGGACAGGATTATTTTTGTATTGGCATGGTGGTTATTATCAAACATTTATGAGGTAATTAAACTTAAAAACCACGTGTAGACAGGTATAAAACCGGGAATCTCTGATTTGGTGCCGGTATGTTGCCTGGATACCTTCGTCACGTATTGGTAAATTTCATGCGATCACGCTGTGGGTCCGGTTTCAATGGGGATGTTGGCCGGGCCCCGGCAATCGCAGAAGAGTTGGATATCTGTGAAGGAAATTTTATCAAATGATTACAAAAATTTCGGTTCATGAAAATTTTTCTTGCCTGCGCTTCTTTTTGTATTGCGTCTGGCAATGCGCGATTTAATGCGGCAAGCGAATCGTTAGTAAAAATTTATTCATGCCGGCTATTTCACAAATCATCTATTTCATACGCATAGAAAATGGCTCCCATACCGACATGCTGAAGTTTGTAAAAGCGCAGTAATAATTCATTTGCATTTACGGTATTTGATAATTGGCAGCATCTCATTGATAAATGGCATATCGGTAAGAGGGAACTCAACGTTTGTATTTCCCGAACCCTTATCTTTAAACCATGTTTTCTCCCTCACCCGGATCATTTTCTATGCAGCGGCTTTCACGCGTGCTGTTGCCAGGTGTAGCGACACTCTTTTTCTTACTCACTTTTTCTTTTTCTGCGCGTGCCCAATCATTCAACTTCAGAAATTATTCCGTTGATGATGGTTTGCCATTCGTACAGGTGTATACCATTTACCAGGATAGCAAAGGTTATCTCTGGTCGGGCGGTTATGGTGGATTGAGCCGGTTTGACGGAAAAACATTTACAAATTTTTCACCGCGCAATGGATTGCCGAATTATTGGGTCACATCCATCATGGAAGACATCCGTGGCGATTTGTGGGTGGGAACCATTAAGGGCGCTTCACGTTATAAGGACGGAGAATTCGAAAATTTTACTGTGAAAGACGGCTTGCCGGGCAATTACGTGAATTGTTTGTTGCGTGATGAACGTGATGTGCTTTGGGTCGGAACAGCAAATGGCGTGTGCCGGCATAACGGAGAAAAATTTCTGTCATTCGGTAATGAAGGGCCGGGAGACAAATCAATTCTTTGTCTTTACCAGGAGCCAAATACAGCAAGAATATGGATGGGAACAACCAACGGTGTATACGTATTCGCAAATAATAAATTCACGTTCTACGCATTACCGGCCGGCATTAATAGCGCCGTCACTGCTATCTCACAGGATATGCAGGGAAGAATTCTCGCAGGATCAAATGATGGATTATTACGCCTGGAGAACGGGCATTTCGGACTGATCTTAACTCCTGCCGGAATTGATATGCCAGCAGTAAGTTCAATGATCACAGACCGCGATGGCATAACATGGATAGGTGCGAATAACGGATTGTTTTCTTTCGATGGACAAACATTTACACCTTATCGTGTTTCGCCTGATGTGAACGCATCGACTGTGGGCTGTCTATACATCGATTACGAATCCAGTCTCTGGCTTGGTACGCATCGTGGACTTTTTCGTTTTCGTGGAAATGGTTTTACAAGCTATGGCGAGCAGGATGGATTGACAAGCCCGTTTATTTTCGGAATTACAAAAGACACAGAAGGAAATATATGGTCATGCTCGCAGAATAAAGGACTGTTTAAATATGATCCGACGACCACAAGTGGAAATGCATTTACGATAATCAACAAATCGAAAGGGCTTCCATCCGATATTACGTACGCCGCTATTACTATGCCCAATGGCGATCTTTTTTTCGGCTCGGCCGGCGGATTGACAAAAATCTCGAAAGGAGTAATGACGAATTACAATCGCAAAGATGGATTGTATTGTGACTCTGTAAACTGTTTTATGATTGACCACAGCGGGAGATTATGGATGGCGGGAGGAAAGACGTTGACAATAATGGAAAAGGATGGCAGCTTTACAGGTCTTGAAGTTACTTCCGCTCCCGGTGAAAAATTTGATATCTGGGCGCTTCACGAAGATCGCACCGGAAAGATCTGGATCGGGAGCTATCCCACAGGACTTTTCTCTTATGACGGACAAACATTTACCGATGAAAAGAAAAAATTAAATCTTTCACCTGATGATTATTTCCAGATCTGTGAAGACAAAGACGGGCGTATTTATTTCGGTACGCTCGGCGGTGTTTTTATCTACGATGGAAAATCACTCGACAGCCTGACGGTGATAGATGGATTAAGCTCTGAACTGATTTATTGCATGGTGATGGATAATAAAACAGAGCATCTCTGGATCGGCACCAACCAGGGGCTGAGTCGTTTTGATGTTCTTTCTTACCGGAAAAATAAAAGCAAGAACATCACAACGTACGGAGAAGAAGAAGGATTTACAGGCGTGGAAAGTAATTCCAACGGAACTTATCTCGATGAGAGCGGACAGATATGGTTTGGAACTGTTAATGGATTGATTCGTTATTCCCCGGAAAATTTCAGGAATAATCCGGCATATGCAAAAACCAGCATTACCGGAATGCGTTTGTTTTATAATGACACGCTGCTCACTGCAGACCAGGAGCTGGGTTATGCCGACAATAATATTTCGTTTGAATATGTAGGAATTTGCCTTACGAATCCCTCCAAAGTGCGTTACAGGTACAAGCTCAGCGGATGGGAAACAGAATATTCGCCACCGACACCCGATCGTGTTGCGCGTTATTCCAATCTTCCGCCGGGAAAATACATTTTCAATGTAATCAGCTGCAATAATGAAGGATTGTGGACGCCTGAACCCGCGTCTTTTTCATTCGTAATTCAAACGCCGGTGTGGAAACGTCCATGGTTCTGGCTGCTGCTGACTTGTATTGCCATTTTCATTTTATCTGCCTCGATCGTTTACCGTATCCGCCAGATCAAAAAGAAAGAGCGTGCAGAATCAGAATCGCGTGTGGCAATGGCGGGAAATGAATTGAAGGCTTTACGCGCGCAGATGAATCCGCATTTCGTGTTTAACTCGCTCAATTCCATTCAGCATTTTATCCTCACGAATAAATCAGCAGACGCAGGAAAATATCTTAACAAGTTCGCGCGTTTGATGCGGGTGATTCTGAATAATTCAGAGAAGTCGCTTATTACGATCCGTGAAGAGCTGGAGTATCTGCAGCTCTATCTCGACCTCGAGGAAATGCGTTTCGAAGGAAAATTTATTTCAAATATCCATATCGCTGATGGAATTGACATTGACTATTTGGAAATTCCTGCGATGCTGCTTCAGCCATACGTGGAAAACGCAATCCTGCACGGACTCACTCCGAAGCAAGGTGGTGGAAAACTAGACATTTCAATGCGGCTTAAAGCGAATACTATTATTTGCAGCATTACTGACAATGGAATCGGGCGTGAGAAAGCGCGTGAAATGAGGCAGCTTTCTAACAGGAAAGATCACAAATCACTCGGAATGAAGATCACACACGACCGCCTGGAGCTGATAAACCGCCTTAATGGTTCGCAATTAAGCCTTACAATTACTGATCTTTACAGCGAAGACGGATCCGCTGCCGGGACAAGAGTTGATATATTCATACCTGTTTCCTAATTTGTGCTCTTTCAAACCTGAAACCTACCTGCCATGAGTGATGTAATCAATGCTGTAATTATTGAAGACGAGAAAAAAAGCCGCGAAGTTCTCGAAGCGCTCATTGCTGCGAATTGCCCCGATGTAAATCTGCTTGGCAATGCGGAATCAGTTGCTACAGGAGTAGAGCTGATCCGGAAAACAAACCCACGCCTCATTTTTCTTGATATTGAAATGTCTGATGGAAGCGGTTTTGATCTGCTCGAAAGGCTCGACAGCTCCAGTTACGAAGTAATCTTCACCACCGCTTCAGACGCGCACGCCTTACGCGCCATTAAATACAGCGCAATCGATTACCTCTTAAAACCGATCGATCCCGAAGAGCTGGTAAACGCCGTTGAAAAGATCCGCGTAAAACATATGAACACCGCGAATCTCGACAACCTGAAATTCCTGCTTCAGAATTTCAAAAAACCAACTGATCAATACACGAAAATTTCCCTTCCTACCGGCAACGCGTACGAGATTGTGAATGTAAAAGACATTATCCGTTGCGAAGCAGATGGCAGCTATACCAGCTTTTTCCTGGAAAATAAAAAGAAGCTCCTTGTTTCCGCAAGCCTCAAGCATTACGAAGATCTTTTACCGCCGGATGATTTTATCCGCGTACATCATCATCACCTTATTAATATGAATCACGTAGTCCGCTTTCTCAAAAGCGACGGAGGCTATGCAGTGATGAGTGACGGAACACAAATAGAAATTTCCCGCCGCAAGAAAGAAGCCTTTGTACAGCGGCTTAATAAAGTTTAAAAAGTTTCGGGTTTCGAGTTTCGGGTAAAGGGTTAAGAGTTGCAAAACTATTAACCCTTTTTTATTAGGCCCAATAACTTTTTTCTGTCCCGAAAATCATTCCCTTCTGTAATCTTCCCGATAGTTATCGGGACTGTAATTTGCAATCATCCCTATTGGTAATTGGTAATCCGGTAATTATTTCCCATCTGTAATCTGTCATCCTGCACCGAAGGCGTCCCCTTGGGATAATTTGTAATCATCCCTATTGGTAATTGGTAATCCGGTAATTTGTAATTATTCCCATCTGCAATCTGTAATCATCCCTATTGGTAATTGGTAATCCGGTAATTTGTAATCATCCCTTTGGTAATCGGTAATTTATTTGCATAACCACTTAATCTCAAAAAAACCCCGTTTACCGTTTAACCTAAGCCACCTGTTAAAAGTGATAATCTTTTTCATTATTCCTTACGTAATATTGAATAGAAATAAGGATAACAAAAGTTTAAATCCTTTTTCAAAGTATAAGTTCCTTGAAATTAAAGCTGGCAGTTCTCTTCTTTTTCCCAATGAGAAACGGAACTGTTCAGAGATAAAAAATTAAGAGTGTAGGTCCTGAGCCTAAGGGTGTATCGGAACGGCTGACGTATTCGGGGATGTTGCGGCAACTGTTTGATACACCCGGCTCTTAACAGAATCATCTCAATTTTTTTGAGATGATTTTAAAAGTATTGAAAATCTCAGCACTCTTTTCTCCCCTGAGTGTTGGGATCTTAAAATAAATCCTCAAAAATCCTGTAACGTATTTCTGCAGATGCGTTATACGATAGAAGTCACCCGCTCCCTTCGGCAAACAAAGCGGTGTAGAAAATATGAACCCTATAATATCATTGCCATGAAAAAGTCAACTTACCGTAAAGGCCACGAATATCATATTGATGGCCTCGGAACAATCGGAATCATTTTTGGAATTGCTTGTGTTGGTTTAATTTTTTACAGTGTGTTTCAGGTAATTTTTTCCTGAGTGTGTGTGTTTAGAATCCCGGTCTTTTTTCAGTAAGAGAAATAGAAAATTGATCGGGATTCTTTTTCGACCTCCAGGTTGCAACACGCAACCGTCTTTATAGTCAGCCGCCCCGAATAAACCCCCGGGGCGGTTTTTTTTATCCGCTGGACATGTATAAACATGAAGTATTCTGGTACAAAAAAGAGTTTTAAAAACACGAAACTTGTCAAGTCAGATTTTAGTACAAAAAAATTATACAATGAAAAAATTAATATACTCTGTTTTAATTGTTGCTGCAGCAGTGACTTCTGTAAGTGCACAACCCTGGGCAAATGCATCGCTTGATATTAACCAGGCAAAAGCAATGGTGAATTCCAATGGTGATCTTTTTTGGGATTACACAAATCCCGGCTTTGAAGTTCCGAAAGGAGCGGGTACGCACATGATTTCTGCAGGCGCGTTGTGGGTCGGTGGACTCGATGCGGGCGGACAATTGCGCCTGGGTGCGCAAACTTATCGGCAGAGCGGCAATGATTTTTATCCGGGCCCGATCATGACACAGTCAAGTTATTCCGCGGCAAACGACGTATTGTGGAACAGGGTGTGGAAAATAAACCGCTCTACTGTTGATAGTTTTCGTCTCGGTTTATTTGCCACGATTCCTGCAGTGATACAAGACTGGCCCGGTAACGGAAATGTTGCTATGGGACAAGCCGCGCAGCTCGCCGCCTATGTGGACATAGATGGCGATGGTGTTTACAATCCATCTGCCGGTGATTATCCATGCATCAAAGGCGACCAGGCTGTTTTTTTTATGTTTAATGATGGAAGAAATGTGCATACTGAAACCGGCGGCGCAATAATGAATTTCGAATTCCATGCGATGTTGTATGGATACAGCGCACCCGGAACATGGCTCGATACAGTTGTATTCCTGAATTACAAAATGTACAATCGTTCATCGATCACATTAACGAACGCTTACATCGGGACATTTATAGATTTTGATATTGGTTCGTACAGCGATGATTTTGTCGGATGTGATGTAGGTCGCAGTATGTTTTATGGTTATAACGGCGATGCTAATGATGGAACTTCTGCTTTTCCCACAACAGGAACTTATGGCGCAAATCCTCCTGCTGAAGGAGTTGTTTTCCTGCGTGGTCCGCTTGCCACACCAAATGATTTTGTAGACAATAACCGGAACGGAACAGTCGATGAGCCGGGTGAAGTTTGCCTGATGAACAATTTCGTGTATTACAATAACGATTTTACCATAACCGGTAACCCTGTTCTTGCCCAGGATTATTACGGTTACATGTCCGGATTCTGGAAAGACGGGACGCCGATAACTTATGGTGGAAATGGATATGGAGGAAATCAAAACGCTGACTTTATGTATCCGGCAACTTCTGATGCTACAGGTTGGGGAACAGGTGGTGCAATTCTCAATGGAAACTGGAGTGAGATGACGGAAAACAATACACCTTATGACCGTCGCGCTTTTGCAGGTTCAGGGCCATTCATAATGCAGCCCGGCAACGCAATGTGCCTGGATTTCGCTTTTGTATATGGCCGTTCTTTTGATACAATAGTAGGTTCAAGCATCGGCTCAATTCAGACTGTTGCAGACAGCGCGAGATATTTTTATAATCAAAGCTCGCCGTGTACATGTGTGATCAATCCGCTTTCGGTGAATGAAGCGTCTCATGATCTGCTGGTCGAATTTTATCCGAATCCGGCTTCAGATAATGTCACGGTTTTATATCATCCTGAAAATGGAAACGCAACATTAGAAATTTATGACATGACCGGTAAAATAGTCGCCACAGAAATTATTTCAAAAACATCTACTGTCGTCGATCTGAAAAAACTTTCTCCCGGCATTTACCTTATCCGGATTTCTGATGGAAAATCTTGGGGCACTGCGAGAGTTCTGAAGCAATAGCCATCGGTTGATTCCCGGAGAAAAATCCCTGGTCCCGATAATTTATCGGGACCAGGATTTTTCGTTTGTAAGAATTACGTCTCTGCTTCGTCCGTGTTATATCGATGTCTATCGAATTATTTCAACTTCTGACAGAACCGCTTCGTACAATTAAATAATTTCTCCCACAACATTCATATTACCCGTTGATCCAATGCAAAAAGTAATGATGGAATTCAGGATGACAAACAAGGAGTTGTTGCTGGATTACGAGCTTCTGACCGAAAGATGCTCGTGGAGTATTTTTGACTTATCAGGTATGGAAATTGCTCAAGGATCATTAGTCGGCAGACCACCACATAAGATCAATATCGAAAATCTTTCTCCCGCACTTTATCAATTGTGTGTTATTGATGGCGACAACCTGCGTAATACAAAATTTCGCGTCAGCTGACCTTGCGCGAATAGCATGATCCGGTAAACGCGCGTAATTTTTTCACCGCAATTTCTTTTGCTTCCAGGAATCCCATATGACCGACACGTTCGAGCGCGATTAATTTTCCGGTCTTCGGTAATTCAGATTGTGCTTTCATCGCTTCAAACGGAATCACAATGTCGCGCGTTCCGGCAATAAATAATACCGGGAACTTCGCAAATTTCAATATGATTTCACGGTTGCGACGAATCTTCATTCCTTCAAGTGTCGCGACAATTCCCTGTTTTTTTGTTTTTGCCGCCATGCGCCGGATCCAGCTGATCTCTTTTTTCATGTAACGCTGGTTGGCCACAGCAAATAAATTAGTGACAAGCGCATTCGTATATTTCACCGGGTTGCGTTTCACTAATCGTATTCCGCGATCACGATCCAACTTTTTTTCTGCGCTGTCGGGTGAAGCAGAAGAATGAAACAAACAAAGTCCGCGAAGATTCTCATGATATTTTTCAGCAAATGCAAGCGCGACATATCCGCCCATCGAATGACCGGCAATTACATACCGGCG
Organism: Bacteroidota bacterium; assembly: GCA_030855855.1. Lineage (GTDB taxonomy): Bacteria > Bacteroidota > Bacteroidia > Palsa-965 > Palsa-965. Next base: position 22,114 of record JALYQL010000136.1, on the reverse strand, counting down.
GAGATTTAAAGAATCCATCACATCTTTTACCACATCCGCCATCAATTCCATCTTCTGCACATAACCAATGCAATCCGATTTTCCATGACCCGGAAGGTCAATAGCAATCACGCGGAATTTTTTCGCAAGCGCATTTGCATACCCGTTTCCAAACCACATCTCCAGCGAAAAAGGAAATCCATGAAGCAAAACCAGCGCGCGGCCTTTGCCGGTATCCGAAAAACGGATTTTCGCGCCGCGTGACATAATGGTTTTTGTAGGAGGAATTGCAGGCTTGAATACAGGCATCTTTATCGTTGTCATATCTGACTAAGGTATAGGATGAAAATTGATCAAAGATTTTTTTTCGATCAATTGTAGTATTCAATGGATATGTGTCTTCTTGCCCGCCTTCGATACGCTTCACTGCTCAGTCTGACAAGAAGTAATTTTTGTCAGACTGAGTAGTTAAGCTCTTGATAATGTCGAATACGAAGTGAACAATTTTTCATAGAGCTTAACGTATCGAAGTCTTCATCAACGCTTCGATCTCTTCTGCTTCGATCGGAATATTCTTCATGAGATCGACAGGGCCTTTTTTCGTGAGCAGGATGTCGTTTTCAATCCGAACACCGATTGCTTCTTCCGGAATATAAATTCCAGGCTCACAGGTGTAAACCATTCCTGCTTCGAATTTGCGATAGCGGCTTCCCACATCATGCACATCCAATCCGAGATAATGCGAAGTGCCATGCATGAAATATTTCTTGTAAGCCGGCATGCCGGGATTCTGCTTTTTAATATCTGTTTTGTTGATCAGGCGCAGCTTCAGCAATTCTTCTTCCATCGCCGCGCCGACTTCACGGTGATAATCCGCGATATTATTTCCAACTACTAATCTTGAAAAAGCGAACCGCATCACTTTCAAAACTGCATTGTACACATTCTTCTGACGTTTAGTGAATTTTCCATTGACAGGAATTGTACGCGTGAGATCGCTCTGATAATTCGCGTAGCCTGCAGCAAAATCCATGAGCAGCACATCGCCGTCTTTTGCCTGCTTGTCGTTGATATTATAATGCAGCACGCAGGAGTTTTTCCCGGCTGCGATGATCGGCTCGTAACCTGCGAATCCGGCACCGTGACGGATAAATTCATGTGCAAGCTCGGCTTCAATTTCATATTCCCAAACGCCGGGCTTTACAAACGGAAGCAGCCTGCGGAAACCTTTTTCTGTAAGATCGCAGGCTTTTTGAATGAGTTCAATTTCAATTTCTGATTTGATCGCGCGCAGGTCGTACAAGATCGGTGCGCTGCGGAGGTAATGGTGCAAAGGATAGGTTTTTTTGCACATTTCTAAAAAGCGTTCATCACGCGATTGCACTTCATTCGAAGAGCGCACATGCTCATTCGAATTGATGTAAATATTTTCAGCTTCAAAAACGAGCGAAGTAAAAACCGATTTGAACTGGTGCGTCCAATAGACTTTTTTAATTCCTGAATTTTCAGCGGCCTTTTCTTTCGTAAGCTTTTCACCTTCCCATACCGCGATGTGCTCGTTGGTTTCACGCACGAATAAAACTTCGGTATGCTCTTTATCCGGAGCATCAGGAAAAATCAAAAGGATGGTTTCTTCCTGGTCGATTCCACTGAGGTAAAAAAGATCTTTATTTTGTTTGAATGGCATTGTGCCATCTGCATTTGTCGGCTGAATGTCGTTAGCATTGAATACAGCGATGGAATGTTTTTTCAGCTGTTTCGAAAAACGTTTACGATTTTCAATAAAGAGCTTGTTGCTGATAGGAGCGTAGCGCATAGGTTGGTTTTTGTCCGAAAGACTCCTTCGGAGAGAGGACTAAAGATAAAGGGATTCTTTTTGGAATTGAAGTTTTTGTGATGAGTGGTGGGATTGGGTAGTGGCTCAGTTACAATAACAAGTGTCGTAGGGCAAAGACATTAAGTTATGAATCTCCTCGTGCAAGCGCTTCCTGTATGTTTGGCTAAAGCCCATTTTACTTTTGGTTGCTTCCCCCGGCATGAGTGACGGGGGAATATTTTTTTCAATTTTAGAATGCTAATAATATGAAATTATTCATTGCCCTGTCATTCATGGCAGGGTAATGAAGATTAGCAATTATCCGGCTTTAGCCAAACATACAGGAAACGCGGTGTGTGTTGGGATTTTGTACTTTTGATCAGGCGGTTTTCTCAATCGATGTCGAATAAATTTATGGATGCAGAAACGCTACTCTTGTTGAATAGAATTCTTGAGGAAGATAAAGAGCTTCTTGCAAGGCTTGCTAAATGATTTAAAAAAAACGCAAATCTTTTAATTCCCCTTCCCACATGACCTGGTTCCTGAGAGCAAAACACTGGCAGATCTTCCTGCTTATTTTTGTTGTACCGATTGTTGTCGAGCTAATCGGATTCATGACAACGGTTTTAACGGGTGAGATCACAGTGCTTTTGGTGATGTTCTTTATTGTGATGCTGGTGGTTCTCGGCACTCAGTTCGGATGGTTCTATACAGTCGGAACAGCATTGGGTGAACGTATCGGCCCTGACGGAGGCATGAATCTGCGTCGTTTCCGCGCTTTTGTTCTTGTTCCATTAATCTATGTCTGCACGTTTTTCCTGGGGATGGTTATTTTCGCATTATGCACAATAACCGGTTGGCGTCCATCTCCTTCTTTGGGCCTGCTTTTTTTCCTCATTATTCCCATGCATTTCTTTTCCATGTTTTGCATTTTTCATTCAATCTGGTTTGTAGCAAAGACGCTTAAAATGACGGAACGCTGGAACCATGTAGAGTTTAGTGATTACGCCGGCGATTTCTTTTTGATCTGGTTTTTCTTCGTAGGTATTTGGTTTGTTCAGCCGCGTATCAATCGCTTGTTTGATCCGACGCTTCCTCCATTACAACCGCCTTCTGATTTTTATAATCCGCAGCATCCGCCGCAAAATCACCAATACGCGCCGCAGCAACCCATGCAGCCACCTTCCAATTTTTATAATCCGCAATATCCGCCGAACAATCCGCCACCGAATTATCCGCCTCCGGGTAATTAAGCACAAGGCAACAACGGGAATCAGCGGGGATTGCTTTCTCATTCCTTAACACATTTTGGTTAGAGTTGGATTTTGCATTGCTCAGCTTTGCATAAACCAACACTACTCCTATGCTTCCCATCATCATTGGTGTTTTTGCGCTCTGTTTTATTATCGAACGTTTAATCCCCGGCTGGAAATTACCAGATGTGCCGACATGGACAATTCGTGTGCTCGCTGTAAATTTTGTGCAGCTCGGCATTGTTGTTCTTGCGGGTTATACCTGGGAAAAATGGCTTTCATCTGTCAGCGTTTTCAAATTATCAGCACACGTAAGCGATATCGCCGGTGGTTGCATCGCTTATTTCATCACCACATTTATTTTTTACTGGTGGCATCGCCTTCGTCATACCAATGATTTTCTGTGGCGGCATTTTCACCAGATCCATCATGTGCACAACGGCTGGAAGTAATTACCTCATTCTATAAACATCCATTGGAGATGACGATCAATTCCATCATCGGAAGTCTGCTCGTTTATACATTTCTTGGTTTAAGCATGGAAGCCGGCGCAGTTTATACATTGTGTACGGCTCTTGGTGAATTCTTTTATCATACCAATGTAAAAACACCGCAATGGATCGGTTATATTTTTCGGCGGCCCGAAATGCATCGCATACATCACGAATACAATAAGCACACAAATAATTACGGTGATATTGTGTGGTGGGATATGCTATTCGGAACCTATGAAAATCCGAAAGAATTTAAAACCTCGTGCGGCTTTGATAATGAGAAAGAACAGCGGCTGGTGGATATGCTGAAATTTAAAGATGTGCATAAGGAGTAAGCATCGGCACTTCGTAATGTTAATTTAATTCACGCTTAATATTATGCGAATGTAAGATGTCCGTGAAATGGGTAAGTTTGTTAAACCAATGAACCCCTTCAATGAAATACAATCTTAGCAAACTAAATGATCCCGCGCTGGCTGCGCAACTCGAATCTTTCCTTGACCATGTAATTGAAAAATGTGGCGCCAACCTCGAGTCCGTCGTGTTGTATGGCGGGGTGGCAAAAGCAGATTATAAAACAGGTAAATCGAATGTGAACCTGCTTTTTGTAATGGACACGATCGACCTGGATGTGTTGGATGAATTAAGCCTGCTCTTTCAAAAAGCGACAAACGATTTTAAGCTGGCTTTTTTCATGCTGACATCTTCCGAAATTGCACCGTCGAGCGATGTGTTTGCGGTGAAACTGTTTGATATAAAACAGCACCACATTTTATTACACGGAACAGATTTGCTGCAATCCATTGAATTTGATAAGCAGCACCTGAAATTTATTGCCGCCCAGGAGTTGCGGAACCAGCTTTCGCGGATGAAGAATTTTTACGTGTGGAATTTTAATCTGCCCGAACAATTACTTTCCAAAGTGCAAACCGGTTTCACCACTTTGCTGATCAATGCGAATACATTCCTTTACCTTAAAAAGGCGGTGTACTTCGCTACACGGAGAGAAATTATTGAGCAGCTGCTGCTTGAACCGGAAATGGACGAAACTGCATTGCGCGAATTATTGCATATAAAAGAAGGAACCGCCGAACTTTCACCGGAGACAATCCGGCAGGCTTACAATCAATTGATGCTCCAGTACAAGCAGCTCATCAAAGCATTCAAACAAATACAGATTCATGAATAGCTTGTTTGAAAATCCACTGGCGCAAATGTACGGGCCGGCATTCCTTGTATTTTATGGTCTTGTTAGTATTGCGCTTATCCTGTTTGTCCGCTACCGCGTTCCTGCGCTGATCAGCAAACCTAAAAAAGCTAAGAATGATTTTATTCTTCCTGCTCAACCCGATCCGTATGAAGTGGCATACATACGCGGCGCAGAAAGAGAATTGATTTTACTAACTGTTTACAATCTTGTGCGCAGAGGTTATTTTGCTTTGGTGGTAAATCAAACACAAACAAAAGTAAGCGTAAAGAAAAAGATAAGAGAAGCCGAGCCGGGTGTATTGAACGGCTATGAAAAAGTATTGTTTGATGGTCTCCACGCAGATAAACAACTCAATAAATTTGTTGTTGATATTGAGAAAAATGAGCTTTTTAAAGCGCAATGCCGGCAACTGGAACGGAAACTCAGCTTGGATAAATACATCTGGTCAGTGACCGAATACACGAGATTTGATTTAATAAAAGTAATCGCAGGCGCCTTTCTGCTGCTGCTTGCTTTTTATAAAATTATAGCAGCCTACACGCATGGCCATTCCAATTTTGGCTTCCTGATTATTATGGCCATCTTTTCGTGTATTTTTATTTCCAGGGTAAAGGTTGATTTTCATGCTTCATCAAAAGGAGAAGATTTACTACGCCAACTGAAGTCAACCTTCAAAGCAGTATCCGGACCTAAATTGCAGGAGCAACCGTTATACTTTCAGCAATTGCTGCTCGCTGTTTATGGTTTTATTTTGCTGCGTTATTCCAACTTTGCTTTTCTGCACGTTTATTTTTCCAATGAATTAACCAGCCAAAGCGCTATCTATTTTGAACGCAATAGCAGCTTTGGTAACTCATCTGGTGGCGGCTCTTCCTGCAGCAGTAGTTCTTCCTGTAGCGGTGGTAGTTGCGGCGGCGGTGGCGGATGTGGTGGGTGCGGTAGTTAAAATTCAATGCAATGAAAAATATTCCATTTTTAGGTACAGGAATTGGTTTCCGCCCGGAACTGAAATCATTTATTTTTCTGAACCGGGATAAAATCGATTTCCTTGAAATCATCGCTGATCATTATATCGATGTGCCGGAATCGAAATGGGAAGAACTCTCGTTTTTGAAAAAACATTTTACGCTTATTCCGCATGCAATTAATCTTTCCCTTGGCAGCGCGGATGGAATCAATGAAGCCTATCTTGAAAAATTAATCCGTGTCATTGATTTTATTCAACCGCCGTATTGGAGCGAACACATTTCCTATACGCAGTCGCATGGATACGACATCGGGCATTTGTCGCCGGTTATTTTCAGCAATGAATTTCTTGCCGTGCTTGAAAAAAATATTCTCTACGTCAAAAGCAAAACAAGTTGTCCGCTGATCCTGGAAAATATCACGTATCATATTGAATTTGCCGGACGCGAATACAACGATGCTGCATTTCTGAATACACTTTGCGAAAAAACCGGTTGCGGATTATTGCTGGATATTACCAATGCATTCATCAACAGCAAAAATCTCGGATTCGATCCGTTGGCATTTATCGATGAACTGAATGCCGAAACGATCACGCAGCTGCATTATGTTGGCTATGAAGATTCGCCCTCGCAGGTGATCGACACGCACGCGCGACAAACGCAGCCGGAAATTTTTGCGTTGATGGAACATGTGCTGAAACGACACACGCCCAAAGGAATTCTGCTTGAACGCGATGATCGTTTTGAGCTGGCAGATGAATTGATAGCCGACCTCACCCGCGCAAAAGAAATCCTGCAAAAAGCAAGCGCGTGTTAGCAGCAATTCAGCCTGTTTTAAGTCGCCTGTATGTGGATGAATCGTTCAGGAAAAGTTTTTTCGCCGACCGTGCGTTGTTTTATCGTGTCAATAAAATTACAACTGCTGAAACGATTCAATTCCTTGATGCGCTCAAACAAGAACAGGTTGATTTTTTTGCGCACGGATTATTATCGAAACGTTTTCATGCAATAAGTAAATTACTGCCGGCAACAGCTTATGTACTGGGAGAAGAATTTCATAAGTTGTTTCATGTTTTTGCGCGACAATTTACACCCGGCGGTACACATATTCACCACGCAGACGCGCTTGCGTTTTGTTTGTTTCTCCAGAAAGAAATTCCGCAGACACATGTACAAACTACATTCCGTTTCGCCATTTTGAAATTTGAAAAAGATCAGCTGAAAAAATTTATGTCTTCGAAACGTTGGAGCATAAGCCGCTATGCATATAATCCCCTGGAATTTCAGCGTGTTTTACTGGCCGGTCAGAAACCGGAATTCCCTGCGCGTGCAGCCACAGTTATTTTATGGAAGAAAAATGCAATTTGGAAAGTGGTAAGTTTCTAAACGCAGAAATTCAGTGTTTGGCTCCCTTCTTTAGATTCATTCCGCATAAGAAGCCATTTTCCCTCTCAACTTCCTCATTTCAACACAATTTCCATCAATTTTGTTCAAAATTCCACTTGATACAATTCAGTCTGGTAGGTACATTTGTGCCCAACTTCCGAATCAGACTTCCCGGCAGTAAAACATTCTTTGTATGATAAAATTTTTCTCCTCTTCCATCGGCAAAAAAACAGTGATGGCCCTTTCCGGTCTCTTCCTGATTTTATTTCTGCTTGAGCATCTTTATACCAACGTCACACTTTTTTACGGCGACGGCGGTGTAGAATTTGATGAAACATCGCACAGCATGGTGCACATGCTGCTCATCCGCATCATTGAAATTATCCTTTTCCTCGCTATTGTCATTCACGTTGCGCAGGCAATTATCCTTACCCGCGACAATTCAAAAGCCCGCCCCATCAAATATGCAGTGAACGGAACAAGCGAAACAAGCTCATGGATCTCCCGCAACATGGGCTTCACAGGAAGCATCATTTTCTTCTTCATTGTCATTCACCTTTACAATTTCTTTGTTCCTTACCGCATCACCGGAACTGCTGGTGGCGAAGACCAGCTGACAATTGCGCAAACGGTTGTTGAGGCAATGGAAAATCCCATTTACGCCGGACTTTACCTCATCTCTGTCATTTTTCTCGCATTGCATTTGAGCCACGCACTTGCTTCCGCGATGCAGACACTCGGACTTTCGAATAAAAAATACACCGCCATCTGGCACAAAGCCGCGCTGGGATTTTCATTGCTCATGGGAATCGGTTTCGGCTCTTTTCCAATCTTGTTTTACGGCGCACATCTAATGGGCAAAGATCTTCTTAACTGGGCAATGTAGTCATTGGTCATTGGTTACCAGTCAGCAGGCTGGCGAAAAACAAATGACTATTGACAAAATGACTATTGACAACTGACAAAATTATGGCAACATTAAATTCAAAAATTCCTGAAGGAAAAATGGATGACAAATGGACCGACTACAAGTCGCATGTTCCATTGGTGAATCCTGCCAACAAGCGAAACCTTGAGATCCTCATTGTAGGTTCGGGTCTTGCCGGGGCTTCTGCTGCTGCTTCCCTCGCAGAGCTGGGATACAAAGTGAAAGTATTCTGCTTCCAGGATTCTCCGCGTCGCGCACATTCGATTGCCGCACAGGGTGGAATCAATGCCGCAAAAAATTACCAGAACGACGGCGACAGCGTTTTCCGTTTGTTTTACGATACCATCAAAGGCGGAGATTACCGCGCACGAGAAGGCAATGTGCATCGGTTGGCAGAAGTCAGCGCGAATATCATTGACCAATGTGTAGCGCAGGGCGTTCCTTTCGCAAGAGAATACGGCGGATTACTTTCCAACCGTTCATTCGGCGGAACACAGGTGCAACGTACATTTTACGCTGCCGGACAAACAGGACAGCAGCTTTTGCTTGGTGCTTACAGCGCTCTGCAACGACAAGTCGGTTTGGGAATGGTGAAAATGTATTCCCGCCACGAAATGCTCGACGTTGTAGTGGTTGACGGAAAAGCAAAAGGAATTATCGCACGCGATCTCGTTACTGGAAAGTTAGAACGTCATTCCGGCCACGCGGTTTTATTATGCACCGGCGGATACGGAAACGTATTTTATCTTTCCACTAACGCGATGGGCTCGAATGTCACTGCGGCATGGAAAGCACATAAGCGCGGCGCATTTTTCGGAAATCCTTGTTACACACAAATTCACCCGACCTGCATCCCGGTTTCCGGCGACCATCAGTCTAAATTGACATTGATGTCGGAATCGCTTCGTAACGACGGGCGCATCTGGGTTCCGAAAACTGCGAATGATACACGGAAAGGAAATGAAATTCCGGAAGAAGAAAGAGATTATTACCTCGAGCGTCGTTATCCTGCTTTCGGAAATCTTGTGCCACGTGATGTAGCGTCACGCGCGGCGAAAGAACGTTGTGATGCCGGATTCGGTGTCGGAACTTCCAAGATGGCGGTTTATCTTGATTTTGCTGCTGCTATTGGACGTTATGGAAAACAGCAGGCTGGGAAATTGGGAGAAGATAAAGCTTCTGCTGAACGCGTTATTGCATTAGGAAAAGATGTGGTGAAAGAAAAATACGGAAATCTTTTCGAGATGTATGAAAAGATCACCGGCGAAAATCCTTATGAAGTGCCGATGCGCATTTATCCTGCGGTTCACTATACAATGGGCGGACTTTGGGTGGATTATGAATTGATGACCACTGTTCCCGGCATGTATGCATTGGGTGAAGCGAATTTTTCTGATCATGGTGCAAACCGTCTCGGAGCTTCAGCATTGATGCAGGGACTTGCCGACGGATATTTTGTAATTCCTTACACGATCGGTTCGTACCTGAATTCGCAGATCCGCGATAAAGCATTGCCAATTGATCATCCTGCATTTATGGAAGCAGAAAAAGAGGTGGCTGATCTTATTGATAAAATGATGAACATCAAAGGATCAAAATCAGTCGACCATTTCCATAAACGATTAGGCAAGATCATGTGGGATAAATGCGGAATGGCCCGCAACGAAAAAGGATTGACAGAAGCAATTGCTGAGATCCGTGCGCTGCGTGAAGAATTCTGGAAAGACGTGCGCATTCCCGGAGACAAAAATGAGCTGAATCCTGAACTGGAAAAAGCGGCGCGTGTTGCAGATTTCATTGAGCTCGGCGAATTGATGTGCATGGATGCGTTGAACCGTAAAGAATCCTGCGGCGGACATTTCCGTGAAGAATTCCAGACTGAAGAAGGAGAAGCGGAACGTGATGATGCAAATTTCATGTATGTAGCTGCCTGGGAAAATAAGGGCAACAACTCGTATGAATTGCACAAAGAAGAATTGAAGTATGAAGTAATAAAAGTATCAGCACGGTCTTATAAATAAAACCTCCGTGATTTTTTGCCACCAAGGCACTAAGGCACGAAGAAAAAAGAGCAAATATGAATCTTACACTCAAAGTCTGGAGACAGAAAAACGCGAATGACAAAGGAAGTTTCACCACTTACCCTGTCAGCGACATTTCCCCTGATATGTCTTTCCTTGAAATGTTCGATGTATTGAACGAACGTCTCATCAACGAAGGCAAAGAGCCGATCGCATTCGATCACGATTGTCGTGAAGGAATTTGCGGTGCGTGCAGCATGCATATCAATGGGCGCTCACATGGTCCGCAGAAAGGAACTACAACCTGCCAGCTGCACATGCGTATGTTTAAAGACGGCGATACAATCACCGTTGAGCCATGGCGCGCAGCAGCATTCCCTGTCATCAAAGATCTTGTGGTCGATCGTTCCGCGTTCGATAAGATCCAGGCTGCGGGAGGATATGTTTCTGTCAACACCGGAAACGCGCAGGATGCAAACTGCCTTCCGATCCCCAAAGATGATGCGGATGCTTCTTTCTTCGCGGCGGCCTGCATTGGTTGCGGCGCTTGTGTGGCAGCCTGCAAAAATTCGTCGGCGATGCTGTTTGTCGGCGCTAAAATTTCTCAATACGCATTATTGCCACAGGGACAAGTGGAGCGCACCGATCGCGCATTGAACATGGTGAAAGAAATGGACGCGCTCGGTTTCGGAAACTGTACCCTCACCGGATCATGCGAAGCGGAATGCCCGAAAGAAATTTCATTGGAAACGATTGCGAGATTAAACCGTGAATTTTTGATGGCGACTTTGAAGAAATAAATAGCTGATCCTGTTACCATGAAAAACCTGGCTGTAATTTGTTTTTTATTTATCAGCCTTGCAGGTTTTTCTCAATATGGGATTATCAAAACAACAGGGGATACGCTCTGGTATAAAACAATCGACATCAAATTTGTCAAAGGAGATAAGATCGAATCCATCACCGGTAAAAATGACACGATTACAGAAAGTATCCTCGTTACGGATGTCGCATTTGTAATATACCCCGGCCAGGTAAAGATCGTGCAGGATGATGGAAGATTAGTGGGAGATAAGCTGCTTATTTCTGGTAAAAATAATTACCTGGTGCTCGTTATCGAAAATGATATTTACAACTACAATATCTACAATAGAAACAGGGAATTCCAAAGTAAAATAACGCAGAGCCCGGCCGCGCTGGAAGAGCTGAAAGAATACTTTGGAGATTGCACTGAATTTATTTCGGAGATTGACAAAGAAGCGCCGAAATTCAAGACAAAAAAATTTCCTCACGCTACCTTTGAAACGATTGCGCGACGGTATAACTGCAAATAGAAAAAAAATTCATATATAAATCTAAAACCCTTCTGTGAACTCATGGAAGGGTTTTTTATTCACCTTTTAACCCTGCAAAAATGAAATCATTCTTAAAAATCTGCTTTGGAATTTCACTGGTGCTCTTAAGCGCTGGATTTTTGCTGCGATCTGTTCAGCCGGTATTCGCGCTCGGCATTGATGAAACAAAAAATCCGGAAGCTTCGTCTATCGGCCTTGGATCAGAAAAGCTGCTTTATGTAGATATCGATACTGTCAATTTAAATTATAAAGCGTTTCAGGACCTGGCGAAAGAAGCCGGAGATTCTTACGCGAAAAAGCAAAAGGAATACCAGAAAAAAGCGCTTGATCTGCAGGATCGTTACGATCGTTACCAGAGGCAGGTTCAGATGGGTACGATCACATCAAGCACGGCCATGCTGGAAGAGCAGGCAATTGCTTACGGAATGGATAATCTTAAATTCCTTGAAGAAGAAATTGCCGCAATGGAAGCGGAGGCAATGGAGAAAAATGCGAAGATCACCACCGACATTACACTTATGCTTAAGGGTTTTGCCGCAGAAAAAGGTGTTGATTTTATTTTCGCGTATGGCGGGGCTACAAACTTGCTTTATGCCGATTCCCGCTTTGATGTTACAGATGAAGTGCTGGCAAAACTGAATACAGACTACGAAAAAAAGAGAAAGTAAGCCTTGTTTTTTAATACTTATATGCTTTTTTAGCCGATATTTATTCCTCCACCTAAAATCTCTACACCATGATCAAATTCCTTTTTAATAATTTCAGCGGAATGCCTGTTGTGGGCGGACCAATTAAAGCCGCTTATGTAGGCTCACTTGTAAAAGACCTTGTTCAGCAGGGTAAAAATAGTCCCGCCAAAGAGGAATTAAAAGGCCTCGGTAAAAACGAGTTGGAATCGGCTTTGAAAAGTCAGGCCAATGATATGTTCGACCAGCATATCGGCCCGGTGATTTCCCAGCATAATATTCCTTCCGTACTCACCAACCCAATTAAGGATAAAGCGATCAATGAACTTGTATCACAGATGCGCACTAAAATTGAGGCGAAAACTGCTGCGAAGGCCACGGCTTAGGCTTTTGATACCTAAAAGTAAAATCCCTGAAGCTCATTCGCTGAAGGGATTTTTTGCAAACTTTCATCTATGGTCAAATAACCTAATCTCATTATTTAAGCATGAAAAAAACCTACTCTGTGGTTTCGGAATTGTTTTCGGCTTATTATCAGGAAGGGTTTTTTTTATGCTTTTGTTGCTATTGAATGAATCAATATGCGGGGATAAATGTATTTCACCCATCCTCCATTTCGTGCAATCCATCGGAAAATCCCCAAAAACAGAAATTCCCCTCCTGAATAATTCAAGAGGGGAATTTTAATTAATAATGCTGCCGGCGGATAAATTCTGATACAAACCATCAAAAATCATTCCAGTTTTTCCTTTTATGTAGTAATTTGGGCCTTTAATCGTCCCGATTATGTTAAGACAAGGCCTGAACCAGAAGCTTCTTCAGAAGCTATCACCGCAGCAGATCCAGCTCATGAAGCTTCTGCAGCTCCCTACTGTTGCATTGGAGCAACGTATCAAAGAAGAAATGGAAGTTAATCCTGCTCTTGAAGAAGGCGAGGAAAATGAGGAGGAAGATCAGAAAGACGAGATCGATGAAGATGATGATGGAGTTTATGAGGATGGAAAAGAGAAAGATTCCGATGGTGATGATGATTTCGCGTTAGGCGATTATATGAATGAGGATGAAGGTTATTCCTATAAAGAGCACGCGAATAACAACAGCCCGGATGAAGAGCGACGTGAAATGCCGCTTTCACAAGGTCCCGGATTCCACGACCAGCTGCTTACTCAATTAGGATTGCAGCCGATCGACGATCACGAGTACCAGGTTGGCGCCTATCTTATTGGCAATATGGATGAGGACGGCTACATGCGCCGCGAGCTCAGCGCTATTGTCGATGATCTTGCATTTTCCCAGAACGTGATGACCACAGAGGAGGAGCTTTCTGAATTGCTGGGCATTATCCAGACGTTTGATCCGGCTGGTGTCGGTGCACGTGATCTGCAGGAATGCCTCCTTTTACAATTGCAGAGAAAAACTCCGAAGACAGCCCATATCGTTATGGCCATGCGCATCGTGCAGGAGCATATGGAAGAATTTTCCAAAAAACATTATGATAAAATTTCACGCCGTCTCGGGATTGATGATGAATCGCTCAAGCTGGTTATTAAAGAGATCACAAATCTTAGTCCGCGACCAGGCAGCTCGGTAAGCGAAGGAACACGCGGCGTGCAGGATGTGGTTCCCGACTTTCTGGTAACCAACAACGATGGCAAGCTCGATCTTACCCTGAACGATCGCAATATGCCCGACCTTCGCATAAGCGGAATGTATTCGAATATGCTGCAGGATTATGGTCGCAGCAAAGACAAAACCAGCAAAGAAGCAGTAACCTTCATCAAGCAGAAAATTGATTCCGCAAAATGGTTCATGGATGCTTTACGCCAGCGCCAGCAAACTTTGCTGCTCACGATGGAAGCGATCATGGAATACCAGTACGAATATTTCCTGGAAGGCGATGAAACTAAGCTCAAGCCGATGATCCTGAAAGATATTGCCGACAGGGTAGGGCTCGATATTTCTACGGTTTCACGGGTGGCCAACAGCAAATATGTACAGACGCAATTCGGAACATTTTTGCTAAAAACATTTTTCTCCGAATCACTTTCTACTGATTCCGGCGAAGAAGTTTCTACACGCGAAGTGAAAAAGATCCTTTCAGATGTGATTGCCGCCGAAGACAAAAAGAAACCGGTGACCGACGATCGCCTCGCAAAAATTCTCAAAGACAAAGGATATAATATCGCGCGCCGCACTGTTGCCAAATACCGCGAGCAGCTTGATATTCCCGTAGCGCGTTTGAGAAAGGAACTGTAGAAGAGTACGAATTACGAATCTGTACAAATAGTTACCAATCTGCTCCAGTTCTTTTTTTTCGTAGCTATTCGTACCCTTTTCGTAATTCGTACCCCCTTCGTATATTCGTTTTGGTTCGTAATTCGTACCCTTTTCGTAATTCGTAACTCATTGAAATCATTCTCCCATGTTCTCTCTGTCATTTTTCACCCTGTCATCATGGTCACCTATGCGACCGTCGTGTATTTTTTTCTGCTTCCATCTCATTTTGGATTTTACCAAACGGCAAGACTCTGGGAAATCATCGGAATGATTTTTACAGGCACTGCATTAATTCCGGTAGCAGCGCTTGTGCTTCTGTCAAAGCTCGGCAGAATCAAATCGGTCCAAATTGAAGAGCAGAAAGAACGGAACTTTCCATTATTGATCGGCTCGCTCATCTATTTCGGCACTTTTTATATGTTGCAGAATAATAAAGAGGTGCCCATATTTATCCTGCTGTTTTTATTGGGCGCCATTCTCGGAATTTTAATCTCGCTCGGCATTAACCTGCGTTGGAAAATCAGCCTGCACATGATTGGTATCGGCGGACTTTGTGGCGGAGCTTCGGTTGTGATGTATTTACAGCAGGAAGGAAATCCGTTGCTGATTACCTTGCTGTTTATGGTTGCGGGGTTGCTGGGTACAGCACGTCTTTATCTGCAGGCACATACTCCCGCACAAATCTTCGCCGGATTTTTGATGGGCTTTGCGGTGCAGTCCGGACTAATGCTGTTGATGGTGAGATGAGGCCTCACGCAAAAAACGTTTTATAAAAAGAGCATCACTTGATAAGCTCTGCTACCTTATTATAATTCACCCGCACAAGAAATTCATCTCCGTTGGTAAGCATAATTTTGCATCCTTTTCCGAAACGCGCTATTGAATTGATTTTTCCCTTCGGAATAAAATTTTCGCCGATCTTAAATAGAATAGTAATATCGCCGGCAGATAAAATTTGCTCTTCTTGCTTCTTCAATGGATGGGAATTTAATACACAGCAAAGGTAGGGAAAGCCTTTCGGGTTACGGGTTGTGTGGTGCGACTCGCTATTTCTCTGAAAATCCGTATATTTCGGGAAGTAAATAGTAACGATTCTGCCCCGGATCTGTAGACTGTTAACAACCTTGTTGATTTCCAGCAGGCAACGATTATCGGTGGCAAACAGGGATCGTTGACATTTACGGGCAATTACATTTTAACGGAACACAGATTTGAAACAGCGTTTACCTGCTTTCATTTTATTTTTATTTATCAGCTCTTCGCTTTTTGCGGGCGATAAATATTGGGTAGGCGGCTCAGGCAGCTGGAATGACGCTGCGCATTGGGCAGCAACGGAAGATGGAAAAGGCGGAGCCGCAATTCCTGTAATCAGTGATGATGTTTACCTCGGCTTGAGTGGAAACGGATCTTCCAAAGACACCATTCATGTAGACGAAAATGCGATTTGTGGTTCAATCACTTTTGGTAACCCGATTATTCCCTATTACGATGCGAATCCACACGGGCCTTACAATACAGTTGTCCTCACCGGTAAAGGTGAAATTCAATTAAATGGTTCGCTGAACGTTTCAACGCCATTCGAAGATCATTTCACCGGCACGTGGAAATTGCAGGATCGCATTGCAGGTTATCGCGATAATTCAATTTGTTTTGTTAACGCGAGATCACATGTTTTTGCAGGGAAATTTATTTTTGAATCACCGGAAAATAGCGCATGGGAAAATTCGTACGGCATCTTCGGTGAATTTTATGTCAATAACCAGGTCGAAGTTCAAAAAAATGCCCGCCTGTTTTTTACTAATCACGCAAAAATTGCACTGCTTAGTCTCCATGTGGACGATGAAGCGAAACTGATCAAACAGGAAGTCGATCTTTTTATAACAGGAAGCACACAACGCATCGGCAATCCACCGCCCACTCCGCAATCACATACCGTTACAACTGTTGTCATTCCCAATCTGTGTAACGGGGATTGCGACGCTACTGCCACCGCTGTAGTTACAGGTGGTTCCGGCAGCTTTATTTATGTGTGGAGCAATGGTGATAACGGCGCAGTTGCCGATAGTCTTTGTGCGGGAACATATCTTGTAGTAGTAACCGATATCGTCAACGGCGACCAGGTTCCTGCATTCGCGATCGTGACAGATCCTCCTCCGCTGGTTATTTTCTTCTCAAACGTTTCTCCGCTTTGTAATGGAATGTGCAATGGTTCAAGCTCAGCATCGGTTGCCGGCGGAACAGCTCCTTACACTTATCTCTGGTCGCCCGGCTTACAAACCACGCCGATGATCTCCAACCAATGCGCCGGAGTTTACACGCTTACTGTAACTGATGCAAATGGTTGTACGGTCACACAACCTTCTGTTATTACGCAGCCTGCAGTGCTTTCACCAAATGGAATAAGAACAAATGTCACCTGCTTCGGGCTTTGCAACGGAACAGCAACAGTTGCACCAACAGGAGGAACCGCGCCTTACCAGTTTTCCTGGGCGCCCGGCGGACAGATCACTCCGGGCATTACAGGTTTGTGTGCCGGATCGTACACCTGCACAATTACAGATAATAACGGATGCCAGGCGATATACGTTGCAGTAATTACTCAGCCGGCATTGCTCCAGGTTTCCATTGCGCACACAAACACCAGCTGTAATGCAGTCTGCAACGGAACAGCAACAAGCACTGTAACCGGCGGAACAGCGCCATATACCTATGCATGGCTGCCGGGATTGCAGATCACACCGAATATTTCAGGACAATGCGCCGGAACATATACGCTCAACGTAACAGATGCTAACGGTTGCACCACATCCGGACAAGTTACAATCACACAGCCACCACCGCTTATTGTTGCGCCTACCGGTGTGAATATTGCCTGCTTCGGAACCTGTACGGGAACAGCCGCAGCCAATGCTTCAGGCGGAACTCCGGGCTACACTTACACCTGGTCGCCAAGCGGAGGAACAGGTCCGACGGCATCTTCGCTTTGCCCGAATATTTACACCGTCCAGGTGACAGATCTGAACGGCTGTCAATCGAGCGGGCAGGTTACGATTACGCAGCCGGCGCAATTGTTTTCAAATTCTTCAGGAACAAACGTAACATGCTTTGGCGCTTGTAACGGAACAGCAACTGCAAATGGCGCAGGCGGCGTCGGGCCCTATTCCTATAACTGGATGCCGGGAAACAGCAGTTCACAAACCATCACCGCATTGTGCCCGGGCTCTTATACCGTTACCGTTACTGATGCAAATAACTGCAGCGCTAACGGAACAGTAACCATTACTCAGCCCAACCTGCTACAGCCAAACACTTCTTCCACAAACGTTTCGTGTAATACACTTTGTAATGGAAGCGCGGTTTCGAATCCCGTCGGTGGTGTAGGGCCTTATTCTTATTTGTGGATGCCCGGTGCATTTACTACAAATGCGATCAGCGGACTTTGCGCGGGATCGTACACGCTTACGGTAACGGATGCAAACGGATGTACCCAAAATCAAACGGTGACCATTACGCAGCCGAATCCATTAAACGTTTCAATCAACACCATACAAATTTCCTGTAATTCCTCTTGTAATGGCGGAGCAGCTTCTGTGGTTTCCGGTGGAACGCCTCCTTATTCTTATTTGTGGCTTCCCGGTAACCAGACCACTCCTTCGCTCAGCAATCTTTGCGCAGGAAGCTATACTGTGCAGGTAACAGATGCAAACGGTTGTGTAAATACTGCTTCTGTTACGCTCGTTCAGCCCACTGCATTGGTGCTTACACCGTCAGTGATCAATACAACGTGCAATGGCTCCTGCAACGGATCAGCTTTTGTGTCAGCTTCTGGTGGTACAGGACCTTACACGTATGCATGGGCGCCCGGCGGACAAACTACCCCTTCAATTAATTCGCTCTGTGCAGGATCTTATACAGTAACTGTTACTGATGCGTTAAACTGCACATCAACAATAACAATTACCGTAACACAACCCGCACCGCTTACTGCCGGAATTACTTCGAATAATGTTTCCTGTAATGGCGGCTGTAACGGATCAGCAACTGCAACTCCTTCCGGCGGAACAGGCCCTTATACTTTCCTGTGGATGCCCGGTGGATTTACAACAAGCAATGTTACCGGTCTTTGCCCCGGAACATACACCTGCACGATCACCGATGCAAATTCGTGTACATTAAATCAGCAGGTAACAATTACACAGCCGTCTCCATTATCGGCATTGGTCACCGCGACAACATCCAGCTGCGGAAATTGCAATGGAACGGCTACTGTTGCAGTAAGCGGCGGAACTCCTCCTTATGCTTATTTCTGGATGCCAACGAACCAGACAAACCCTACAGCAACCAATTTATGTATCGGTACTTATACAGTGACTGTAACAGATGCTGCAGGATGTACCACAACCGCTATATGCACCGTTAGCCCGATTGTAAATATTGTGGTGACAAGCTCCACAACGAACCTTTCCTGCTTCGGGTCCTGCGATGGAATTGCGAGCGCGAATGCAGCAGGCGGAGCAAATCCATACACGTATGTCTGGATGCCGGGGAATTTTACCACACAAACCCTAACCGGACTTTGTGCGGGTTCATACATAGTCACTGTAACGGATGCGAATTTATGCTTCAACACCGCGACAGTAACATTCACAGATCCGCCATTGCTTACTGCAACATCCGCTTTCACTGACGCGAGCTGTAATGGTGTATGTGACGGAACTGCTTCAGTCACACCATCCGGTGGAACGGGAGCTTATTCTTACCTCTGGGCGCCCGGCGGACAAACAACACAATCCATAAATGCATTATGCGTCGGAACGTATACGTGTACTGTTTCTGATCAGAATAATTGTACGGTGACGCTGACATTTACAATTACCGAACCGACATTAATTACTTCGAATGAAACAGTGATTCCTGCCAATTGTACATTATGCGACGGAAGCATTACTGCAAATCCTGCAGGAGGAACAGGACCTTATACTTATTCATGGGCTCCCGGTGGACAAACCACACAAACGATCTCCAATCTTTGCCCTGCAATTTATACCGTCACTATTACTGACGCCACGGGATGTTCTGTTTCTACACCGATCGCAGTAAGCAATCTTAACGGACCAACAGTTGTTGCATCTTCTACAAATGTAAGTTGTAACGCAGGCTGCAATGGAACAGGAAATGCAAACGTTACAGGCGGAGCATCGCCATTTACGTATGACTGGACACCGGGAAATCCCGCAGGTGACGGAACCCCTTCAGTAACCGGATTATGTGCGGGCACGTATTTCTGCCAGGTGACAGACGCCGTAGGTTGCATTACTTTCGCAAGCATTATTATAACACAACCGCAGCCTCTTACGGTTTCAGCGGTGATTACAAATGTTACGTGCAATGGAAATGCAGACGGAAGCATCACTGCAAATCCATCCGGCGGAACAGGTCCATATTCTTATTTATGGGCGCCCGGGGGGGAAGTTACGCCTGGCATCTCAGGACAAATCGCCGGGACATATACGGTTACTATCACCGATGCGAATTTTTGTACAGTAACACAACAATTCACGATCACACAGCCGCTGGTGCTTACAGCTGCAATGGCATTTACCAATGTGCTTTGCAACGGCGCATGCAACGGAACAGCTTCCCTTACGATGACAGGCGGAACCGCTCCTTACTCGTATGCATGGTCATCAGGGCAAGGAACATTTAATGTGGCCAACCTTTGTCCCGGAACATACACAGTCGATATTGTGGATGCTAACGGATGCGCCACGCAGCAAACAGTGACCATCACGGAACCGACACAATTGATCACTTCCATCACTTCTACCGATGCAAGCTGTAACGGCATTTGCGATGGAACCGCAACCGTCACAGCAAGCGGCGGCGTTCCCGGATATTCTTATACCTGGTCGCCGGGTGGTGGAACAACTCCTTTTGCAGGCGGACTCTGTGCAGGTGCATATTCAGTCATCACGCTCGATACGAATGGATGTTCTTCTGTTTCTTCTGTTAATATTCTACAACCTCCCGCAATCGTTTTATCAGCCAGCAGCGGACCACTTTCTTGTTTCGGAAATTGTAATGGTGTTGCAATGGTAAATGCGTCTGGTGGTTCTCCGGGTTACACTTACAACTGGTCACCCGGCGGACAAACGACTGCGACTGCAACAGCGCTTTGTGCAGGAATATATACAGTTACTGTTACCGATCTTAACGGTTGCTCGCAGAATGTAAGCACGACAGTTGCGCAGCCGGCTTTGTTACAGGCAAACACTTCATTCACCAGCCCGCTTTGTAATGGAGGCTGTAACGGAACAGCAAGTGCGAATCCTGTCGGCGGCACAGGACCTTATGCATATCTCTGGGCTCCCGGAGGTGAAGTGACTTCCACCATTTCAAATCTTTGCGTGGGAACATACACGGTTACTGTCTATGACGCAAACGGATGTTCTGATATTCAGACAGTGAACGTTACGCCTGTTTCCGGAATGTCAGTGCTGAGTGCGACCGCTCCCGCAAGCTGCGGAAATTGCGACGGTACAATAAATGTTAGTCCTTCCGGCGGACAAGCTCCATACACCTATTCATGGACAGGCGGATTACCTGCAACGCCAAACCAGGTAAATGTTTGCGCCGGCGTCTATGTGCTTACACTTACAGATGCAGGAGGTTGCACAGGAACATTCACAGTGATTATTAATAATTCAGGCGGGCCAACAGGCGAGACGGTTGTTTCAACAGACGTAACGTGTCCCGCCTCCTGCGACGGAACAGCAACAGTAACTCCGATCGGCGGAACATCTCCTTATACTTATTCCTGGAACCCCGGCGGACAAACTGTGAATAGTCTTACAGGAATGTGCGCGGGTAATTATTTCCTGCAGGTAACCGACGCGAATGGCTGCGTACGATTTTCGCCGGTTGTTATCAATGCACCTGCGCCGATCGTGGGAAATCCGTTTGTAGCCAATGCAACCTGCACAGGGATCTGTGATGGTGCAATTACATTGACACCATCAGGAGGAACAGGACCTTATACCTATTTATGGGCGCCGGGCGGACAAACAACTGCAACGATCAATGCATTGTGTATCGGATCGTACACGGCAACAATTACAGATGCGAATGGATGCACGCAAACTTCCGTATCAACAGTAAATCCGTGGAATGTGCTTGCAGCGAGCATTACTTCTGCAAACCCGGGTTGCAATAACGCGTGCAATGGTTCCGCAACAGTAAATATTACTTCTGGTTCCGCCCCATTCACTTACAGCTGGACAGATCCGTTAGGCCAAACTTCTCCGACCGCGAACGGTTTGTGTGGCGGTTCTTATAGTGTTGTGGTAACAGATGCCGGCGGATGCAGTGCAACACTACCGGTTACGCTCAACGATCCGAACCCGATGATCATTGCACCGGTGATCACAGCAACAACCTGTGGACAATGTAACGGATCAGCAACATTAAATGTAAGCGGAGGAACAGCTCCTTACACTTATCTCTGGAGCAATGGCGTACCGACATCGTCTGTAAACGGATTGTGCGCCGGAGTGTATACTGTGCTTGTCTCTGACAATGCGGGATGCTCAATGACATTCAACATTAGCATAAGCAGCAGCGGCGGACCAACAGCAGCGAATGCAACAACTGTAAATGTTTCCTGCAATGGAATTTGTGACGGATCAATTTCAGTTGCCCCTACAGGTGGAATTTTACCTTACACGTATCTCTGGTTGCCGGG
>JALYQL010000115.1 GCA_030855855.1 Bacteroidota bacterium | reverse complement strand
GCGCTATCTATTGTTTCAGAGAGAAGATCAGGATGACGAATCACCTGGTGTGTTTTTCCGATCAGCTCGTGACGTTTGAAGCCTGAGGTGGAACAAAAAAGATCATTCGCATACATGATATTTCCCTGCAGATCAGTGATCGTTACAAGAGCTGTTTTATCCATCAACTCTAAGCGTGTGCTTAATTCTGCTTCAAGAGAAGTAGTGAGGATGTTTTTTTTCAAGGTGTGATTCGTAAGTGAATCGCCCGTTTTATCTGTTGCAGAATTCATTATACCTATTGCTGGTTGCGCGTTTGCATTAAAAAATAAAGACTGGCTCATAGAGATCATAAAATTCGAATGGTTATGCGTAAAATGATTTTGCTGATCTGTTAATAGGTGGCTGTTTTTTCTCTGACCTGCTTGTGATATATACGGCTATAATCAAACCTCTTTTTATGCGCGTCATACCGGATGACAGCGACAGGAAGATCCGCGAAAGTATTCGCCGCTTCATTTTCTTTCACCAGTTCGATCTGGTAATCAAATTCCATGTCTTTGAAATGTATGATAGACGACATCCCGGTCTGTACGATCAGCACACGGTCGCGGTAACCTTCTTTTACATAACGCAAAGTATAGTTGTGGTTATATTTCAGGTGCAGGTAAGCCACTCTTCCTTTATTAACAAACAGCGTATCCGCCGCATTCGTATCGCAATAAATGAGGATATAGTAATCGCTGATTCGTTGCCCGTTATCCGTAAGCTTAAATGACAGCTCGAGGTTGGGTACGCTGTCGGCTGCGAGCGAAGAATAATTTGTTGCAAAAACATGCTGGCAAAAAAGGAAGCTCAGCAAAAGAAGGATGTGCCTGTTCATAGCCCTGGTATTTGATGTCAAAGCTATTCCAGGAGACACGGGAGTAAAAGCCCGAATGGTTCAGGCAGTTACAGATGTAAGAAAAAGAGGAATTTTGTAAGAATTCTCAGCACTTTTCGAGGCTTTCCTCGGTAAGGGGCTTGTGAATGAATCCTTTTACGGAAGGGAATTTCTTTGAGCGCTCAATATCTGAGGGATTGATGGAGCTGGTAAGCATCACAATCTTGATCGCGCTGACAATAGCAGGATCAAGCTTTTCAAATTCTTCGATGAATTGAAATCCATCGAGTATCGGCATATTAATGTCGAGGAAAATAATGGAAGGCAGGTGGTCTTTCCGAAGCGCTTTGTTTATGGAAAGATTTTTCAGGAATTCAATCGCGCTTCTTGTGCTGGTATTTATGTAAGTCGTTTCAGAAAAATTGCAGCCATTGATCATCCGCTCATTGATGAAATTATCAATATCGTTATCATCAATGAGCATGACAATATCGTATTTCGCTTTTTCTTTTTTAACAGCCATATCAGTTTCGTTAAAATCAAAATTAACCAAATAATTCAATTACTCCCCGTTAAATTAATTTTTACATGTTGTAATAAATCTCAATCATCAAGTTCTTATTTACTCCGCCGCTTTACAGCGACAATAATAAAGAGAACGCCGAGAATGACCAGGACAAGGATCAGCGCGTAAAGAGCCCATTCGTCATTGTGTGTTTCATTTGTGATCTCTACCAGAACAGCGTCTTTGTGGACAGTAAGCCCGAACTCATCTTTGAAAAAGCCGATCTGACTTTTTTCCAGCCCCTCCCAGGCAATATTGCGGATCACGCCGAGATGTGTTTTATCATAATAGATCTGCGTGGATTCCATTGTGCTCAGCTCGTCAAATTGAAGCACAACTTTCACCGGATCGCCCTCTTTCCAGCTCTCATCCACCATCGGAACAAAAACGGAAACATCTGTAATGTTGCTCTTGCGACGTTTAGTAGTTTCTTCCAGCGTTTGATGCAGGAGTATTCCTGAAATGGAAATATTCCGGGAACCAGAATAAGTTCCATTCGCCAGCTCTGTTGCAGTGGTTTTTCCAAATCCGAAATCAAAATAATGCCGCAGGCCGGGATAAAAAAGTCCTGCCATCACAACTGCAATGATCAGGAATGCAACAATCGGAGCCCACTTTTTCGGATTTGCGGTTTTCATCGCTTTAAATGCTTCCGCTTCTGAAAGATGGTTCAGACTTTTTTCAGGAAAACGATACTGCAGCTCTTTGACAAGATCAATAAAGCCAAGTTCGGCAGGAGTTGCAATGAGCTGCACCTTTTTCGGTTTTCCTTTTTCATCGGTATAAAGAAGATAGACCGAATTATAATCTTTATTGTCAAAGAGGTAGAAATGCTGCAGATTGTTCAAAGACATTTCCTTCTTTATGAAAGGACCTGTTTTTATACGTAAGGCGTACTCGTCGATCCGTACTGTATTTTTTACAGTGAAGTAGGAAAAGATATACTCTTTCATGGAGGGGTCGTATGAAGTAAATGTATAAAAAGCCGGGTTCGGATTATAAATGGATTTTAAATGCGCAGTCGGGTTGATCCGGCATCGGAATTTTCATTTTGCCGAAAAGGTTTGCTTTCACTTGCAGCGTCTGCAGTAAATGTCCGGCTACACGGGTGTCATAAAAATTCACGGTGTATGTTTTGCCCGGCTTCAAACCTTTGACAATGAAAATATTTCCACTCCTGTTTTCCGGAACACCTGCTTTATCATTATCCTTCGGAAGAATTTTTTCTTTGCCGTTACGGTCACGACAATCGTGCATCAGGTTTCCCCACCAGTAGCTCGTATTGTGTACCCAGCCCGCAATTGTATTTTCTTCTTCGTCAACCTGGTAAAAAGTTTCCAGGCCATTTCCATCCCACTCTGCAAACTTTTCATAGTTCGCTTGATTTATCAATACGGAATCAAGAAAAAATCTCATTGCTGGAAAATTCTTTGCGCGGTACAGATCGTTTTTCCATTGCCACCAATACAAACCCGCGCCCGCGCCGCCCATAAACATAGTCGACCATAGCGCGTTATGATAGCTGATGTCATTGCAATATTCGAAATCATCCGCGTCGCTATCATTGTACGGGCCGTTGATCATTCCCATTTCCCCGAATAAAAATGGTTTGTCGAGGTTGACTATTGACCGCTGGTGAACGATCGCGTATCTTTTCCTGTTGCTTTTGAAATCATTGTCATAATGATGCCGGTCTGCAAAGCTGATGGCGCTGTTACGGAATACTTCATAATGATCGGCATTCGTCGTGCTTGTCGAGATCATGTGGTGATAATCGCCGAATTCATTTTTCAGCAAACTATCTACATGTAAAATGAAATCAGTGAAATATTTTTTTCTTTCCCCATAACCTTCCCAACGATCCTGCTCACCGAGAATTTCTAAAGAAGCCACCGCGGGAGAAAAGCCCCAGCGCGCGTACACGTAACGCACATATTGCTCATACGAATCAAGCGCCGCACTGTCGTTCAACAGATCCGCTTCTGTCATTCCGGGTTTTTTAAATGGTGAGGGGCCAACAACGCTCCAATATCCCTGCCCGTGATCTTTCCACATATCTTTGGTAAGGTCGATTGCCAGCTGCACATGCAACCCGCGCGCTTCCGCGATCCTTATCATACTGTCAAGCGCGCACGCACGATCCTGCAGATAAATTCCGTTTGCCTGGTAGTCAATTCCTGTGGACCATGGCGCCATTCCGATGCGCACATAATTTCCACCTTTATCCGCAAGATCATTCATATAATGATAAATATCATAATAGCCGGTGAGGTAAACAGGCGTGGGCCCTGCTACGCCACGAAGAACAGGCTGATCAGCGCAGGTGATGTTTTGCCCCAATACAAAAAACGGAACACCATCGCTGTACTGAAAATGTTTGCGGTCGGGCGCTACCTGGATGTAACCGTGGTGTGCGCCCGCCACACACGTAAAAGAAATTCCCGAAGCCTGAGGCACTGACGTTGCTGCTGTTTCACCAACCAGCATATTGCAAGTCCATTTTCCGGTATCTGGAACGGCAAAACGAATACGCCACGGCCATTCCGATTCTGAAACAACATATTTGTTTTGTGCGTCATCAGCAATCGCGTCCTGCATATAAAACGCCTGTGCGATGTACGTCTTATTGTTGCAAACAAACTGCATGCGAAGAAAATGTTGCTTGTAAGGATTCAAGCCTTTGGTCTGATCGTCGAGGAACATGCGGAATGATCTTTCCATCGCAGGTGTGCGTACGCCGATCTCTATGGTTTCGTATTGCGCGATCTTATCACCGGTAAGATTCCGCAGCACTTTGGTTTCAAAATGTTGTTGCGAAAAAGTCACAATCGGAAATAAAAATGCTGTAGAGAGCAGAAGGAATTTGCGGAAAATATTAAAGGATGTTTTCATGCACGCACGTGTAATTTCAAGATGATTTGACTGAAAGATAAAATTATTCCTTTTGATATTTATAAAGTACAATTGCTCCCGATTGGTAAACCGTCTCTAATTTTAAACGCTGACCGCTGCTGTTTACCGTCAGCGCATTTCCTTCAATTGTCATTTCAGCCGCCAGCTTTCCCTGATTATGAAATAAAATAAATCCTGAAGGATGAAGATCAAGGATCGTGATGGCGTGTCCCAGCTCCAGTGCAACACTTTGTGGATTCTGATCAAAAACAGCGATGCTCGACTGCGGCAGCCCCGACATGAAAGCTACATAGTACGTGCTTTCAAAATTCCAGCTGTCCACGATGAGGCCCGGATCGGTCGTGAGATTTTCTTTAATAACCTGCGCAGCATTTTCAGCCGTTTTATCTTCCAGTCGCGGCACCGGCCTTATTCCTCTTGAGTTGTAAATAAACGACAGCCCGAAAGCGCTCAGTGCGATAAGCAAACCCATTTTAAATTTCTGTTTCGCGCGATATTTAAAATAATATCCAAGAAAAGGAAATGACAGGAGATATAAGGTGAGCGTAAACCTGTGCTGCATGAGCAGGCTTCCCCCAAGACAGTTCACGAGGAAAAAAATAAAAACGAGAAGGAATAAAATGAAAAACAAAAATGCTGTCTGATTTGTTTTGCGGTTCCGGCATACGTAGATGATCTCCCGGATAAAAAAATAAAATCCGA
>JALYQL010000073.1 GCA_030855855.1 Bacteroidota bacterium | reverse complement strand
GTGTATGTCCGGGCGTATGCAAAACACGCACCGTTAATTTTCCGATCTTAAATTCTTCACCGTCATGCGCGTTGTGCACCGCGTAAGTTGTATCGGCGCCGGGACCGTAAATAATTGTTGCGCCTGTCGCTTTTGCCAGGTCAATATGGCCGGAAACAAAATCCGCGTGAAAATGCGTTTCGAAAACATATTTGATTTTCACGCCACGCTCTGCCGCTTTTTTCAGGTACGGTTCAGTTTCGCGGATTGGATCGATCACAGCTGCTTCACCTTCTGATTCTATCCAGTAGGCAGCCTCCGCGAGACAATTGGTGTACATCTGTTCTATCAGCATAATCGGTCAGATTTAGATCTTCGTTCTTCAGTACAAAATTAACTCAAAATCGCGGGAAATTTACGTTCCGACGGCTTTGCTAATTGGCATAAAACGGCAAATAATAGCGCTAAATTAGCCTTGCGTTTCCTAAGCGGTTCTTTCTGTTAATTTAGCGCGATGTCATTTTTCTCGCGCGAAAACGCCGCTCACACCCTCAAAGGAATTCTGTTTGTCAGCCTTTTCGCAATCGCGGCGACCTATATTTCCACTATTGACGCGGTAAAAAAACTTGGATTCAGCCCGCTCATCATCGGCATCCTGATCAGCATGGTGTATGGCAATACGCTGCGCCACAAGCTCCCGCAAAAATGGCTGATGGGAATTCTGTTTTCAGCGAAATTTATTCTGCGTACAGCCATCATCTTTTACGGATTCCGGATCACGTTTTCCGACATTCTCAGCGTTGGCGCCCCAGGGTTGATCCAAAGTGTGATCATGGTGACTACTACATTTCTTATCGGCAATTTCATCGGCATAAAGGTTTTCAAAATGGACCGTGATATTACTTATCTCACTTCATCGGGCGCGGCAGTCTGTGGAGCGGCGGCAGTGCTTGCAACAGAATCCGTTTTGAAATCGGAGCCTCATAAATCCGCGATCGCCGTTTCTACTGTCGTTTTATTCGGAACAATTTCCATGTTCTTTTACCCGGTGCTTCAAACAAGTGGTGTGCTGCCTTTCGACGATACACATTATGGAATTTATATCGGTGGCAGCGTACATGAAGTAGCGCAGGTTGTTGCGGCAGGAAATGCAATCGGAACAGACGCCACAAATACTGGGCTGATTGTAAAGATGACCCGCGTAATGCTGCTCGGCCCGATGCTGATCATGCTTGGATTGTTCCTGACAAAAAAATCGCGGCAACAAATTGCGGCCAAAGAAAAAGGCCGGAGAAAAAAAGTAGTCGTTCCCTGGTTTGTCTTTGGATTTATTCTTGTGGCAGGATTTAATTCCCTGCAATGGGTTCCGAAAGAAACGGTGACCATTATCAATACAGTTGATACTTTTTTACTGACAATGGCGATGTGCGCGCTGGGAATGGAAACGAATTTTGCGAAATTCAAAGCTGTCGGAGCAAAGCCGGTTTACCTTGCTGCTATTTTATTTGTGTGGCTGCTCGTGGGTGGATTCCTCTTTACTAAGCTCATCTCGGGTATTTTATTTTAGAATAAGTGATTTTAGATTGAAATCTAACTGACACTTAAAAGCTATTAAATATTGGGTAGTGTATAAGTTTCATCGTGCAGGTATTTTTGCCACAAAGGCACCAAGAAAATGAAACTGATACACTATCAAATATTAATCTCTCGCAGGATTTTATAAAAATAGATTAGGTTTGTTCTGAAACAGGACACTTTGGAACAGCAGCTTTATTTTCCGTTACATTTTCCTTCACTTGAATCACCGCGGCTTATTTTGCGCATGATCCATGATGCCGATGCGCCTGTGATCTTTAAGCTTTACGGCAATGCGGATGTTATGCACCAGCGCGGCGAGCCTGTTTTTGAAAATGGCACACAAGCGGAAAGTTTGATTTTTTACTGGCGGAAATTATTCGCGGAGCAGAATGGAATACGGTGGGGAATTACGCTGAAAGAAAATGATCAGCTGATCGGCTCGGTTGGATTTAAAAAAATAGTTCGCCAGCATCGTCGTGCCGATTTGGGGTATGAACTTGATCCTGCTTACTGGAATAAAGGGATAATGACGGAAGCGGTAAAGCTGGTAACGGAATACGGTTTGGGAAAAATGAATTTGCATTCGATCGAAGCGAATATTACACCAGACCATGTTGCATCAAAACGTATTCTTGAGAAAAATGGCTTTGAATTGGAAGCGCATTACAAAGAAAATTTCTTTTATAAAGGCTGGTGGGATTCGGCGATTTATTCGAGAAGTCTATAACGCACAAGCGCGGACTGAAGTCCGCGCTTATGCGTTATAAGAATTGAAAAAAATTATTCCACCGACAATTTTCCTGTCGCCACAAATCCATCATCGCCTGTAAGTGTGTAGAAATACATTCCTGAAGACAATCCTTCACGGTCAATGATGAAGCTGCTGCCGGAAATATTTGAAATCACTCTGACTTTATTTCCGAGCATGTTATACATTTCAAAAGTTCCGTTGCTGAGCTGCGCATCTTCGATCTTCAATGTTGCCTGTTGCGTAAACGGATTCGGCATTGCTGTAACCGCCACCTGACCTGCGCTGAGATCATTGACCCCGATCGGAACTGATCCGGTGAAAGCGACATCGTCGAGTGTAAACACAGACCCGATATTCGGAACAGATGACGCGTTTCCGAAAGCCATGAAGATCGTATCAGGATACATGCCCAATGAATAAGTGATCGGAAAGGTGAACTGTGTCCATGCAGCTGCGGACGCAGTAATGTATTGCTCCTTTTCAGCAATGGTGTCTCTTGATTGTGTGGTAGTGTTCCATTTGGTCATGATGAGGTAAATTCCTGCAGAATCGCTGCCCACATTATTCCATTTGTACCAGCCGGTAATATTTGCGGGTCTTGTTACAAAGGGCATACCGGGATTGCTTCCGATGACTGTGCTTACAGAATCGCCGTAAAAAATGAGCCCTGCAACATCATCACCGGCGTTACTTGTCGCAACGTTCATCTGGACTGCGTAATTGCCGGAGTGGCCAGCAGTCTGCGAAACAGAATTGACCACATAGCCCGGGTTTCCGAAAAGTTCATTGAGCATGGTAATTAAAATGTCAGATGTTACCCAGTTTTGTGGCGTCTGGTAAGTTTGTGATGTTTCGTTATTGGGCACCCAGGTTTCAAAGCCGGGATTCTGAACCTGTGCGGTAACAGAAATGCACATCATCGTAAAAGCGCTTAGTATAATTTTTTTCATTTGTTTGGGTTTATGAGCGGCAAAGGTAGTTTCTAATTGACATCTTTCATAACCAAATAATACAACAGAAGTCCGGCCCGAATCTCTTTTTCGTACTTTTGCGCGGCCTACCCGATTCCTATGAAAGTTATTGATCACCTCAAAGCAGCAAAATCAACATTGTTCTCCATCGAGATCCTTCCGCCGTTAAAAGGCAAAAGCATCACTTCGATCTACGAGGGAATTGATCCGCTGATGGAATTCAAACCTTCTTTTGTGGACGTTACTTATCACCGCGAAGAATACGTTTATAAAAAACGCGATGGGGGTTATCTCGAAAAAGTATCTATCCGCAAACGTCCGGGAACAGTTGGCATCTGCGCGGCGATCATGAACAGGTATCATGTAGATTCTGTTCCGCATATTATCTGCGGTGGTTTTACAAAAGAAGAAACCGAAAGCGCGCTTATCGATCTGCATTTTCTTGGCATCGACAATGTGCTGTTGCTTCGTGGCGACGCGATCAAAACAGAAATGGCTTTTGTACCTGAGCCAAACGGACATATTTACGCCATTGATCTTGTAAAGCAGGTGGTGGAGATGAACCGCGGATTATACCTGCACGAAGATGTAGTGGATATGGCGCCAACAAAATTCTGCATTGGTGTTGCAGGATATCCTGAAAAACATTTCGAAGCCCCGAACCTGTATGCCGATATGCAATTTCTCAAAGCAAAAGTAGAAGCCGGAGCGGAATATATCGTGACACAAATGTTTTTCGATAACCAGAAGTTTTTTGAATTCACCGCGAAATGCAAAGAAGCAGGGATCAATGTTCCCATTATTCCGGGCTTAAAAATCCTTACTTCGAAAAAACAAATACTCGCGCTTCCGAAAATTTTCCATATTGATGTTCCGCAAGATCTTTTTATCGAAGTAGAAAAATGCAAGGATGATAAAGAAGTGAAAGAGGTGGGCATCCGCTGGTGCATTCAGCAATCCAAAGAGCTGATGAAGGCTAACGTTCCTTGTTTGCATTATTACACGATGGGAACTTCTGAAACGACCAGGCGTGTGGCGAGTGAGGTCTTTTAAACAGGGTACGAATTGCGAATAAAAACGAATATACGAATCGTGTTGAGGAGGCTTTCCTGCATTCGTATATTCGTTTTTATTTCAGTTCTTCCAGCAGTTGGTCGGCGAGGAAGATGATTTGCCCGCGGCTGAAAGTTTCGGCGGTTACTTTTATCAATTTTGCGGCCAGATACATCTGCATTCGCTCACTTTCGTCAGGAGGCGTTTTTTTATTTTTCAGGCTTTGCTCAAAAGTCTCCATCATCTGCAGCGCCAGGCGATCTCCTTTTCCTTTCTGACCAGATTCATAATACGCCTGAACGGCATAAGCGCAAACAGGCTCATATTTCCATTGTGAAGGTGGAAATAATGAATCGCAATGATCAAGCAAGCGGATTGCTTTTTCCGGTTCTTCTGATGTGAGGTGATAAGCGAGAAGATAATATTGAATGCGGAAATTTGTCACAAACCTATCGCCGCTAAATTTATCAATACCTGTCGAATCTGAAAGCTGAATTTCCATCATGTTAGCATAGCTGCTTTCTGCAATCGTATTTGTTCCAAACAATAATTTCTCATTTCCATCTTTCATTTTCAGAGGAATAAAATGCAGCACCATACCTTCACTGAACAGGTAATCCTTAATGCCAAGTTGTGATCCTTCTCCCGAAAGGGTATAATAAACAGGGCGTGTACCTACATTTGAAAGCAGGATATCCAACTGAGCAAAATCACCCCGCCTGTAATAAGAACCAGACGGAATTGCAATAAATGCGAGGCTGTCCGCAACAGCACCCTTTATCTCTTTGAAAGAAGCCGCTGCATTCGGAAACTGAATCGTGCATTCCGGGAAATTATAGCTGTAGCAATCCGGCTGCCCGTCACATTCTGCATACATTTTAGACAAGAAATCCGGATAGGTGATTATTCCTTGATCAATATTTTCCATTTTGAAATACGAGGTTTCATCCTTCGCATATTCATTCATGTCGAATAAAAATTTTACAGGAAGCGATTTCCCTTTTCCCTTTGCGGCCTGCTCAAGGATGGAATGCAGGTTCAGCAGTGAAAGATTAAGAAGGGTTACATCCGTGCGGAATCCTTTAAAAAACTGAAGGTATTCCAGCGGGTAAGTATCATTATCTCCCCACGTGAAAAGTATAGCATTGCTGTCGCAGGAGGCAAGATAACTTTTAGCAGCAGTAAGGATTATCCCGTCGTACAATTCCTCCTGCATATAAGGTTCAGCTCTTTTTTCTTTTCCATGCAATAAGAGATAATCATAAAGTGCCATGATCGAATTAGCATATTTCGTTGCCGCATTGCCTACCATTACTTCGTAATCCGGGTTCTGGATTTTTAATTTTCGGTAAACACCTATCTCCAATTCGGAATAGCGGATAAAGCTATCGAGACGCATCTGCTCATCAAGCTGATAAAACGACAGATGGAATCCGTAACTATGATCTGTAAATCCGGCAGCATAATTCGAATATGCTCTTCCCAATCCTTCAAGCGCGGTATCGTTTATGTTTTTCTTTGCGCCAATTTCCCGGATTATATCCCTGTCCCACCCGATATATCCATAATACAGACAGCGCGAATAATTGTATTTGTCACTGTATGCGATCTCTATTTTACCCCCAAGGGGCACAGCTGACATTCCGACTGCCGGCAGGGAAAGTTTTTCGTATTTCGTTTTTTTTGCTGACCAGAATATTTCCTCCTCAAGCACTAAGGCCGGCACTTTTGTTTTATCAACCCATTGCATAACCCAACCTTCCGGCTTTTTTGCAAAATGCAAACTCCGCTCATTGACAGAAACAGGGACATCGTACTTTTTAAAAAGCACATCAACCACTGTTTGAACCTGTGGGTAAGCAGGGGTTTTAGCATTTAAATGAAATGGAATAAGAAACAAAAGCAGAAAATATTTCATGGGGGGGGGTACGAATTACGATGTACGATTTCAAATGACTTGTAATATTCAATTTTAAAATTAGTCAAATCCCTTATTAAAATCGTACATCGTAATTCGTACATCGTACATTTTTTTCTCTATCCACCAAACGGCTGAAACGCTCCTGCAATATGCCGCAGCACGGATTCATTATTACGCTTCACAATTCCTACTACATCAAATCTTACTTCACAGTCTAATTTTTTCTGCCCGAGATAAAGATTGGCGGCGCGGATGAGCTTTGCCTGTTTTGTTTTATTGACAAAAACCTCCGGCTCGCCGAATGCATCTGTTCCGCGTGTTTTCACTTCCACGATCACCAGCTCCTTTTCGTGCATGGCCACAATGTCGATTTCGAGGTGGAGAAATTTCCAGTTCACATCGCGGATCACAAAACCTTTTGCTCTTAAATAACGTGTGGCGGCTTCTTCACCCCATTGCCCCATTTTTTTATTTTCGGTCATATATGCTATTTATTTAATACAAAAATTTCCTTGCAAATGGTTTCCCACAGATTGCGCTGAGTTAATTACTTTTTTGCTGCTGTTGTCGCTTTCTTCCTGCCGCTAAACCTAATTGGCACTTTCAACGTATACCGCTTATTCCCTGCGAATCTAAGTAAACACTGGCACGGTATTCGTTTGTAAACGGTTAATCCTGAGAAGTGTTGGTAAAAGCCGGCATTTTAGGGCGCTCATCTTTCTTTCCATTGTCGCTTTTCATTAACTTTCGATATACAAAACCCATTTAAAATGCTCCGTAAAATCTCCGCCTTCGTCCTGCTTGTTTTTGGATTTTCTTTTTTCGCTTCGGCTCAGAATTTTGAAGGCATCATTGAGTTTAAAAAGCAGACGGGAAAAAATGTGGTGAATTATGTTTATTACATCAAAGGCAGTAAGGTCCGTATTGACGAATTCGCTTCGGAAACGCGTAATGTGGAAGCCAGCTTTATCCTCGGCCTCAAAGACAGCTCCATGATTTATCTTAATCACAAGCGCAAAATGTGGGGCACGCGCAAACCTTCTTCTTCGGGCGCTGCGCCTGCAGGATGTGTGGCTTCACAAACAAAAAATATCAAAGAAATTTTCAGCTACAAATGCGTAGAGAACGTAGTGAGAAATTCTAAAGACAGCACTGAGATCAGCTTTTATATCGCGCCGGGAAAATTCACGTTTTTCACGCCAATGATGAAGCTGCTCAACCGCCAGGAAAATTTCGCGACATATCTGTTGGCAGTTCCGCTCAAAGAAGGTTCTATGCCATTGCTCGCCATTGAAAGAGATCTTCTCGGAAATGAAAAAAGCCGCCTGGAAGTAACAAGGCTTGAGCAGAAAACGCTTGCAGAGGGCATGTTTCTTACCCCGAAAGATTTTACGGAAGTGAAGTGATAATGTGCAGATTAATGATGTGCAAATTAATAATTGTTAGGGCAGGAATATTCGAAGCAGCTCTAGGCGATAAGAATTATTAATTTGCACATTATTAATTATTAATTGGCCCGCTCATAGAAAAGTCAACTCTGTAGTCTCATCTCCCACATTCAGCACTGCTGTTTTACCAAAAGGCAAAGCGTAATTTTTAATATCGTGCCCGGCGGGAAATCCGTAGCACACGGGAAAATCAAATCTTTCAACGTGCTCAGCAATGATCTCTTCAGCATTTTTACCGAATGGAATTTCATTGTCTTTCATTTCATTCATTCCTCCCACAATCAGCCCTTTTATTCCGTTGAACTTTCCGGCACGTTTGAGGCTTAGCACCATCCGATCGATGTGATAAAGATATTCGTCAAGATCTTCGAGGAAGAGAATTTTTCCGTTCGTATCAATATCTGAATCGGAATGCAGCATGGCATAAAGCAATGAAAGATTTCCACCGATCAATTGCCCTTCCGCTTTTCCCGGACGATTTGTAACAGCTGTTTCATTTTCCGTTTGATATTCAAGTGGAATTCCCATCAATGCATTGCGCACGGATCCGGTTGAAAAAAGGTCACGCTCAAAATTAACCGGCATAGTAGCATGCAGGCTCGCTGTATTACAATGTGTGTGAATATGCGAATGCAAAACGGTGATATCGCTGTAGCCGACGATCCATTTCGGATTTTTTTTGAACGCAGTAAAATCAATCTTGTCGATAATGCGCATCGTTCCATAGCCACCTCGCGCTGAAAAAACCGCTTTGATTTCCGGATCATCCAGAAAGTGTTGAAGATCTTCTGCGCGTTCGGCATCCGTTCCTGAAAACTGGTTAAGATCTCCAAAAAGGTTTTTGCTGAATTCAATTTTCATGCCCCAGCTTTCCGGAATTTTCGCGGCCTCTTCCATAGCGGCGCTGGAAACTTTCCTTGCCGTGGCACAGATGCCGATTTTATCGCCGGGTTTAAGGTATGGTGGTATCTGAATTTCCTGCTGTTTCATTGGTCGGACTTCTGTATCTTCGTGCTTCTTTTTAACATTGTAAACATACGATTCATTCCCGGTTTTTCGGATTTATGCAAACGCCAAAACGATATACTGTAACAGCAGCCCTCATTTACGCGAATGGCCCTATTCACATCGGCCATCTTGCGGGATGCTACCTGCCATCTGATATTTACACCCGCTATCTCCGTTCAAAAGGCGAAGATGTTTTATTTGTAAGCGGAACAGACGAACATGGCGTGCCGATCACTATCCGTGCGCAGAAAGAAGGCTTAACGCCACAGGAAGTGGTCGATAAATATTACACAATTATCAAAAATGCTTTTCAGGATTTCGGAATTGAGTTTGATATTTATTCCCGCACCTCCCGCCCTATTCATCACCAGGTTGCCAGCGATTTTTTCAAAACACTTTACGACAAAAATATTTTCGAAGAGAAAATCACGGAAGAATATTACGATGAAAGCGCAAACCGTTTTCTTTCTGATCGCCTGATCGTAGGCACATGCCCTAATTGCAAAAATGAAAATGCGTACGGCGACCAATGCGAAAAATGCGGCTCTACACTTTCTCCTGATGAATTGATCAATCCGCATTCGATGCTTTCGGGCTCGCCATTAGTGAAGAAACCGACAAAAAACTGGTTTCTTCCGCTCGATAAATTGCAGCCGAAACTTCAAACGTATATTGATTCGCATAAAGAATGGAAAGCGAATGTTTCCGGTCAATGCCAGTCGTGGCTGAAAGATGGCCTTCATCCCCGCGCCATGACACGCGATCTCGATTGGGGCGTAAAAGTTCCATTGCCGGATGCGGAAGGAAAAGTATTATACGTTTGGTTTGATGCTCCCATCGGTTACATCACCGCAAGTAAAGAATGGTTTGAGCAGCCGGAAACACGCAACACACTTTCGTACGGCGGAAAACCAAAATCAGATAATTGGGAAACGTATTGGAAAGATAACGACACGAAGCTGGTGCATTTTATCGGCAAGGATAATATCGTTTTCCATTGCCTGATATTTCCTGCGATGTTGATGGCGCATGAAGGATATATTGTTCCTGAATCCGTTCCTGCGAATGAATTTTTAAATCTCGAGAACAATAAAATTTCCACTTCGCGCAACTGGGCGATCTGGCTGCATGAATATTTGCAGGAAATTCCGGGTAAGCAGGATGAGCTGCGTTATGTGCTTACAGCAATTTCACCGGAAACATCAGACGGCGATTTTACATGGGCAGATTATGAAGCGCGTGTGAATAATGAGCTGGCGGCAGTGTTCAGCAATTTCGTTCACCGCACGATGGTGCTTACTCATAAAAATTTCGCAGGAAAAGTTCCTGAAGCAAAACAATACACGAAAGAAGATCTGTTGGTGCTGCAGGAAATTTCAAAATTCCCGGAACGCATCGGTAACGCGATTACAAATTACCGTTTCCGTGAAGCGCAGATGGAGATGATGAACCTCGCGCGTGTCGGCAATAAATATTTGTCGGACAATGAGCCGTGGAAAAATCCAGATGCAGAGCGGGTGAAAACAATCCTGAATGTTTCCCTGCAGATCTGCGCTAACCTGAGCATCTTGTGCCAGCCGTTCCTTCCATTTACTTCGGAGAAATTACGCCGCATGTTAAATCTCGGTGCAATGACCTGGACGAATGCGAGCAATACCAACCTGCTTCCGGCCGATCATCAATTGAACGAACCGGTAATGTTATTCGCAAAAGTTGACCCGGAATTATTAAAAATTCAGCTGAATAAGCTTGCTGCTATTAAAGAGGCTCAATCTTTAGAAGAAGCGGCAATCAAAAAAGCGGCAGTGGCAGAAAACAGTCAAAAAGGAAATCCTTTGGAACCACAAAAGGAAGCAACATCCTTCGATGAATTTTCGAAGATGGATATTCGCATCGGCACGATCATCGCGGCGGAAAAAATGCCGAAGAGCGATAAACTTTTGAAATTGACAATTGATACCGGAATCGATCAGCGTACGGTGCTGAGCGGTATTGCAAAATATTATTCGCCTGAAAATATTATTGGTCAGCAGGTTTCTATTCTCGTCAATCTCGCACCGCGTAAGATGATGGGTATTGAATCGAATGGAATGATTCTGATGGCGGAGAATGATAAAGGCGAGCTTGCTTTTGTTGCACCGACGAAGGACGGGATCAATAATGGGTCGACGGTGAAATGAGGTCCGGGCGGAATCCTACAGGGATGTTTGTAATCGCAGGATTACTTGCGATTATAGGGCTTTCTGTTTTACTTATAACTTTCCTGCTCAATTCTTCGCGTCGTTCAAAATATAGACGCTTATTTATAAGCCTGAAGGAAAAACAAATCGACCTTACAGAGCTGTTCCGGAATTTTACTTTTGTAGCTGCTCAAAAAAACTTTTCATCTGCCTTACCTGCCACCAAAGTTGAAGATCTTTTAATGCAATTAAAAAACGATGCGTATGAGGAAGGTGGCGTCCAGCTAAAAGATGTAATTTATATTGAGGATTTGTCTTTCTGTCTTTTGACTTGTACAAAAAAACAGGCCAGCTATATTCCGGGTTCTCTAAGTAATTATTTCAGTGTAAACGTATATGAGTATACACTTTGTCGGCTGCAGCTAAGCACTGATTTGAAAAAAGCCATAATCAGTTCGGAGACGAAGGGAGAAGCAAGAGAAAAAGTAAACGTACGGACTTTTGCGGCCAGGCTGCTTTGTAAATTTGATTGATTATCCGGTCATTGAACTGGTTTTTACAAGCAGTCTCATTAAGAAAACTATTTCGGCGAATTAAAAATATAGTTGTACTTTAGAATACTGTTTTAACAAGACCTTTTTGTCACAAGTGAAAAACATTTTCTCATATTTTTTTCTTAATGCAATTAAAAGCGACAGGCTTTCTTGCCCGCTGGTCATTTCCGTTTTTCTTTTATTTGCCACCATTTCCGCTAAGAGTCAGGGTTGCAGTGATGCAGGACTCTGTTCGTTTGGTTCCCTGAATCTACTGGAACAAAAATTTTACATAATTGCCCCGGATGTGGTTGTGTTGACTGAGGTGGATGCGACAGATTCGGTGGGATTTACAATAAGAAAAATGCCTGAAGGAACAAACTTAAGTAAACAGAAATCCGTTGATACAACAGCCGGACTGCTTAGTTTCGAATTTTCCTCGTATTATGGAATTGGTGAACAAAACACTTCAGTTTTTATCAATCAGCTTGAAGGAAACTACCGGCTGATCGACAGAAAGGTTTATGCACAGATTAAATTACCTTATGCAGTAATTTCGGGCAATCTCGGAAACACAAGCGGGCTTGGCGATGTGACGATGAGTTTGAGCTACATTCTTTTTGATAAAGCCAGGTCAAACCTGAGCCTCGCAGCGGGCGTGAAAATCCCAAGTAATACATCCTCGCTCTCAAAAAATAACCGCCCGTTGCCGATGGTTTACCAGACCAGCCTGGGAAGCACCGACCTGCTTTTAGGGTCCCGTTTGATCTGGGGCAAATGGGATTTTACTGTTGGTTACCAGCACTCTTTTAATGCAAATGAAAACAGGTACCTTCATCTCTCAAATATCATTGACAGCGAGACGTATAACGGATACTATGAATCAAATGGTTTACGGAGACGTGATGACGTACTTTTCAGAATAAACAGGAAATATCAGGTAAAAAAAGCCGTACTGAATACCGGACTTCTTTTGATTTATCATTTGCAGAATGATGATGTCACTGACGCTTCGGGTAAAAGAGTAAAGGCAATCGGCTCAAAGGGGCTTACGCTAAATCTTAATGTGGGCGGAAGTATTCCAATTTCCCCCAAACTTGATTTTACTTTTATTCTCGCCAAACCAGTCATACAGCGTAAGTATGTTTCTGACGGACTTGCGAGAAGCTTTGTAGGCGTAGCAGGACTGAAGCGGAAATTCTGATTTAATGATCTTTTTCTTAAAGTCATCTCCAAACCGGATTTTTTATGCCGGGAAGAATTATTCGATGGTCACTAAGCAAAAAAGAAGAAGATAGAAATTCCGAAAATTCAGGTGGTGATTTGGAAAGGCTCAGGGATAAAGGAAATCAAAATAACCGATTTCTGACGCGGGAGTCTTTCAGGTAATATCAACAAGTTCTTTTGTAAATTTGCGCCTGTCTTTCCGGTTTCGTAGTTCAATGGATAGAATAGAAGTTTCCTAAACTTTTGATGCAGGTTCGATTCCCGCCGAGACCACCAGGAGGGAAGATTCTGAAAAATCAGATTTCTTCCCTCCTTTTTTTGCCTAAACGCTTGTCAGTTGGGCAAATCAAAGCAACTATATCGTTCCTTTTTGTGGTTCGATACTCATTATCTTTAAAAGGTGCTTTTCATAGGAAGACTGAACCAATAATCTTTTGTTTTATCTCTGTATTCTTTGAAACGTAGTATTTATCATGGTTTAAGAGCAAGTCAGGGCAATCGTCAATCTTGTCATCCTAATTTTCCATTCCTTGAGGGAATTGAGGTTCCTCTCTATTCAACTTATCCAATTCGGTTTTCAATTTCAAATTTAATCTCCTTGTATTCACTTGCTAAAAATCCTCCGTCTAACATCAAATCCTTTGCGTTTTTTAATCTTAGTTTTAGTTTGCCGATAGATTTAGCACCCGCCTCAATTTCCTTTTTTCCTGAAGTATTGTTTTGCTTTAATTGTTGTTTTATACCCGCGAAAAATGAGTTTAAGTATTTTGTCAATTTCGGAAACTCATTTTCATTGGCATAACCATCCCGATCACGATCGGGAAAATGGATTTTACGTTCCTTAAATCCATCAAGTCTTGGTATAATATGGTGGCAAATAATGTTGTCGCCTGTGGATTGGATTGGCATTTTCCAACTAAAAAAGGAATAATCTTAACATTCATTATATCCGCTTTTTGTCTTCGTTTACAGCCGTTACCACAATGATATAGCAGAATTTACCAATTGGCTAACTTTTCTTTAGACTGGAAAACACCAAGTCATTAAGGAATGCGACTATTTCACTTTCTTGCTTTGTTTTGCTAAAGTCGGTAAGTGACGGCAGATTATTCATAAAGAAATTTTGAAAATGTGCCATTTCAATAATCGTTGAGGCTAATGATTTTGGGTATTTATATTTTGGACGGCATTCCGAAATTATGATTCCAACAACTGCACAGAGGTCTTTATAAGGCTTAAAGAAGTGTTGTTTATTATCTTCTCCTACTTGTTTTGTAAGGTATGCCTTTGAGCCTTCGGCAATAATAATTTGATGGAGTAAACTCTCGTTAACATAACTCGTTTGTTCATCATCCTCAACAGCTTTTGCAAGCAGGTTTATTATTCTTTTCAATTTGACATTTGGGTCTTTAATATTATTGATTTGAAAACTAATTTGAAATTCAAGCCAGCCCCAATACCAAGCAGTTAGATAAACCAACAACTTGTGTTTATTCTCAAAATAGCGATAAATACCAGCCTCAGTTGTTCCAATATCCCCAGCCAATTTCTTGAAAGTAAATAATTCAAACCCATTTTTGTAAATCAATTGGACACTGTGTTTTAGGATGTTTTTTCCTAATTCTGATCCTTCAGGGTTGCGAAGGAAAAGGGCTTCATTCATTTTTACTTGTAATTGCAGCTTCATTTCAGATGTTTTTAACTTCCTTCAAAACGTAAGCAACAAAGCTACGAAAAATATTTTTTACAACTATTTATGATAGTATTACTATTATTTAAGAGGTAATTACTATCTTTGTTTCCGGAATCAAGCTTTCAATAATGCTTTTGAATAAACCAATCCCAGCTTCCTACATACTGAACAAGGTAAAGTTTGATCTTGTATATGTATCCATTGTGTCATTAGCTGTGCTTTTTATTACAGACAAGTATCAAGCATTATTGCCCGAAATGCCTTTGATAATTCCGGTTTTTATCGGAACGGCTATTTCAATTCTCCTTTCTATTAAGTTGAGTCAGTTTTATGACAGATGGTGGGAAGCCCGCAAAGTATGGGGGAGCATTGTTAACGACTCCAGGAGTTTTGTAATTCGGTTAAACACCTTAGTTGCAAATGGCAATAATGCAATAATCAAAAAAATGGCTTACCGGCAAGTTGCGTGGTGCTATTCTTTAGGCAATCTCTTAGAGTGCAAACATCCAGCTTGGCTACCTTGCTCAAACAATAAATACTATTACAAAGCACTATTTACAGG
Source organism: Bacteroidota bacterium (assembly GCA_030855855.1). Taxonomy (GTDB): domain Bacteria; phylum Bacteroidota; class Bacteroidia; order Palsa-965; family Palsa-965. The sequence continues at coordinate 63,564 of JALYQL010000073.1, read as the reverse complement.
CGGCTGTTTTTATAGCGGTGATTTCAGAAAAACAACAACAAAATGATAACAATTCACATCATAGCAAACAATACCATTCAGGCGAGAGCAATTGCCGAAGAATTGTTTGAAGCAATTTATTGCAAAAGTACTAATCTCAGAAAACATGCTATTTCTTGAAAAAAGCGGGCATGAAAAGGATTGCCCCGGACACTACGCTGCTTGTTACGATTGGTAAAGCAGTATACTACTCGAATATTGCTACACTTATTAAACAATTATTTCCAAAGGATGAGCCGTTGTTTTATGCTCTTCCAATTATTAATACAATTATCATTGCAAAAAATACCTAAATAACAGTCGATTGAATAAAAAATGGACTTGCTCAATTTTTACAATAAAAAAATAGGAATACTTGGCGGAGGGCAGCTTGGTAAAATGCTTTGCGCTTCTGCTGCCAATTGGCATATTCAAACAATGGTTCTAAATCCGACCATTGAGTGTCCGGCATCATTGGTGTGCAAAAATGTTTATTCCGGTAATTATAATGATTATGAAACGGTTTATCGCTTTGGCAAGTTGGCAGACATTATCACCATTGAAATTGAAAATGTAAATACAGAAGCTCTAATCAAACTGAGCAGAGAGGGAAAAACAGTTCACCCTAATCCGCTTTCGCTTCACATCATCCAGGATAAGGGATTGCAAAAAGATTTTTTTTTAAAAAACAATCTTAAAAGTTCGCCTTATATTTTATGCGAAAACAAAGAGAAAATAAATGAACTAATCAAAACTGGAAAAATTTCATTCCCTTTTGTACAGAAACTTCGCAAAGCGGGATACGATGGAAAAGGCGTTGCTGTAATAAATACTGCAGATGATTTGCACAAAATGATGGATGCGCCATGCGTGATAGAACAAAAAGTAAAAATTAAAAAAGAATTATCGGTAATAGCCGCAAGAGATATTGATGGAAATGTAAGTTGTTTTGCCCCTGTAGAAATGATCTTTCATGAAGAAGCTAATCTTGTAAAATACCTTATATGCCCGGCACAAATAAGTGAACAGGTTGTAAAAAATGCCACATTGTTGGCAACCAAAACAATTAAGGAATTTGATATTGTGGGGATTCTTGCGGTGGAAATGTTTTTGGATGAGAATGATGAACTGCTCATTAACGAAGTCGCGCCCCGTCCGCACAACAGCGGACATCATACCATTGAAAGTGCTTTTACATCACAATATGAACAGCAACTGAGGGCAATATTAGGCTTATCGCTTGGTAGCACAGAAATGATACTACCTTCTCTGATGCTGAATATTCTTGGCGAGCCCGGGTACAAAGGCACAGTAAAATATGAAGGGCTTGAAAAATGTATGGAAATAAAAGGAGCAAAAATACACCTTTACGGAAAAACAGAAACCGCTCCCTATCGCAAGATGGGGCATATTACCATACTTGATGATTCCGTTGAGAATGCAAAAAACAAAGCCGAATATATTGGTAAATATTTAAAAGTCATCGCATGAAAAAACCATTGGTAAGTATAATTATGGGAAGCAACTCCGATTACCCTGTAATGAAAGAAGCTGCTGAAATTCTTAACGAATTTGAAGTGCCTTTTGAAATAAATATTGTTTCAGCCCACCGCACGCCGGACAGAATGTTTGAGTTCGCTAAAACTGCTCATCAGGTTGGTATTAAAGTAATAATTGCCGGAGCGGGTGGTGCAGCTCACCTACCGGGAATGGTTGCATCCATCTCACCATTGCCTGTAATTGGAGTTCCTGTAAAATCAAGTAATTCAATGGACGGATGGGATTCGTTGCTTTCAATTGTTCAGATGCCAGCAGGAGTTCCTGTGGCAACAGTTGCAGTAAATGGAGCAAAAAATGCGGGAATTCTTGCTCTTCAAATGCTTGGTGTGCATGACGAAGCACTTTATAATAAATTGAAACTTTATCAAAATCCTGAAAAGGGAATTTCAACAGAGAATGCCTAAAGATCAAAGTATAAAATCAGTTTTAATAATCGGCAGTGGTCCTATTGTTATCGGGCAGGCATGTGAATTTGATTATTCCGGCTCCCAGGCAGCTCGCTCACTTCGGGAAGAAGGAATTGAGGTTTCGCTTATCAACTCCAATCCGGCAACTATTATGACGGATAAAGTAACTGCCGACCACGTTTACCTTTGGCCGCTAAATCATCATTCGATTATTCGAATTCTTGAAGAGAAGCTAAAGGAGGGGAAAAAGATTGATGCCGTTTTACCTACTATGGGTGGGCAAACCGCACTGAACCTTGCTATCAAATGTGGGGAAATGGGTATTTGGAAAAAGTACGGAGTGCAAATGCTTGGAGTGGATATCAACGCAATTAATACTTGCGAAGACAGGGAATTATTCAGAAAAAAAATGGACGAGATTGGAGTAGGAACAGCTCCGGCAAAAATTTGTCGTTCTTTTTTAGAAGGAAAAGAAATTGCTCAGGAGTTTGGAGTTCCTTTGGTAATAAGACCCTCTTTTACTTTAGGCGGCACAGGTGGTGCAGTAATTTATAAAAGAGAAGACTTTGAAGAAGCATTAAACCGCGGGTTGCACGCATCACCCATCCACGAAGTTCTTATTGATAAAGCGCTTATCGGATGGAAAGAATATGAACTGGAACTCATGCGCGATTCCAACGACAATGTTGTAATTATTTGTTCTATCGAAAATTTTGACCCGATGGGCATTCATACGGGCGACTCTATCACTGTTGCCCCGGCAATGACACTTTCAGATACAACATATCAGAAAATGCGTAATATGGCAATACTGATGATTCGCTCCATTGGTAACTTTGCCGGAGGATGCAATGTTCAGTTTTCAATCAGCGCGGATGAAAAGGAAGATATAGTAGCCATAGAAATTAATCCAAGAGTTTCACGTTCTTCGGCACTTGCTTCAAAAGCAACCGGATATCCTATTGCCCGGATAGCAGCGAAATTGGCCATCGGATATTATCTTGATGAATTGAAAAATCCTATTACAGGGGATACCTCTGCGCTACACGAACCAACCCTTGACTATGTAATTGTAAAAATACCGAGATGGAACTTCGATAAATTTCCAGGTGCCAACAGGAGACTGGGATTTCAAATGAAATCAGTTGGTGAAGCAATGGGCATAGGCCGTTGCTTTCAGGAAGCATTGCAGAAAGCCTGTCAATCACTTGAAATCAGAAGAAACGGACTTGGTGCCGATGGAAAAGAATTAACAAAACAAGAAGAAATATTATATAGTCTTGAAAATCCAAGCTGGAATCGCCTCTTTCATATTTATGATGCATTTAAACTGGGCATTCCTTTCAGAACCATTCATCATCTTACCCATATTGATCCCTGGTTCTTACATCAGATAGAAGAATTAATTGTGTTGGAACGAGAGATAGAAAAATATTCCATTGAAAATATTCCGCGCGAATTATTAGTTGAAGCAAAACAAAAGGGTTATGCTGACCGTCAAATCGCTCATCTTCTTCGTTGCCTTGAAAGTCAGGTATTTAAAAAGCGACAGGATTTGAATATTAACCGTGTTTATAAAATGGTTGACACTTGCGCAGCCGAGTTTGAAGCTAAAACACCTTATTTTTATTCAACCTTTGAAGAAAAAAATGAAGCGATACCCACTAACAGAAAAAAAATAGTTGTATTAGGTTCTGGGCCCAATCGCATCGGGCAAGGAATTGAGTTTGACTATTCATGTGTTCATGGTGTACTTGCTGCAAAAGAGTGCGGATATGAAACCATTATGATTAATTGTAATCCCGAAACTGTTTCAACTGATTTCACAACTGCCGACCGACTCTATTTCGAACCCGTTTTCTGGGAACATATTTACGACATTATTCGGAATGAAAAACCTGAAGGAGTAATAGTTCAATTAGGCGGACAAACGGCCTTGAAACTCGCTGAAAAATTAAGCAGGTATGGAATAAAAATTATCGGAACCTCTTATGAAGCGCTTGATATTGCTGAAGACAGAGGGAAATTTTCCAATCTGCTGAAAGAAAATAATATTCCTTATCCATTATTTGCCATAGCAGAAACTGCTGATGAAGCAATTGCGCATACAAAAAAACTCGGGTTCCCTCTCCTTGTAAGACCTTCTTATGTACTCGGTGGCGAAAAAATGAAAATCGTTATCAGCGAGAATGAAATGGAACAACATGTTGTTAATTTATTAAAGGACATACCAGGCAACCGTGTTTTGCTCGACCATTTTATTGAAAATGCAATTGAAGCGGAAGCAGATGCAATATGCGATGGCACCGATGTTTATATTATCGGTATTATGGAACATATAGAACCCGCCGGGATTCATTCAGGAGATTCTTATGCTGTACTTCCACCGTTTTCGCTTAGTACTAATGTTATTGAACAAATTGCAAAACACACCAAAACTATTGCATTGGCATTAAAAACTATTGGGTTAATCAATATTCAATTTGCTGTTAAAGATGAAAAAGTATATATAATTGAAGCGAATCCTCGTGCATCCCGTACTGTTCCATTTATTGCAAAAGCTTACGATGAACCGTATGTAAAGTATGCAACTAAAGTTATGCTCGGGCATAACAAACTCAGCGATTTTAAATTTTCTCCGCGCAAGAAAGGATATGCCATAAAAATCCCTGTGTTTTCATACAGTAAATTCCCTGAAATAAATAAGGAACTTGGCCCTGAAATGAAATCAACAGGAGAAGAAATTTATTTCATTGATGACCTTCACGATGAATTTTTTCTGAAAATATATTCTGAACGAAATCTTTATTTGAGTAAATAAATATGCTGTGGTATCCATATAAACAAATGAAGAACTGTAACACCTTCCCTGTGGTGAAAGGTCGACAAGAAATGGGTCGAAGGATTCCGGGGATTTGCAGTGCAACATGGTGTCTGGCTCAGACCAATTGATAAAGTTGTTTACCTGACGCCATCTTACATTATTCAGCGAATAAGAATTGCGTAAGCTACTTGATACAATAAAAAAATGGTTCGAAAAAATCAATACACTATGAAGTTAAACGAAATACAAAATCTTATTCGCTTTGTTGCCAAATCGGGTGTAAGCGAAATAGAATTAGAACTTGATGATTTTAAAATAAAGATTAAAAATCCGTCTTGGGAAAAAGAAACGATAATTACAGAAATGTCTGTGCCTGCTTCTTATGTGCAAGCACAGCCAATTCAAGCAACGCCAATCGCAAGTTCTAATCCCACAGAAGCAATTCCGATTCAAAACGAATCCGTTACACCATCACCGGCAACAGATGAATCAAAATACCATATTGTTAAAGCGCCAATGATAGGCACTTTTTATCGCACTTCCGGTCCCGGGAAACCGGCATTTGTAAATGTTGGCGATGAAATAAAAAAAGGGCAACCACTCTGCGTTATCGAAGCAATGAAACTTTTTAATGAAATAGAATCAGAAGTATCTGGAAAGATTGTAAAAATACTGGTAGAAGACATGTCGCCTTTAGAATACGAAACTCCAATGTTTTTAATTGACCCATCATAAAATTTAATTACTATGTTTAAAAAAATACTGATTGCTAATCGTGGAGAAATTGCTTTACGAATAATCCGCACGTGCAAAGAAATGGGAATAAAAACAGTAGCTGTTTATTCCACAGCAGATAAAGACAGCTTACATGTAAGGTTTGCCGATGAGGCAGTATGTATTGGTCCGCCTCCCAGTAAAGAATCTTATTTGAATATTCCCAGATTAATTGCCGCAGCAGAAATAACTAATGCGGATGCAATTCATCCCGGGTACGGATTTTTATCTGAGAATGCAAAATTTGCCGCAATATGCCAACAACATAATATCAAATTTATTGGACCAACTCCTGAGCATATTAATAAAATGGGCGACAAAATAACCGCCAAGGATACCATGATAAAAGCCGGAGTGCCCGTTGTACCTGGCTCAGGAGGGTTATTAGCCGACTTGGATGATGCTAAAAAAACGGCAAAAGAAATTGGTTATCCGATAATGATGAAAGCAACAGCAGGCGGTGGGGGCAAAGGAATGCGTATTGTTTGGCAGGAAGATGAATTGCAAAAAGCATGGGAATCCGCAAAAACAGAAGCGCAAGCTTCATTTGGAAATGACGGTATGTATATGGAAAAATATATTGAAGAGCCCCGCCACATCGAAATTCAGGTGGCCAGCGATCAGTTCGGCACAGCATGTCATTTATCAGAGCGGGATTGCTCCATTCAAAGAAGACACCAAAAACTTATTGAAGAATCTCCCTCCCCGTTTATGACCGATGAACTGAGAGAAAAAATGGGCGAAGCCGCAATTAAGGCCTGCAATTTCATAAATTATGAAGGCGTTGGCACCGTTGAATTTTTGGTGGACAAATACCGCAACTTTTATTTCATGGAAATGAACACCCGCATTCAGGTAGAACATACAGTTACCGAAGAAGTAATTGACCACGATTTAATAAAAGAACAAATAAAGATTGCTGCCGGCATAGCTATTTCAGGTAAAAATTACCTGCCAAAACTTCACGCAATTGAGTGCAGAATAAATGCGGAAGATCCTTATCAGGGTTTTAGGCCTTCCCCCGGAAAAATAACAAACTTACACACCCCCGGAGGACACGGTGTTCGGGTGGATTCGCACATATACTCTGGATATGTAATCCCTCCGAATTATGATTCGATGGTAGCAAAACTTATTACTGTTGCTCAGACAAGAGAGGAAGCCATCACCAAAATGCACCGCGCATTAAGTGAATATGTTATAGAAGGGATTAAAACAACTATTCCCCTGCACATCAAAATTATGGAAAATGAACAATTCAGGAAGGGGGATTTCACAACAAAATTCATGGAGGACTTTAAATTTTAATTTTCGCTTTGAAAAAACAAAATCATCAATAATTCAACAGTGGGGTAACAATTTTTAAAAGTGTAATGTCGCTGATAATCCAATACTGTTCTGATCTCCACCTTGAGTTTAGGGAAAATGAAAAATTTCTGAAACAAAATCCTATACAACCAACAGGGGAAATACTAATTTTGGCAGGAGATATTTTACCGTTTGCTTTGCAGCATAAATTCAACTGGTTTTTTGATTACCTCTCCGATAATTTTCAACACACTTATTGGATACCCGGAAACCATGAGTATTATAATAACAGCATTGACAATTTCAAGTTCCCGCTACACGAAAAAATAAAAGATAATGTTTCCCTACTCAACAATCAGGTTGTTATCTACAAAAATGTTGAATTAATATTTAGTACACTTTGGGGCCACATAAGTGTGCCTAACCATTTAGTTATTGAGCGAAGTGTTTCTGATTTTTCGCTGATAAAATGTAATGGTAAAAAACTTACTCCAATTGATTTTAACCAACTTCATAAAACGGATTTAGCATTTATAAAATCGGCATTAGCTGTTAAATCCGATAATCAACGCATCATAATAACTCACCATGTTCCTACATTGCAAAACTATCCTTCGCAATATAAAAACAGCAATATTAATGAAGCATTTGCAGTGGAGCTTTACGATTTTATTTTTGAATCACAAGCCAATTATTGGATTTACGGACACCACCACACCAACACCAACACGCCAGGCTTTAAAATAGGTAATACAACACTGCTCACCAATCAATTGGGTTATGTGCAGCAAAATGAACATAAATTGTATTGCAGCAATGCCGTGATTAAAATAGATAGATCTCAAAACAATAAATGATATGGAACTATTTAAAAACCGCACAGCCGTATTGCTCACCATGCACCAGAAAGAAGATGTTATATTTCCTGTTTTGCAGGCAACAGGTATGTTGTTAAAAGTAGAAAAAATGTATGACACCGATCTGTTAGGCACTTTTACAAACGAAATAGCACGGCAAGGTTCACAGCTTGAAGCGGCAAGAGCAAAAGCGCTTAAAGCAATTGAAATTACAGGCAACTCCATTGGCATTGCCAGCGAAGGAAGTTTTGGTTCACATCCCACCATTTATTTTGTTCCTGCAAATATTGAATTGGTATTGTTAGTGGATGCTGAAAATAAAATTGAAATAGCAGGATGGGAATTAACCACCGATACTAATTTTTCAGGAACGGAAGTAACAAATTATGAAGAAGCACTTGTATTTGCTGAAAAAACAGGATTCCCACAACACGGCTTAGTAGTTAAATATCCCGCTAAGGAAGACGGGAATAAAATAGCAGCTAAAGGAATAATTTCACCCGAAACATTGAAATCAGCCATTGCTGAAGCCTTGAAATTTTCTTTGGATGGAAAAGCACATTTGGAAACCGATATGCGTGCCTTGTATAATCCTACGAGAATGAAAGTGATTGAAAAAGCAACCATTAATCTCCTTAGCAAAATAAAAAGTTTATGTCCAGAATGTGGTTGTCCGGGATTTGAAATTACCGAATGGATAAAAGGACTGCCTTGCGAAAATTGTTTTTTCCCAACAAGAGGAATATCAAAACATATTTACCAATGTAAAAAATGTAATCATAAAAAAGAAATTGAGTATCCCGACGATCAAAAATATAGTGAAGCAAGATTTTGTGATTTTTGCAATCCTTGAAATAACAAAAAATGACATTCATAGGTAAAGACATTGAAACCGCAGCCGCTATGCTTGCAAACGACCAGGTAATTGCTATTCCTACCGAAACCGTTTACGGGTTGGCAGGAATAGCACTTAGTATTTCCGCTGTTACAAAAATCTATGAGATAAAGACACGCCACTGGGAAGAAACAAAAAAGCATTACTTGAAATGGTTGATGCTGCAAAAGAGCTTCGTAAATCAGTTAAAGAACCGGCTATTATTAAATAAATATGAAAAAATTAAATGTATCCGGCTCTCCCGGACTTCGTTTTCGGGAAGCCATGCAAAAAGAAAAGCCCCTACAGATTGTAGGGGCTATTAATGCCAATCACGCCTTATTAGCTGAACAGGCAGGGTTCAATACCATCTATCTTTCAGGAGGAGGGGTAGCCGCAGGCTCACTCGGTATTCCCGATTTAGGTATAACCACATTAGAAGATGTACTGATTGACATTAATCGCATTACCAACGTAACAGATTTACCGCTTTTAGTAGATGTAGATACTGGATTTGGTTCTTCTGCATTCAATGTGGCACGGACTGTAAAATCACTTATAAAAGCCGGAGCCGCAGCCTTGCATATTGAAGACCAGGTAGGTGCTAAACGATGCGGGCATCGTGCAGGCAAAGAAGTGGTGACCAAGGAAGAAATGGTAGATAGAATAAGAGCAGCAGTAGATGCCAGAACAGATGAACATTTTGTTATTGGTGCGAGAACCGATGCCTTTGCAAATGAAGGATTGGAAAAAACACTGGAACGTGCAGTGGCTTACAAAGAAGCAGGAGCAGATTTCATTTTTGCCGAAGCTGTTCCTGATTTAACGTATTACAAAAAATTTGTAGATGCTACAGGAATACCTGTATTAGCAAACATCACAGAGTTTGGGATGATACCCATGTACACGGTGGATGAATTAAAAAATGCAGGTGTAGGATTGATTTTATACCCGCTTTCCGCTTTCCGTGCAGCCAACAAAGCAGCTGAAAATGTCTATCAGCATATTCGTAAAGACGGAACCCAACAAAATGTATTACACACAATGCAAACCCGTGAAGAACTCTATAAGAGCATAGGCTATCATGTTTACGAACAGAAATTAGACGCACTTTTTAAAAAAGATAAAAATGTCGGACAATAAAGAAACAACAGGCTTAAAGCCTAAAAAAAGTGTTGCGCTTTCAGGAGTGGAAGCAGGTAACACAGCCATTTGTAGCGTAGGTAAAAGTGGCAATGATTTACATTATCGGGGATATAATATTCTTGACTTAGCCGAAGGAGCAGAATTTGAAGAAGTGGCATATCTTCTTATCTATGGTGCCCTGCCTAATAAAGCACAATTAACAGGATACAAAACAAAACTTAAATCGCTTCGCGGATTACCTAATTCATTAAAAAATATTCTGCAACAAATACCGGCATCTGCTCACCCAATGGATGTTATGCGTTCTACCGTTTCAGCATTTGGTAGTATGCAACCTGAAAAAGACGACCATAATGTTGCAGGAGCCAGAGATATTGCCGATAAACTTTTAGCATCTTTCAGTTCAGCACTTCTGTATTGGTATCACTTCTCTCACAATGGGAAAGTCATAGAAGTAGAAACAGACGATGATAGCACAGGCGCACATTTTTTACACCTTTTACACGGCAGAAAACCTTCAGAATCCTGGGTGAAGGCAATGCAAATATCGCTTAACCTGTATGCAGAACACGAGTTTAATGCTTCCACTTTTACCAGTAGAGTTATTGCTGGTACAGGGTCAGATATTTATTCTGCAATAACAGGAGCTATCGGTGCATTAAGAGGTCCTAAGCATGGAGGAGCAAATGAAGTAGCTTATGATATTCAAAGCAGGTACGGTTCACCCGATAAAGCTGAAAAAGATATTCGCAGTCGTTTAGAAAAAAAGGAAGTTATCATTGGTTTCGGGCACCCTGTTTATACAATTTCAGACCCCCGCAACGTGGTAATAAAAAAAGCAGCTAAACAATTATCAGAAGAATCAGGCGATATGCTTCTCTTTAACATTGCTGAATGTTTAGAAAAATTAATGTGGGATGAAAAAAAGATGTTCCCTAACCTCGATTGGTTCTCAGCAGTTTCCTATCACCTCATGGGCGTTCCCACATTATTATTTACACCGCTCTTTGTAATATCCCGTGTCACAGGGTGGAGTGCGCATATTATTGAACAGCGCCAGGATGGAAAAATAATCCGTCCGAGCGCAAATTACATCGGACCAGAAAACAAAGCATTTACACTAATTCAAAACAGATAAAAAATATGTCAGCACACATCTCAAACGAAAGACCGCAACCGGATAAAGTATTAACGGACATAGTAGATTATGTACTTAATTATGAAATTAAAAATGAACTTGCATGGCAAACAGCACACTATTGTTTATTAGATACATTAGGATGCGGTTTCGAAGCACTCACGTACCCTGCATGCACTAAATTATTAGGTCCGCTTGTGCAAGGCACTGTTGTTCCTAACGGAGCAAAAGTACCTGGCACTCAATTTCAACTTGACCCAATACAAGCAGCATTTAACATTGGTACAATTATACGTTGGCTTGATTTTAACGACACTTGGTTAGCTGCCGAATGGGGACACCCTTCCGATAATCTCGGTGGTATTCTTGCCACTGCTGATTGGGTTTCTAGAACATCTGTTGCAAATGGTAAACCTGCTGTACTCGTAAAAGATGTGTTAGATGCAATGATAAGAGCACACGAAATACAAGGCGTATTGGCATTGGAAAACTCATTCAATAAAGTTGGTTTAGACCATGTTGTTTTAGTAAAAATAGCCTCTACAGCAGTTGTAGGAAAAATGATAGGGCTTACAAGAGAGGAATTAATTAATGCCGTTTCACTCGCTTTTGTTGATGGGCAAGCCTTACGCACCTATCGTCATTCACCGAATACAGGCAGCCGTAAATCATGGGCAGCCGGGGATGCAACTTCCCGTGCTGTGCGGTTAGCATTAATTGCACAAACTGGTGAAATGGGTTATCCTTCAGTATTAACAGCAAAAACCTGGGGTTTTTATGATGTGCTATTTAAAGGCAAAGAATTTAAATTTCAACGTGAGTATAGTTCTTATGTAATGGAAAACGTACTATTTAAAATTTCTTTTCCCGCTGAGTTTCACTCGCAAAGCGCTGTTGAAGCAGCTATGACTTTGCATACTAAACTAAAAATATTAAACAAAACAACTGATGATATAAAAAAAGTAACCATTCGTACACACGAAGCAGCTATTCGCATTATCGACAAAAAAGGCTCTTTGAATAATCCTGCGGATAGAGACCACTGTATTCAATACATGGTTGCAGTTCCATTGATTTATGGAAGATTGACCGCTGCGGATTACGAAGACAATATAGCATCAGATAATAGAATTGATGTGCTGCGCGATAAAATTAATTGTGTAGAAGATGTACAATTCACTAAAGATTATCACGACCCTGAAAAACGTTCTATTGCAAATGCCTTGACTATTGAGCTGAATGATGGAACTATAGTTGAAGAAGTAGTAGTAGAATATCCGATTGGACACAAACGCAGACGAAAAGAAGGGATACCTGAATTATTGAAAAAATTTAAAATTAATCTTGCACGGAAATTTCCTGAAAGACAGCAGCAAATTATTTTAGATCTTTCTTTGGATTATCACAAGCTTGCAAATACTCCGGTAGATGAGTTTGTAGACTTAATGGTAATTTAATTAGGAAAATGCAATTAAATAAAACAGCATCTGCCCGATACATACAATTAAATGAATATGTAAAAACATTCCGGCTATTGCAGTAAAACTTGCCGAACACTTTTGGCCAGAAGCGCTCACATTATTACTTCCAAAAAATAATACAATTCCCGATATTAGAAAGAATCATTGCAGAACGTGTTCCCAATGTTGGTATTGGAATTGCGATAAATGACAGATTAGAAAAAGCATCTTCAAAATAATATTGAAATGAAATATCTTATCAAGAACGCCACTATTATCAATGAAGGGAAAACCTTTGTCGCGGATGTATTAATTGAAGATGGAATTATCAAGGGTATCAGAAACTTTCCGATAGCTTCCGATTACATCGTTATTGATGCAGAAGGAAAACATTTACTTCCGGGAATAATTGATGCTCAGGTGCATTTCAGGGAGCCGGGATTAATTCACAAAGCTGATATTTATACCGAATCAAAAGCGGCCGTTGCTGGCGGAGTTACCGCTTTTATGGAAATGCCAAATACTATTCCAAACGCTCTTACAATTGATATATTGGAAGAAAAATACGCTATTGCAACTAAAAAATCATGGTGTAATTATTCATTTTTTTTGGGAATAAGTGCAGGTAATGAAGAAGAGTGGAAAAACATAAATCCTGAAACCGTTTGCGGAATTACTGATGACGGGCTTTATTTTACTGAAAAGGGAATGATGTTATGTTCCAATCCTCAATTAATGGAAAAGGTATTTAGCGAAGCTGAAATTCTTATCGCCATACATTCTGAAGATGAAGATATTCTTGAAGAAAACAAACTGCATTATCAGAAAATCTATGGAGAAAACATTCCCTTTGAATATCATCCGCTTATTCATTCGGATGAGGCATGCTTCATTGCAACAAAAAAAGCAATAGGCTTGGCAGAAAAATTTAACACGCGCTTACACATACTTCATCTCTCCACGGCCAAGGAAGCTAAATTATTTCGTAATGATATTCCCTTGTCAGAAAAAACAATTACAACTGAAGTATGTATTCATCACTTATGGTTTTGCGATGAGGATTATAAAACTCATGGCGCAAAAATAAAATGGAATCCATCCATCAAAACAAAAACAGACAGGGAAGAATTATGGAAAGCCTTGCTGGATGATAGAATTGACATCATTACCACCGACCACGCTCCTCATACAATTGAAGAAAAAGGAGGAACCTATTTTAAATGTCCGAGCGGAGCGCCAATGGTGCAGCATTCACTTATTGCAATGCTCGAATTTTATCATCAGGGAAAAATAACCCTTGAAAAAATCGCGGAAAAAATGTGCCATAATCCTGCGCTTTTATACAAAATAAAAAATCGTGGATTTATAAGAGAAGGATACTGTGCCGATTTGATTTTAATTGATTTGAACTCTCCCTTCACAGTTAGTAAAGATAATATTTTGTATAAATGCGGATGGTCGCCTTTTGAAGGACAAACATTTCAATCAAAAATCACACACACATTTGTGAATGGAAACATTGTATATGAAAACGGTAATTTCTCCCGATTTCCCCCCGGACAAAGATTAACATTTTATACCCAACAGTAAGATGAAACGATATTTTGTAACAGGTATTGGTACTGATGTAGGAAAGACAATAGCTTCTGCTATATTGATTGAGGCGTTAAATGCTGACTATTGGAAACCCATACAGGCTGGTGATTTGGAAAATACGGATACAATGAAAGTACGTTCTTTAATAAGCAATACTAAATCTGCCTTTCATCCTGAAGCTTATCGTTTATGTGAGCCAATATCCCCACACGCTGCTGCAATAACAGATGGTGTAAAAATTAATATGGAGAGATTCATTTTACCACAAACATCAAACTCGCTGATAATAGAAGGTGCAGGCGGATTAATGGTTCCACTTAACGATGAGTATTTTGTAATTGATTTAATTGAAAAATTCAGAGCGGAAGCTATTCTCGTTTCCCGTAATTACCTGGGTAGTATTAATCACACGCTGCTTTCTGTTAAGGCACTTGTGAGCAGAAACATTCCAATAGCAGGTATAATTTTTAATGGAGAACCGACAAAATTATCGGAAGAATATATATTGAAACACACAGGATTGAAATTTTTATTCCGCATTGACAAGGAACCAAATATTGACAAACAAACCATTCTTAAATACGCATCGAACCTAACCATAAACCACTTTTAAAACACTAAAACCATAAACCTACTTGTAAGTATGATTATGGGCAGCACATCTGATATGCCAGTTATGCAGGAAGCAAGCAAAATCCTTAACCGTTTAAAATTCCATCTGAAATTAATGCTTTGTCAGCACATAGAGCGGGAACAATTGAAAGAAATTATTGATTACCTGATTAAGCTGAAATTAATTATTCAGCAAGGTGAAATCTATTTTTATTCAAACGATGATAAACCACTTCGAGGGGCTTTTTCGCCAAGCGAAAACGAGATGCCGGAAGGTTAGCGCTGCCGAAAATTAATGATGAAAGCAATATCGCTGACGATAACGCACAAAGTAAAGTAAATCAAAGGGGAATAAGGAAAATCAGCCTACTGTTTTTTTTAAAAAATTTTCTTTTTCAGAAAACAATCAAAATACAAACGAGCTAAACACTTCGCAACACAATGAAGTTGCCCTAAGAGAAAAACTTTACGGCAAAAAAGAAAGTTTTAGTGAAGCTGCATTGCCGCTCTTACAGTCACTAACCTCCTGGGTGAAACAGTATGCGCAGAACATTTGCTTCGGTGACGAACCTGGGTGCAAAAATAAATCTCGATGCACTTGAGAGCGGAATTTATTTTATTTCGGTGAAAACTGCAACGGAAAATAAGGGGTCAGAAGTTTGTGAAAGAGTAAAAGCTAAGACAATAAATAATACTGTGCAGCCTTTCCCGGCTGCCATTTTTTATTTCCACAATAACCTTCTTCGTAAAGCAATGCAACATCACAAATAAATCTGCCCCGGATAAACGGGGCAGATTCACTTCTTTTCCAAAAGCTATTTTTAGAAATCCCGCTCAAGCAGCCTTTCGACAAGTGTTGAATGGATTTCCATTTCTCAATTTTTACATTGTGCCAAAAGATATTCCGAGCTTATTACCCTTTACCGTGGTCAGCAAACTCAGCGAAGTTTTCTTTTGCAGCTTCAAACTTGCTTTTTGCTTCTTCAATAACTTCATCCAACTTTTCTTTCACCGAATCTGTCAGATCACTTGTTTTGCCGGCAATCTTCTTACGTGTTTCGCTTCCTTTGTCAGGAGCGAAAAGAATTCCTAATGCTCCGCCTATCGCAGCGCCTAATAATAAAGCGCCGATCATTTTGCCTGAATTTTCCATTTTGTTTGTGTTTGTAGCGTTAAGAATATGATAATTAAATTTTTCTCCCTTGAATCAAACGAAGGATAACAGCGATTACCGCGACCACAAGCAGGATGTGAAGAAGTCCGCCGGTTCCATAACCGATAAAACCAATTGCCCAGCTAATGATCAGCACTACTGCGATGACATATAATAAATTTCCCATGATTGTTTTTTTTAATGTTTAGTATCTGAAAATGGATTACTTCTGAAGTAAATGGTACTCATGCTTATCATTTCCGTCCATGATGTAATACCAGAATTCTTTTTCTTTTAGTTTCAGGATATACAACGTTTCAGAAGGCTGTGAGTTGACTCCGGTGATACGGATCTCAGCTTCTTCGTTCTGAAAAGCCCATGTTCCTGATCCGTTGGTAGAGCCCCATGAATAAGAATAAGCACCGCCTTTTGAAAATGTCTGTTCGTAACCAGCTACAAGTGAAGTGTAATCTGTTGAGTTGATTTTATAGTTTTCAACTTTCCAGGTATTCGCTACACGTTCCTCACGGCTGCGAAGACTTACTGAAGGGCCTTCCGGGTATTTTTTGCAGCTTTGAATAGTTGGTATTGCAAGCGCTGCAATAATCAGGAATAATGCTGTGATCTTACTTTTGGTTTTCATCGTTTTTGTTTTTGCTCCGCCATAGCGGAGTGATAATAAATGTTTTAAAAAAATTAGCAGATTAGAAATTTACATGTGAATAGCAAGGCCTAAAGTGGAAATCCCGGACGAAAGATCGAGATACAAACCTGCCTTGTCGCTCAGATGGAATTCTGTTCCGATGTGCCCGTCAAGGTATAAGCCGCTGGAGCTGTGCGCCACAACATACTGGCCGTAATAGCCGTTTTCCCAGGTTGTTTTTCTGATTGCAAATCCGAGTGAAGCACCGAGATAAAAATCCCAACGCGGGCCTGCTCCAAGCAGTTCATCGAAGTAATAAGAACCTTTTACACCAATAGGAATTACAGTCTGGCGGTAATAATAATCACGGTCTGGATTGTTATTATCGCCCCAACGGTGATATCTTTTATAGGAGTAAACCGTAATAAATGGTGCAAGTGTAAAATTCCGTGCGACATTAAATTCATAATCTGCATGCACAACCGGAAGCGCGCCGCCGATATATCCGTAGTAACCGATTCCTACTCCAAGGTTGAGCGTATTGCCGAAAGATTCGCCACCGTTTGAGTCCTGTGCTGAGATTTTACCTGCAAGCAATGATGAGAACATGAGTGTTGCAAAAAGTATTTTTTTCATAATCGTTCTTTTCTTAATTGTTTAGTCTGAGAGTTATTTTTGTTGGAGTAATTTAATATTATATACGGAAGCCGACTGTAAACTGCACCCACTTGTTTTTATAACGTGGCGTTGAAGAAGTTCCATCACCATGATTGGCCTGGAAATCCCAACCCATTCTTCCTGATACAACAACGTGCTTTATGTGAATATCAGCGCCTGTAACAAAACCAAGAATATTTTTCCTGATATTATCATTGTTAAAGGCCTGTTCCTGCTGATAGCTGTTTGTTCCATACGTGTAGTTATTTTTCTCGTTGATGAGAAATGAATATTGCGGACCAAATACAATAGAAAGCACCTGTGCAGGCTTGAATTGGAATTGAAGCGGTACATCAATATATGTGGTGGTTCTTGAAAAAGAATACGGAGATCCAGATAAAGTGCCGCTTCCCTGGAATCCTTTTTGCGAGATCAATACCTCTGGCTGAACACCGAGGTAGCGGCCCACCGGAATTGCGAAGAACGCGCCGCCTGCAAATCCAACTCTTCCGTCAGCCCTGAAATCTTCTCCCTGCTCGTCATAAACATTGGAATAATTCATACCGGCTTTTAACCCGAAAGAAAAATTACCGCGTGGATCTGTATCTGCATCCTGCGCGTGAAGGGTGGTCAAAACTGTTGAAAAACAACATATGCTGATTGCTAAAATGATTTTTTTCATTTGATGTGCGTATTGGTTAATTCCGGAACAAAGATGAGCTGAACCGCTGCTGAATGTGTTACATAACATTTAAGAATTGTTACATCATTCACACATTGAAATTTTGGAAGGAGGATATTACCCGCGTGTAATCAGGGATGTACCGGATGTACCGGCATATTTTTCCTATACACCTGCTAAGAAGATAGCACAGGCCGGGTTCAGGACAGGTTGCTGTTTTCTACAGGTATTTCAAGAGAGGAGAATCAAAAAATAACCCTAAAAAATAATGATCAAAAGAATGATAATGAGTATCAGCGCACCAACTGAAATATACACCCCTCCGTAGTTCTGGTTAAGGTTTTTTTCGATGGAACGGGCTTCTTTACGCAGGGTTGATTTTTCCTTGTAACCGAGAGAAGATTTATCCATCGTTTTGATTTCATCTAACCTGTTAACAAGCATAAGCCGTGTTGCAGCCGAATCGGCAGGCAGTTCAGTGCTGTACGAAACATCTGCTGCTTTTATTTCGCCGGCGCTTAAGGTAAATGCCAGTAAAGCGGTAAATGAATAAAGAATAAATTTTTTCATGTTGATTGTTTTCAAATGTCCTTTTGTGACTAAGATCCCGCTATGACAGATTTATTTACGTCCGAGATTCTCAAATGCTTTTCCGAAGGCGTCCATGTCAGAGTCGAATTCATCAACTGAATTATTAAAATCAGCTTTAAACACCTCCCATTTGGTTCTGTCTTCACGATCCTGCGCGATCATCTGCGCTTTCATCCGCTCGTTTCTCATTTCCAGCTCTTTCAGACGCTCCTCGTTCGCTTTTCGTTCTTCTTCCTTTTTGAGCGTGGTAACTTTTACTCTATAATCCGCGAGCGTGACCTCGTTCTTTGCAATACGGGCCTCCCACATTGTTTTTGTGTTCGCATCGTCGGCAGAATCTGCCCGTGCCTGAATGAGTTTTATCTGTGCCTGCTCCACGTTCTCTTCAGCATCTTCCACTTTTTCCGCGGACGATCTGCAACCATTTAGAATTGCCGCGCCACTAAACAGCAGAACAGCGATTGGAAATATTATTTTTTTCATGTTTTATTATTTAGTGGTTAAAAAATTAATAATACTGTCCAGCCTGACCAGCCAAACAGTATTATTACCCGGCGACGCCAATTCAGAGGGAAGCAATAATTGCAGCCAATTCTTCTTTTGTTTTCCCGAGCTTTACCTGGATCTTACCCAACATTTCATCTTTTTTACCTTCTGCAAATAACAAGTCGTTATCTGTTAATAATGCGAATTTTTGTTTGAGCCTGCCTTTTTGCTCATTCCAACTCCCTTTTGTTGTATCTGAATTCATAATCTTGTTTTTTACTTAGTTTCTGATATTCAAAGGTGGGATTATATACAGGCATATGTGTTACATAACTTTCGTAATAAGTTGCATCATTCACACTTTTTAAAAAGGAAACCCGCTGCTGATTCAACAGCAACGGGATCCTTCTGTGATTATTCTTCCTGGTTATTGCTGTGAAATCATTCTGCCAGACTGGATCATGTTGCCTGACTTGTCGATGATCTTATAGAAATACATTCCGGTAGTAAGCGTGCTTGTTGCGATCGTTGTTACGCTTGAAGTAAGCATGGTGCTCATAACAATTTCACCCAATACATTATAAATATTCATTTCATAGGCGTTGATCTGTGAAGCATCATTCAGCTTAATATTGGTTGATGAGCTGAATGGATTCGGATAAACAGTTGCTGTTTCTGATGATCCTTCAATAATATTAAGTCCTGTAGTAGCGCATCCCGGTGGCATTGTAACTGTAGTTGCCGCAGTTGTTAATGTTCCGGTTGTGGTAAATGCTCTTCCTACAAGTGTTACACCGGTAGTTAAATTTACTGCTCCGTTATTGCAAACAATAGTTCCGTTGAAAACAGTATAGTCATTGATATCTACTGCCCCATCAACTTTCCAGAATACATTTTTTGCCAGCGTTCCGTTAGTCAAAACAACTTTTGCATATGTACTGGTAGAAAGCGCACCATTGATCTGAATAACAAATACCGCGTTGGCATTTCCTTCAGCACTTAGAAAAAGTGTGTCTGTTAATACTGTAGCAGCATTCATAACGTATGTATGCGGTGTAAGCACAAGGTTGCGCCCGAATTGTGCAGGATATAATAATTCAATATCGTAAGGCAATGTATTCAGGTAAGTATAAAGCGTTCCTAAATCTGCGGCACATTGCGCAGTAGATACATCAGGGATCGGATGAATCATACCTGTCACATTTAATGCATTGTAACCTGTAGTCAAACCAACGTTTGTTCCGATATCACCAGTTACATAAGTTATTCCTGCATTCGTAACTGATCCGTCACCTGAAAATATTGCGTAACATTCTGATGAAGCAAGATTAGGGAAATTTGGTCCCATGTGAACAGGGCTGTTACAACCGATTGGCGTGTAGGCAAGAACTCCGTCAACACTAACAGCACCCGCAGTAGATAATGCGCGTCCTTCAAGTGTATCACCAGTGTTCATATTAATTGCAGCATTATTTGCGATAACTGTTCCGCGCATTGTTGTTCCGGCTGCCATGTCTACCAGGCCTTCTACTTTCCAGAATACATTACAAGCTAATGCACCATTGATCAATTTAACTTTTGAATTTGCGTTTGTAGACAGCGGACCTTGAATCATGAATACGAAAACTGAATTTGCATTATTTTGCCCATCTAATGTAAGATCCAGGTTCAATGTCGTAGCGCTTGAAATGGAATAAATTCCAGGAAGCAATACTTGTCCGTTTCCAAGAAGAGCAGCAGGAAAATTTGTCGGAATAAGCGCGTTAAGCTGATTATAAGCAGATAAAAGATCTGTAGCACATTGTGCGCTTGCGCCGTCATTATCATGCATCTGGCCATTTACGTTTCCGAAAAATGTACTGGAACCACTATTCGTTCCGACATTTCCTGTGAGCTGTGAAATTCCATTATTACTTACTGCTCCGTTAGAAGAGAAGAGAACGAAATCTGCAGCCGTACCAAGTACAGGAGCCTGCGCGAAATTTATTGTCGGAAAACATAGTAGTCCAAGTGCCGTTATGCTGAGTAGTAATTTGCTTTTCATATTGAGAGTGTTTAGTGTGAATCATTTCACTTGACAAAGATGAGCCGGCGAGAGGCTTTAAGTGTTACAGAAATCTTTAAATAAGTTACATTATTCACACATTGAATTGCTTCTGCAATAGAAGTGCTCATGCGAATAGTAGCTGCGTACAACCAAAACCCATTGAAAAAATTACTGCACAGCATTTTTCGGGACTAAAGCCCACTATTTTTGAGTGCATTAATTCTTTCTATAAAAAAAGCGCCATCCTTTTAAAGATGACGCTTTATAATATAAGCTGATTGCAATTTATTTTTTCTTAATGATAAACTCTGTGCGCCTGTTTTTCTGGTGATCGGCTTCTGAACAATCAGAAACAACTTCACCATCGCATGAACATCCGTTCACCAGCCTGGTTTCACTGTATCCTTTACCGGTGATGCGGGATGGATTTGTGATCCGCTTTTTGATATAATTTACTGATGCATTCGCCCTGTTGTCAGAAAGCACCTGGTTGAATGCTTTGCTCTCCCTGCAATCTGTATGGGAGGATAATTCAACAACCATGTTTGGATAATCATTCATGATCTTGACGATTTTATCCAATTCAGGTTCCGCGTCCGGACGAATCTCATATTTGTTAAGGTCGAAATAGATGTTATTGAATTCCGCGATCTTACCCAGATCAGCGCCTTCCTTAATTGCTTCGGCAACAACTTCTTCTTTTTTAAGAAGTGTAACATCAGCTTTTACAATATATTCTTTGCCGGATGTGTTCACAGTTGTTTCACCGTCAACGTAACCTGATTTTTTCCCTGTCAATTTGAAATTTTTATCCGAGTCAACAAAGAAGAAATAAGCGCCGTCGTCTTTGGTTGTCAGTGTTTCTACAACATCGCCTTTATCATTAAGCAATGTGACAACTGTTACCGGAATAGGATTTCCGTTTTTATCTTTGGCGATACCTTCAATCTTCTTGCCGATATCAAGTCGTAAAATATCAACCGAATAAATATCGTCATCTCCGCTTCCACCTGTTCTGTTAGAAGAAAAATATCCTTTGCCTAATTTGTCATCAACAATTACAGCAAAATCATCATACGGTGTATTTAAAGGGGCGCCTGCATTTACTACCCGGCCGAATTGATTACCGTTAACAGCGGTGATAAAAATATCCAATCCGCCTAAGCCGAAACGTCCGTCAGAAGCGAAAAAGAGCACGCCATTTTTCTCTTCGTAGAAAGGAAACAGCTCATCGCCTTCTGTATTAATTGTGTTGCCAAGATTTTCAGCTTTTCCCCATGCGCCGCTTCCGTCTTTTGTAACGCGATAAAGATCCGCTCCGCCGTAGCCACCAGGCATATCACTTGTGAAGTACATTGTATTTCCATCAGCTGACAAAGACGGATGTCCGACAGAATAATCAGGATTGTTAAGAACGAATGCTTCCGGCTTTGACCATTTGCCATCTTTATAAGTGCTGAACTGAATCTGAAGCTCTACAATTCTGTCTTTTCTTTTAGTGTCATAATTATTAGTGGTAAATGCCATGAATGTACCTTCTTTATTAAAGCTTGTACCACCATCGTGCATTTTGCCATTCAGACTTTTGTCAAAAACTCCCGGAGCTTTCATTTGAACGCCATCCATATCTGAAACATACATATTCAAAAAAGGCTTTCCGTCCCAATTGTACCTTCTCGCATTTATTTTATTCGTTCTGTTTGATGTAAAAACAATCTTGTCTTTATAATAAGACGGAGCAAAGTCTTCCGCATCCGTATTGACATCAAGATGCTGCACTTTATATTTTCCATCATCTTTCGACCATTCGGCTAATTTGCCTTTATTAGCGGTATAATCTTTCGCACGCAGATCGTCCGGTTTTGAATCAGCGAATTTATTCATCCACATATTCGACTGGTCAATTTTTCCATTGGCTTTTAAAACCATTGCGTACTCGTAATAATCTTCAGGCAAAACTCCTTCTGATGAGCTCGTTAATTTAGCATACGCTTCTTCCGATTTAATATCCTGATCGAGGTTATCGTAGCTTTTAGCCAGCCTTCGTTGTCCTTCTACAGTTAATCGTTTTGAGCTTGTGTAGGACTCAATGGCTTTTTCAAATGAGTAAACAAAATAATATTTGTCGCCATTTTTTTCTTTTCGTAATTTCTCTTCAGCAAATGCATCGTTGCCAATGCCTGTCAATACCAGGATGAGAATAAGTAATTTTTTCATGTCTTTATGTTTCTATAGTGCTATTAAAAATATCTTGGTGAATGAATTTGTTTTTTACCGAACAGTAAAAAGTCATAACGTAAAACAATTTCATGACTTCCCTGGTTGTATTTGCCGGTGCTCAGGCCATACGACCAATCGAATGAATAGCCGATATGAAACTGATCTGTGATGTCAAATCCGACCAAGGCTCCGAAGGCATCGCCTGTACGGAACATTGCACCAAGAAGGAATTTTTTTCCGATGATGAATGAAGCGGTAATATCAGCCTGCACCGGTGCGCCTGCAGTTACCTTCACCAATGTAGTCGGTTTGAAAGCCAGGTTATCCGAAATTTTCAGCATCGTTCCCATGATAAAAAAGTAATGGCGTTGTTCTTTTGCCACCAATGCGTCTCCGGTAGAATTAGAGATCGCGTAGCTGTTCTGCAACAAAAACGGAGCTGAAATCCCTGCGTAAAAACGTTCTCTTGAATAATAAATTCCAAATCCGAAATTAGGCGTAACGTGATTGCTGATATTATTTTGAAACACCGCATCACCCGGCTGATCCAGGTCGCGCGACATCAGGTTTGCCTGGAAAATATTTACACCGGCGCTTAAACCTAATGCTAATTTTGATTTTTCAGTCAGTCGCATGATATAAGCGAAGTCGCCGTAGATCGCGGTATTGTTTGTAGGTCCGATCTTATCATTCATCACCGAGAAACCTAAACCGATCGGTTGATTTTTTAGCGGCGCGTGCATCGAGAATGTTTGTGTTAGCGGCGCTCCGCTGAAACCAACCCATTGCGAGCGATGAAGCGCTGTTACTGTCAGTGCGTCCCTGCTTCCTGCATAAGCCGGATTTACCGAGATGGTGTTGTACATGTAATGCGTGTACATCGGATCTTGTTGCGCGTAAACGGTTAAGCTCCCTAAAGCTGAAACCAATACGAGTGTTATTTTTATAAGTGCTTTCATTTGTTTTATTTTTTATTTCCTGAATGTTTTTTCTTGTTATGATTTCTACCTGTTGAGATAAATTGTCCCTTTATAAACCGGGGTTCCATCTCCCAGATCAAGAACATAGAAGTAAGTTCCTACAGGCAATTGATCTCCGCCAACCTGTAATCCTGAAGTAGATGTTCCGTTCCATGTATTCTGGTATGGATTCGCTTCGAACACTTTATTTCCCCAACGATTATAGATCACGAATGTATTTGACGGGAAATTTAAAATTCCACGGATCACAAACAAATCATTTGTACCATCTCCATTCGGAGAAAATCCATCAGGAATGTGGAAATCATCAACAATACAAGTGTCAACTGAAACTGTGATTGTTGAAGGGGTTGAAATGCAACCAGCTGCTGAAACAACCAATGTATAGTTACCTGCATCTGTTACAGAAGCGGGTGTGATAACAGGATTCTGATTGGATGATGTATATCCGTTCGGACCTGTCCAGCTATAGGTTGCACCATTTACTGCCTGTGCTGTTAAATTAATTGCGCTGTCGACACAGACCGGTGTGTTGCTGGCTGCAACTGCAACAGGTGTCGGGTTTACAGTAAGTGATACATTTAGTGAAGTATCGGCTGGTGAACAGGTTCCGCTGACAACAACATTATAGTTTAATGCTGCATCAGAAATATTTGCAGGATTAATTGTAAGCGTAGCAGATGTTGCACCTGAAATATTTCCTGCGTTAACAAGATTGACAGATCCTTTTTTCCATTGGTAGGTAAGTCCTGTTCCTGTTGCAGACACGGTAAAGCTGACAGGGTTACCTGAGCATACGGTTTGATTGATCGGTTGTATAATAATAACCGGGGCGCCGTTTGACAAAGATGCATTTGCGGAAGTATCATTCGGAGCGCATGAGCCTGAGATCACCACATTGTAGTTTGCGGCAAAGTCAAGAGCGCTTACAGGATTAATTGTAAGCGTGGCCGTAGTAACACCTGAAATATTTCCGAGGTTGATTAAGTTTACTGAACCTTTTCTCCACTGGTAAGTAAGATTCGATCCTGCAGCAGCTACCTGGAAACTTACTGAATCACCAAGGCACGCTAACTGGTTAACAGGGCCTGCTGTAATAACCGGCGCAGTATTGACAGTCAGCGAAACATTTATTGAAGTATCATTTCCTGAACAAGCGCCAATGACAATTACATTGTAGTTCAATGCGCCATCTGAAACGCTTACCGGATCAATTGTAAGTGTATCGTTTTGTACACCTGAAACAGATGCTGAGTTAATTAAATTAACCGAACCTTTTCTCCATTGGTAAGTAAGGCCTGTACCTGTAGCAACTACGATGAAGCTGACAGAATCTCCGGCGCAAACTGTTTGATTTACCGGGTTAAGAATAATTACCGGAATCGTATTAAGCGATAAAGAAGCATTCTGAGAAGTTTCCGCCGGCGAGCAAGTTCCGCTGACAACAACATTATAATCCGTTGCAACATCGATAGCACTTACAGGATTAATTGTAAGCACAGGCGTATTGACACCTGAAATGTTACCGGCATTTACTAAAGGAATTAATCCCCTTCTCCACTGGTATGTAAGACCTGCTCCGGTAGCAGATACCTGGAAACTTATTGAATCTCCCGGACATGCTGTTTGATTAGCAGGCTGAGAGGTGATAAGCGGAGCAGCATTAATTACCAAAGAAACGTTTGCTGAAGTATCGTTTGGAGAATAGGTTCCGTAGATGATAACATTATAATTGTTACCGGCATCTGCAGGACCGACAGGATTGATTGTAAGTGTATCAGTTGTAGCACCGGAAATGTTTCCACCGTCAACTAAATTTACAGAACCTCTTCTCCATTGGTAAGTAAGTCCTGCACCTGTGGCATTTACAATAAAGCTGACGGAATCACCTACACATGCAAACTGCGTGACTGGTGGTGTAATAATATTAGGTGGTGAAAGTGATGGACAACCATTATTAGCAGCAATAGCTGTTATAGCAGATGTATTTACCGCACCTACTGTTGTAAGCGCACGACCAACCATATCTACCCCGGTGAGCAGATTGATCGCACCGTTGTTACAAATAATAGATCCTTTGAAAATAGAATAGTCATTGATGTCAACAGCTCCTTCAACTTTCCAGTAAATGTTTTCTGCGCGCGCACCGCCACGTAAAGCTACTTTAGAATAAACACTTGTTGTAACTGCGCCATTGATCTGAAATATAAATACTGCGTTCGGATTTCCTAATGCGTCGAGGAAAAGTGTATCCGTGAATGTCACGGCGGAATTCATAAGATAAGTATGCGGTGTAAGAATAAGATTGTTACCGAATTGCGCGGGATACAACAGCTCAATATCATAAGGTAATAAGTTGAGATAATTATAAACGTTACCTAAATCTGTTGCGCATGTAGCTGTTGAACCATCCGGAATAGGATGAATTGTCCCTGTTACAAATAATGGATTGAAACCGGTTGTTAAACCAAGATTTGATCCGACATCTCCTGTAATATAAGTAACGCCTACGTTTGTAACGGGACCATTAGCAGAAAATACAGTATAACATGCAACAGAAGCAAGTGCCGGAGCAATTGGCCCGGTAAGAACAGGACTTCCACATCCGAGCGGAATATATGCACGTGAATTGCTGATGGTAATTGCGCCTGTAGTAGAAAGCGCTCTTCCTTCAAGTGTATCACCGGCGTTCAGATTGATACCGGCGTTGTTTGCAATAACGGTTCCGCGCATAGTAGTTCCGGCAGCCATATCGACAAGGCCTTCTATTTTCCAGAAAACGTTACATGCTAATGCACCGTTCACCAGTTTAACTTTGGCGCCCGCGTTTGTTGAGAAAGATCCTTGAATAAGAAAAATAAAGACTGCACCGGGATTTCCCTGTGCATCTAAATTAAGATCAAGGTTCATTGTTGCAGCAGCCGGTATCGAAAAAACACCTGCGTTTAATGTCTGTCCGTTTCCAAGTAAAATTCCGGGAAAGTTTGTTGGAACAGTGGCGTTAAGCTGGTTGTAAGCGATCAGCAAATCTGCTGCACATGCAGCGCTTGCACCATCATTATCGTGCATCACACCGTCCACATTTCCAAAAGCTGTGCTGGAACCGCTATTGGTTCCGACATGACCTGTAACGTGTGTAATTCCTGTATTAGTAATTGCTCCGTTAGAAGTGAAAAGAACAAAATCGGCAGCCGTACCAAGTGTAGGAGCTTGTGCGAAATTTACACCTGGAAAAGCCAGCAGTGCAATGGCCGTTATAATAAGTAAAATTTTACTTTTCATCTGATTAAAGTTATCTGTGGATAAATTTCCACAAGGCAAAGGTGCGCTGCTTAATGAATGCAAGTGTTACACAACTTTTGGAATAACTTACATCATTCACACATTGGCATTTATTACAACAAAAAAACCTCTGTCCATATTGAAGAACAGAGGTTTTCGGAATGAATTGTTTTTTATTGTTGTGAAATCCGTTTTGAAAAATATTCTCGCACTAAAGCATGCTGCTCATGCTCCGACATTTTATCAGCGGTTTTTGTTTCTACTTTTATTTTGGCAAAACGGTGGTCGGCAGATAAAAAATTGGCCATCTCCGCTTTTGCATCAGTAGGTCCGAACAGAAGCACCTCTTCATAATTTCTAATCACTTCGCTGAGTTTTTTATAATAATCCTTCTGCTGATGTTGTTCCTTATTATGCATCATGTGTTCGCTCCTTTCAAGGCTGTCTTCCTTTGCTTCATGAGTAAATGCTGATTCAATAGTGGTGGTTTCCATAGAGCCTTTTGAAAACTCAATCAGGTGCGCGCTTGAATGATCCATCCAAATACCTAAAAATTTTGCGTTTGTCATCGTATGTATTATAAATTAAATTAACAAGTACTAGTGCTGTGCGATCAGTTTGCCGGATTGAATTACGGTGTTCGTCTTATTTGTGATCTTATAAAAATAAATCCCTGAAGGAAGAGTTTCTGTTTCCATCGTTGTGAGCTGGTTTGTAATCGATGCATTCATCACCTCTGCGCCCAGAACATTATAAATTCTTATTTCGCAGGTGTTGAGCTGTGCCGCGTCATTCAGCTGAATGTTCATGGAACTGTTGAATGGATTCGGATAAATAGTGACTGCTGTGTTTGTTCCTTCAATGTCCGAAACGCTTAGTGTTGCACAATTGGTCGGAATCATGCTTGCAACAGCATTAATCGACGTAGTTGTTAAAGCGCCTGTTGTTGTAAGGGATCGTCCGTTAAGTATGACGCCTGTATTAACAGCAGCCAATGCACCGTTGTTGCAAATAATTGTTCCGCAAAACACGGAATAATTATTTAAACTCACCGCACCTTCTATTTTCCAATACACATTTTTTGCCTGGGCCCCGTTTATCAACACCACATTTGAATACGTGCTTGTCGTGAGTGCACCATTGATCTGAATTACAAACACCGCGTTGGCATTTCCTTCTGCATTAAGGTAAAGCGTATCGGTGAATGTAGTTGCAGCGTTCAGAAGGTATGTGTGAGGTGTAAGCACAAGACTATTTCCGAATTGTGCGGGATATAATAATTCAATATCATACGGAATTGTATTTACATAATTATATGCAAGCAAGAGATCTGCCGCACATTGTGCTGTCGAGCCATCAGGAATAGTATGAATTGTTCCTGTTACAAATGAAGGATTGTAACCTGTCGCAGAACCATTATTACTTCCGACGTCGCCGGTGATATAAGTTACGCCGGAATTTGAAACAGCGCCATCAGATGAAAATATAGCGTAACAGGCCGCAGCACCAAGTGAAGGAGCTGTAGGTCCGTTAAGCACCGGGCTTCCGCAGCCTGTTGGTGTATAAACAAGCACACCGTCAATTGTAACTGCTCCATTAGTTGAAAGCGCACGACCTTCAAGTGTGTCGCCGGTATTCATAATGATAGCAGCGTTATTCGCGATAACGGTTCCACGCATTGTAGTTCCGGAAGCCATGCTCACCAATCCTTCTACTTTCCAGAAAACATTACATGCAAGCGCACCATTTGTCAATTTAATTTTTGAAGATGCATTTGCGGAAAAAGATCCTTGTATCTGAAAAATAAATACTGCGTTAGGATCGTTTTGTGCATCGAGGATAAGATCGAGGTTTAATGTTGACGCACTCGGTATAGCATAAACACCGGCAACAAGCACTTCACCGTTACCTAATAAAGGCGCGTGTGCTAACGTTGCAGTAGTGGTGTTAAGCTGGTTGTATGCAAACAATAAATCCACTGAGCATTGCGCGCTTGCGCCATCTCCGTCATGCATCACACCGTTTACATTCCCGAACCCCGTGCTTGATCCTGCATTCGTTCCAACATTCCCGGTCACTTGTGAAATACCCGTATTTGTTACAGCGCCGTTGGAGGTAAATAACGCAAAAGTAGCAACCGTTCCGAGAACAGGTGCCTGTGCAAAATTTATAGCGGGGAAAGAAAATAATGTGAGCATAGTAAGAGCAAGGAGTACTTTATTTTTCATTTGTTTTGTTTTAGACCGTAAAGTTCGCTCTTCAAAGTGCGGAAATTGTTACACAACATTTGAAATGAATTACATAATTCACACATTGCCACAACCGGGCGTTCGGAAATGAAAAAGCGTTATCCCTTATCGTAAAGGATAACGCTTATTAACTGTTTAGAGGTAGTTTAAAAGGAATTAATGTTTAGGTGACTTGCCTTTTGATTTTCCTTTGGGATTACCTTTTCCCGGATTTGCATTTCCCGGGTTTGTGCTATTGGGATGGTGCGGATTGTTCGGATTTTTGTACCATCCTTTATGTTTTCCGTTGTCCTTTTTATAAGTCCGGACAGTGCAGGAGTTTGCACTTATTAAAAACATGATGCATATTACTAATGCTGCAAGGGGTCTGAATATTTTCATTTGTTGTTATTGCTTTTTTAAATATTGCACCAATACGATTTCGTACAAGGTAAGTATGCCTGACCTGCCGATATTATATAACTTTTAAAATAAGTTACATGATTCACATATCCGGGGAGTCAAATTTCATGCCACCAGAAAATCAGCAAGAACGAAAGCACTCTTTAAAATAATTTTTGAAATTGATTTTCATGCCTCTTACCAATATTGCACATAAAAATGGTAAGCTTCTTTGTGAAGGCATCAAGAGATAAAGCAGATCGTCTTAAATAATCCATCAGCGTTTTGAGCTCTTCCGGACTGTTAACTTCCGTGTTAAACAAATTCACGATCCCAAGGATATTTCCAACGGGTTGCCTTACACCATGCGAAGTCATCACAAGCATTTCTTCCAGGCCCGCAATATGCTCTCTTAAAAAGCCTTCCGTTTTTTTAAGCCCCAGGCGCGCAAGGTTGAGCTCGTGAGCACGCCTTTCTTTTTCCTGGTTCTGAAAAAGAAGTTCTTCATTCGCGATAAGCCAACTCCGAAGCAGGTTTTTCCTTTTCTTCGTTTTGAAAAACAAGCTCTTCATTCACGATAGCCAGCTCTGAAACGCGTTTTTCCTTTTCTTCATTTTGAAAAACAAGCTCTTTATTCGCAATAATCAGTTCTCGGGATAGTTTTGCTTTTCCAGTGTCACCACACATCAATGTTTTTATGGCACGAAAAAATGTACGTAATCTTCCAAGAGGTATTATGGTAGCTTTCATACAGGTAAGTTGTCCGGATTTTGCCTGATAGCACTTACATAATGCTTGAAAAGGGTTGCACAATTCACACACCGTTCAATCAAAAGGAGACACAAATCAATACTGAGGCGTATTAAACAATTCGTTTTATATATGGCCTATAATGTGATGAAAAGAAAGTTTAATTTTTTCTGAATGATTGAATGCGAAACAATCAGGAAAGGTTTAAAATTCCATCGCACAGGCACTTTCCCGAACTATAATTTAATCTTACCCGCGTACTTTTCATTCCGGGCTTCCCCTTTTATTCACATCCGCTCCATGTACCAGCTGAGCTCTTTCTGCATCTTTTTATATTGGAAAATTGCTTCAATGATCTTCTGGAGCCGCATGAAAGCGGTTTCACTTTTTACCACATAATCAAACGCTTTATGATGCATGCAATTTATCGCGACATCAATTTTGTCCTGGGAAGAAAGCATAACAACAGGGATTTCCGGGTTAAATGCTTTTATCTTGTCGAGCGCCTCCATGCCGTTCATTGCATTTTCGTTTACTCCATCCAGCTGGTAATCGAGAATAATTATTTCGGGATTAAGCGACAGGTTCTGGATGCACAGCTCGCCTGTGGCAAATGTTTTAATTTCAAAACCGGTATGCTCCAGGAAATCAATTTCAAGGGATTTTAAAAATAACGCGTCATCATCCACAAGAAATAATATCAATTTAGTTTCGTTGCTCATATCGTTGCTTGTTTCAGCATGATTAATTCTTCTTCCAACTCGCTGCAAGCCTGTGTGCATATATGTTCAAGCTGCATAACCAGTTCGGGAATAGTTTCGGTCTGCATCTGTGTACCTGCATATTCCTGCACCTTTTTAGCCATGTTCTCAAAATCAATGCTCATTCCCATAATGGAAAACGACGGGATCATTTTATGCACAGCCGCGTGAAGCTTTTTCCAGTCTTTATTCATGAGACTTTGTTTCATGATGCTGACCAAAGGAGGCGTTTGTTCGAGATATAACAGGATCATTTCAGTCATCAACGAGGGATTTGATCTTGTCCGGTGAATAAGGTAATCGAGATCGGTGCACTTCGGTTTTCTTTCCTGCGGCAGACTGCTTACAATTTTAGCGGCCTGTTTTATGAAATCCGGCTTCCTCGCTAATCCCACAATTTTATTATACAACAATTTTTCATCCACCGGCTTGGCGATATAATCATTCATACCTACCGATTTACATTTTGCAAGATCTACCGTAGTAACATCCGCGGTAAGCGCAATGATCGGGATTGTGGACTCTAATGTTTTACGGATGTATTCCGTAGCTTCAAATCCATTCATCTCCGGCATCTGCAGATCCATCAGGATAATATCATACTCATTCGCCTGCAGCTTTTCAATCGCTATTTTTCCATTGGCTGCAATGTCACATTCAAATTCAAAATCATCCAAAAGCGTTTTCATCAGCAGCTGGTTCAGCGCGATATCCTCTACCACCAGTACCTTTATATGCTTTACTTCAGTTTCCAATTCCACCAGGCCTACAGCCGGGATGGCCTCCTCAGTCGTTCTAAGAAATTCAAGCGTAAAGCTGAAAGTGGAGCCTTGACCTATTGTACTTTGTACTTCAATAGTCCCGCCCTGTGCTTCTACCAGCTGCTTGACAATCGCAAGCCCTAATCCTGTACCGCCGTATACTCTTGAAGTGTCGCTGGATGCCTGCTGAAAATTTTCAAAAATATTATCCAGTTTATTTTCAGCAATACCTATTCCTGTATCACTAACAGCAAACGCGATAGTCACTTTTTCATCATCTTCCTGCTGCAGCTGCACACTAACTGTAATGGTTCCATTGGTTGTAAACTTTACAGCATTGCTGACAAGATTTAAAATGATCTGGTGCAAACGGACCGGGTCGCCCATGAGCACTTCAGGGATTTTGTGATCGTATTCTTTCACAAGCAGGAGATTTTTTTCCTGGACCTTTGTGTCAAATAAATGCAGCATGGAAGAGATGGAGGCCGACATTTTAAATGGCGCCAGTTCAAATGTCATTTTACCGGCATCCACTTTAGCAAGATCGAGAATATCATTAATAAGCACGATCAGCGCATCGCCGCTTACTTTGATTGCCGAAAGATATTCCTTCTGTTTAGGCGTTAGTTCTGTTTTCAAAACCACTTTTGTAAATCCGATAATGGCATTCATCGGTGTTCTGATCTCGTGGCTCATATTGGAAAGGAACTGCTGCTTTGCTTTTACAGCATCAACAGCAATCCGGGTTGCGCTTTCCGCGCTGATTTTTGCTTCCTCAGCAATGGCTGTTGCCAATTCGGCAAATACTTTTGCTTCTGTCAGCTCCCTCGCAATTATATTCTGCTCGGTAATATCCCTGGCCACTACTACCACGCCAAGCACGTTTCCGCGTTCATCCTTATATACCGATCCGTTAAACAAAACATCCGTGAGCTTACCGCCTTTATGGCGAAGCGTAAGCGGCGAATCAGTAACAGATCCTTTGGCAAAAACTTCCTGGTAAACTTCACGTGCTTTTTGAGGCTTAGTGAAATAATCAAAAAAATCGGTGCCGGTTAATTTATCGCGTTCTACACCTGTAATATTTACAGTGGCTTCATTCATATCCGTGATCTTGCCTTTCGCGTTGATCGTGACCAGCGGATCAAGACTTGCTTCAATGAGACTTAATGAATATTTTGAAAGTAATTTCTGCGCAGTAACATCGCGCGCCACAATTACCACACCCAACACATTTCCTTCTTCATCCTTATAAACCGACCCATTGAATAAAACATCCGTCAGCTTACCCTCTTTATGCCGGAGCGTAAGCGGCGAATCAGTAACAGATCCTTTGGCAAAAACTTCCTGGTAAACTTCACGGGCTTTTTGTGGCTCTGTGAAATAATCAAAAAAATCGGTGCCGGTTAATTTTTCACGTGTTACACCGGTAATATTCACCGTAGCAAGATTCATATCGGTGATCTTACCTTCCGTATTAATAGTAACCAACGGATCAAGGCTTGCTTCGATCAGGCTCCTGGCGTAACGTGATTCCTGTGTCTGTGTCGCTTCCATTTTCTTTTATTAGCAATTTGAACTTCCAATATCTTCAATCGGGATACGAC
This sequence comes from Bacteroidota bacterium, assembly GCA_030855855.1. Lineage (GTDB taxonomy): Bacteria > Bacteroidota > Bacteroidia > Palsa-965 > Palsa-965. The sequence continues at coordinate 29,740 of JALYQL010000073.1, read as the reverse complement.
GTTGTATTTTCAGTTTTTTAAAATGTGAAGGAGTAAGGCCCGTCACCTTTTTAAATTGATTCGACAAATGCGCCACACTGCTGTAATTCATCTTCCACGCTATCTCGGTAATATTCAAATCGCCATAAATGATCAGCTCCTTTATCCGTTCAATCTTATGACAGATTATAAATTGCTCAATGGTCGTGCCCTGCACTTCCGAAAATAAATTCGCCATGTAGGTGTAATCATGCGTCAGCTTTTCACTCAGGTAATCTGAAAAATTGATCTTGATCATTTCATCCGTGTGATGGACCATCTGGATGATCGCGTTCTTGATCTTCTCAATCAGGACAGCCCGCTTATCATCCATCAGCTCAAGTCCGGAGGCAAGCAAGCTGGCTTTTAATGCCACTCGCTGATCGATAGACATTTCTTCCATGATCTCCACTTCTCCCAGATCAACCACAATAAAATGGAGCCTGAGCTTCTTCAACTCTTCTTTCACCACCATCTTGCAGCGGGCACTCACCATGTATTTGATGTATAGCTTCAAACAGGGGTTGTTAAACGAAAATTCAACAAAGGTTTATCCTTTGTCCTGAAATAGTTTTACATAACTCTTAAAAAAAGTTACATAATTCACACATGAATCAGTGTGACGCGTTTGGAGAGGTAGAATTTAAAAAACAAACGAGAGATAACAAACTTCATGCCCGTAGTGAAAATCCCAACTAACTTAAAAGATACATATAAATGGTGGCATAGCGCTTGTTTTTCTTCTATTTTGCCGAATTACCTTCATTACAGGCTTCATTGGCAAGAGAATTGTTTGCAAATCGATGCAATCTGCTTCCGATTGCAGAAAAAAGAATGATTGCGTTTACTGGTTGTTTTCTTCAAATCAGAGTTTTTCCGGATCACCGCAATTTACATAAGCAGAAGGGTGGGTAAAAAATAAATAGTGGCAGCAGGATAATTTCCCACTGCCACTACTTCGAAAAACTGGTTACTACTGTTTATTTAACTGACTTCACAATCATAACTGATTTAACAGTGCTTCCTGTTGTAACTTTGCAGGAGTAAACACCGTCTGCTACAGCTGCGCCATTATCAGCGGCGCTATTCCAGGTGAATGTATGCGCGCCGGCAGGCAATGAATTGTTGTTTAGTACAGCAACTGTTTCGCCGAGCATGTTAATGATCTCAATTTTCACAATGCCGTTTTCCGGTGTAGTCACGTTGAGTGTTACATTTCCGGTAAATGGATTCGGGTAAACAGAAGCCTGTATTTCAGCAACTGTAATTTGTTGTGGTGCTGCATGACGCCCGCCGCAATCTGTTACAGTAACCTCTACTGTGTCAGAAAAAGGACATCCGTCGCAATAGGTACCGTTTACAACGTATTGGGTTGTTCCAACACCAGGCGATACCATAACAGTTGCGCCGGTTGCAGTTACAGTTGTCGGTGTCCAGCTGTAAAGGCTTGCTTCCATCGTGTGTGAACCGAAGCTGCATGCACTTGGAATAGTATCCACGAACCATTCAACAGAAAGTGTCGGGAAACCGCTTGTGCCCGGCAGGTTCGGGTTGATGATGATTCCTTCGTAAATGCATGGTTTGCGTGTGAGCAATCTGTCTTCTGTGCGATAAAAACCCGGAGCTGTCCATGCAGAACCCGGATCATTACAGATAGAACCGATGATATCAGTGTAAATATCGTTCGGAACGTCAAACAAGGTAACTGCATCATCACCGTTGAATTGCAGGTTGTTTGTGGTCATATCAGGAGTGAAACAACCGCCGATTTCTGAGTGGCTTGCGTTGGCAACTGTAAATACATCACCATCATTCAAGGTAACTGAAGGCAAAGCAATTGTAAATGTTGCTGTAACGTTATCGTATGCGCCATTATGGAAATTACGGATTTCATAATCGCCAAGATTTACAGGGCTTCCTGTTCCGTTGTAAATTTCAACTGCTTTGTCAAAACCAGAACCTTCTTCGTATTTCGAGAAGAAAAGCCCTCGTGCAAATGTTCTTGCAGTAAGTGTTGCAGAATCACCCACGCAGATTGTGGTATCGTCAGATGCACCAATCACCGGATTTGGATTTCCGTCATTATGTACGAGTACATAGAAACCTGCAGATGTAGCAAAGCAGCAGCTGTTTTCTACAGTCACCGAATAAGTTCCTGAATTCACCACAAGAATAGATTGTGTTGCCGCACCGTTTGACCACAAGTAAGAGTCCCCGGAATTAGCAGTAAGCCTTACGCTGTCTCCTGCGCAAAATACATTGGTGTCATTTGCTGTAACTGTTGCAGAGCAGATTGACAAAAGTGCAGAACCACATGACGTAACTACATCGTCAATGCGGAAATTCGGACCCGCACCACTTGCAGTATTTTTTGAAACGGATCTGTAAGTTGCAGGTTGCAGGCAAGCCTGAAACAGAACGCTGGTACCAATGCGAAGTGCCGCTTCCTGTTGGAAGTGCTGTGAATGAAAGTCCTGTCCAGTTGAAGTGCCGCCATTTACTGTAAGATCAATGGTTCCGTCAGCGCAAATTCCGCAGGAGGCATTTGTACTTGTTGAGGTGCTTGTAATAGCGGAAGGTGCGGTAATGGTTACTGTTTCTGTTTGTGTGCAACCATTATTATCAGTGATCAGCACAGAATATATGCCGGCCGCAGCAGCAGATAAATTTTGTGTTGCTGCGCTGTTGCTCCACGAAAATGAATACGGTGCAACTCCGCCATTTGATGATTACACTGCAAATTTACCAGCCTGATCTTATCTTAAAATTAATCCGTTGTTATGTAACTGCTTTTTTACCGGAAAAGTGTGACAAACCCTTTTTCACTATAGATTTTCCCATCTGATGCACTTGCGCTAAGCACATAATAGTAAGTACCGTCACTTACTTCCATTCCGGAAGTTGATCTTCCATCCCAACCCTGCCCCGTTTCTGAAATTACATTGACCAGCACTCCCCAGCGATCAAAAATTTCAACATGCAGTTCCGACAATCCCCTTGAAGAAATGAAAAACAGGTCGTTGGTGCCGTCGCCATTTGGAGTAAATACATTCGGTACGGTAAGATAAACTTCTCCAATGGTAATGCAGACATCAGACGAATCGCGGCAACCTGCTGAATTTTCAACCGTAAGATTTACGCAGAACTGTCCGGAATCCGCATTGGTAAGTATGATGCACGATGGTGATTGACCGGAAAACGGAGTTCCGTTTAAATCCCAATCCCACGACACACTTCCCTGTGACGCATCTGTAAAACAAAGCTGGCTGCCATCAGAAAGATTGAAATATCCGTTCACTGCATTTGAGCTTATTGATGCAACCGGTGCAGATGTAATAGTCACAATGGCATTGGCTGTAGCTGAACAACCATTTGCATCTGTAATAGTCACTGTAAAAGTTGTGGTCAAAGCGACATTGACAGTATGTGTTGCAGCAGTAGAATTATCTGACCATACATAAGTGTACGGTCCGACACCGCCGGCGCCTGAAGCAGAAATTTGTGCCGGCGCTCCTCCGCATATATTATCACCGGTAGCCACTGCATTTAGTGCGGCAGGTTGTGTAATGATCACCGTCTGCGTGGTAACACATCCGTTAAGATCGGTAATAGTACAAGTATATGTTCCGGCATTCAATGAAGCAGCAGTTGAATTTGTTCCACCAGAAGGTGTCCAGCTATATGTATAGCCCGGCGTTCCGCCATTCACATTTATGGAAGCGCTTCCGCTTGCAGTGCCATTACACAAGACATTGTTTTGTGAAGCCGTTGCTGTTAATGAAGATGGTTGCGTGATGGTAACCGTTTGTGTAGTAACGCATCCATTTGCATCAGTGACCGTGCAGGAATAAGTGCCGGCAGCAAGTCCGTTTGCAACTGCATTATTTCCCCCGGTGGGTGACCATGCAAAAAGATAACCTGGTGTTCCGCCGCTTACGGAAACGGTTGCCGAGCCATTGTTACTTCCGCTGCACAAATTATTCGTTGAAACAGCTGTTGCCGATAATTGTGCCGGTTGCGTAATGGTTACTGTTTGTGTGTCGGTGCAGCCGGAAGCATCTGTGATCGTGCATGTATATGTTCCTGCAGCCAGCCCCGACTCTGTTGCCGCCGTTCCGCCGCTCGACCACGAATAAGTGAAAGGAGGATTACCTGTCAATGGGGTTACCGTTGCAGTAGCGTTGTTCCCACCAAAACAATTATTTGTTGTGGAAGAAATTGTGGATGTAATCGATGTGGCCTGCGTAACAGTTATTGTTTGTGTTGTTGTACAACCATTTAAATCGGTCGCAGTAACAGAATATGTGCCTGCACTAAGATTGTTTGCCGTTGCATTTGTTCCACCGGTTGGCAGCCAGTTATAGGTATAGCCTGGAGTTCCTCCGTTTACACTTGCAGTGGCTGTTCCGCTCCCCGAACAGGACGCTGGTGTGGAGCTGACTGTAACTGAAAGCTGTGATGGCTGTGTAATGATTACACTTACAGAATTCACACAACCGTTATTATCTGTAACCGTGCAGGTATAATTTCCTGCCGGCAAACCTGTGGCGGTATCGTTTGTTCCTCCAATGGGATTCCATTGATAAACGTAAGGAGCAGTACCACCATTGGCTGTAGCAACAGCAGTTCCGGTTGATCCGCCAAAACACAAAACAGAAGAAGAGGCAGATGTAACAGCCGGACCGCTTGCGTTATTGATCGTTGCATTTACCGTTTCAATGCAACCATTCGCATCCGTAATTGTACAGGTGTAATTGCCGGCCGGAATTCCATTTGCTGTTGCGGCATTACCGCCCGTTGGTGACCAGCTATAGGAATAACCCGGCGTGCCACCCGATACGATTGCTGTCGCGGATCCGTTTGATGCATTGCAGCTTGCATCGACAGAAGTTGCAGATGCTGTTATTGCGGCTGGCGATGTAAGTGTAACTGTTGCAATAGAAATACAACTGTTTGCATCGGTAACAGTGCAGGTATAAGAACCTGCGGCAAGTCCTGTTGCAGTTGCATTTGTTCCGCCCGAAGGACTCCATGCATAGGTATAATTCGGAGTTCCGCCGTTCACATTCGCGACCGCACTTCCTGTTGCATCACCAAAACATAAAATAGTTGCGGAAGAAGCAATTGTTGCTGTTGGTCCTGCGGTATTTGCAATGTTGAGCATCACAGAAGTGGAGCATCCGTTAGCATCAGTAATCGTACATGTGTAAATTCCTGCCGGCAGATTTGATGCGGAAGCTGTCGTTCCACCTGTTGGAGCCCAGCTGTACGTATAACCGGGTGTTCCGCCTGAAACGGAAACTGTTGCATTTCCATTGCTGTTTCCACACGTTGCAGCATTGGAAGAATTGGTAATATTAAATGGCGCAGGCTGTGTGATTGTAAATGATTGCGTAGTTGTGCAACTATTTGCATCTGTGATAGTGCATGTATAATTTCCTGCGGAAAGATTTGTTGCAGTAGGATTTGTTCCACCGGAAGGGCTCCAGCTATACTGATAAGGACTAGTTCCACCCAAAACCGAAACTGTTGCTGATCCGTTTGTGCCGCCGTTGCAGGTGATATTATTTTGCGATGCCGCAGTAGTAAGCACTGCCGGTTCAGTAATTGTTACTGCCAGTGTTGCTGAACATCCGCCATTATCTGAAACAGAAACTGTATATGTTCCTGCGCCAAGTCCGTTTGCAGTTGATCCTGTTCCTCCTGAGGGCAACCAGTTATACGAATACAAGCCTGTGCCGCCTGAAGCATTCACTGTTGCAGATCCGTTTGCAGCACCATTACATGAAATATCAGAAGATGTAATTGTTAATGTTAAAGAAGGACTTGGTGAAATAGTCACAACTGCTGTTTCTGTGCATCCTGCCGCACTTGTGGCTGTAACTGTATAAGAGCCGGGGCAAAGTCCGGTGGCTGTTGCATTTGTTCCGCCTGATGGCGCCCAGCTGTAAGTATAAGGGCCAACACTTCCTGATGCTGTTGCAGTAGCGGTTCCGTTGCATGTACATGTTGGTGGTCCTGCTGTTGTGCTCACTGTTAACGGAACAATAGCAGTGCAGTTATTATTCATGGAAGAAATCCATGCAGAATTTGCAGCATTGTTTCCGGTGCCGGGCGATTCATTTCCACCTACAGGTAAACGTGACCAGTTGGATTGGAGGTTAGGATTGTTGTCGGTAGTGTTTAACATACATGACACCATTCCACCTGAAGAGCCTGCGAAATAAATAATAGTATTAAGTGTATTATTTCCCCAGCTCACAGAGTGAATTAAATTTCCGGATGGATCAAGTGTCTGAAATGAATCATCTGAATTTGACATCCCGAGCGGAGACCATGCACCACAAGGAGTAAATGCGGAAACCGGGTAAACAGAGCTGGCTGTGCTGGGTTGTGAAGCATGCTTTTCCAGCAATGCACAATTACTTACCGGAATAATAAGCCGGCAGTTTCCATCACTCATTGATAAATCCTGCGCAGGAATAGAAGTGTTCGGGTCAGCATCGTTATATACAACAATCAATGTTCCTATAGGCACACAAGACCACGTGGCATCATTGGTGAACCTGATGCAGCCCGTTGCAATTCCTGTTCCGCTTCCGGTTGCATGCAGTCCGTTATTATCATCAATGTACCACCCGCGCAGATCAACGCAAGGTGTAGACGAACATCCGGGTGTTCCTACAGTTAGCAGCTCTACATATTCTTTCGTGCCGCTTGCGCCTTGCGATACTTCGTTCACGATCAGCTGTGCCTGAAGATGGGTGCAGAAAACAACTGCAACAAGCTGCAAAAACACGGTTTTTAAAACGCGGGTAGTAGAAAATGGACTGAACATGTTCCTGCTGTTAATGGAAATTAAAAAGCCCTTCCGGGAATAATTTTTTCCATCAGCGTGAAATGGTTTCGGAATTCCCTGGGGTGGAAAACGTTAAGGATATTCACTCCTGCTGAAGTGGCACAAAGGTAGAAATACTTTATCCTGGTAAGGTTATTCCAGCCTTAAACTAATGTGAATAGTAGTGTCACGTTGTATCAGCTTTTCTTGCGGACAGCTAATGCAACCGGGCCCCGTTTTCGTTCTGCCATTACAAATTCCACTTCATCGCCTTCGGTTACTTCGTCTGTAAGATCTTTAATATGAACGTAAATATCCTTGCCCGATTCATTCTCAGTAATGAACCCGAATTTATTCTTACTATTTATAAATTTCACTTTCCCGTACGGCATAAATGACAAATCAAAAACTGACACCATAATTAAACTAATCGCTGAAACGAAAGTAAAGCATTGCTGTTTTCTCTGAATTTCTTTGATATTATAAAAATGTAAATGTCGATAGCACCGGCATCGTGCAGTTTACCACTTCTTACGGGAAGCATTTGAGTGTAAAGCGAATTGTAGTTAAAATCAGCGTAAATTTGCCTGATTCAGCAACTATTTCTGGGTTTTATTTTAAATGCGCTTAACAAAAACTGCCGTCTGGGCTTTGGGGATAGTGATTATGCTGTTAGTGCTGGGCATCGATCGCGGACTGTTCCTTTTGAAGGCAAAACATGTTGAAGGAAATGTAATAAACTCATACACATCCGGGTCCATGGGACCAGGAAGGGTTTCCAGCACATCTTATCAAATTGAATTTGAATATGAAGGATATAGCTATACATTCTGGACATCGAGATTTTCGGGCACTTCGCGATTCGGAAAATCTCCCGTCATTTTCAATCCCGATGACCCTATGGAGGCTTATCAAAATTCTTTCGGTGATTTCTGGCTTTGGGGCTTTATCATCGTCGGGATTATTTTTGTTCCTTGGTCGGCTGCATCATTGAGTTTCATTGGAAAAAACGAACGGCTTGTCATCGGCAGAAAAAAATTCGGGTTGGAGAAAATTGCATTTACAGAAGATTATTAATTAACAAATAAAAATGGCTGACCTTAAAAAAATACTTTCTCATTTCAATATTGAATCGCTTAATGAAATGCAGAAATCCACCATGGATCTTGTTCCGCTTGGTAATGATCTTATACTTGTTTCGCCAACCGGAAGCGGGAAAACACTTGCTTTTTTACTGCCGATGCTGGAAATGCTGAAACCGGAGAAAGAAGGAGTTCAGGCTATAATCATCGTTCCTTCACGCGAGCTTGCTTTGCAGATCGAATCGGTGTTCAAGCAGATGGGAACTGATTTCAAAATTAATTGCTGCTACGGCGGACATGCGATCCGCATTGAAAAAAATAATTTTCAGCATCCTCCTGCTGTGCTTGTGGGTACGCCGGGAAGGATCGCGTATCATATCCGGAATGAAAATGTAGTTGTGAGGGAAGCGCATACGTTGATCCTCGACGAATTTGATAAATCGCTTGAATTCGGTTTCAAGGAAGAAATGTCGTTCATCATTCAGCATCTTACCAAGCTGCAGAAACGTATGCTGACTTCTGCAACGGTGCTGAAAGAAATTCCGGAGTTTGTACGCCTGCATAAACCCATTGAACTGAACTTTACAAAAAATGAAAAGCAGCAAACGAATGCAGCTTTGCAAATCAAGGAAGTGCGGGCTATCGGTCTTGACAAGCTAAGCGCGCTGCTTTTGCTTATCGGGAAATTAGGTTCGCAATCGAAAATAATTTTTTGTAATCACCGCGATGCTGTTGAACGCATCAGTGAATTGCTGACGAGCAGAAATGTCGATCACGGAATTTATCATGGCGGGCTTGACCAGATTGACCGGGAGAAAGTGCTGATCAAATTGCGTAACGGCAGCATTAATTTATTGCTCACAACTGATCTTGCGTCAAGAGGTCTGGACATTCCGGAAATTGAAGCGATCATTCATTACCAGCTGCCCGTGTCCGAAGATATCATGATCCATCGTAACGGCAGAACGGCGAGGATGAATGCGGATGGAACAGCTTATTTTTTATTGGAAGAAAAAGATTTCCTTCCGCCATTTTTAAAAATAAAGCCGGAGATTGAAACGCTTCCGGATAAATTCATTCAGCCAAAAGCATGCGAATGGAAAACGTTATACATCGCGGCAGGGAAAAAAGATAAGATCAACAAAATGGATATTGTGGGAATGCTCCTTCAAAAAGGTGGATTGGAAAAAGACGAGCTTGGAAAAATTGAAGTGCTCGATCATTCGGCTTATGCGGCGATCAGGAACAACAAGATCAATAAGGCGCTTGAAAATATCCGGAATGAAAAGATCAAGAACCGGAAAATTAAAATGGAGATTTCTTCTTAGGAGTTTTTATCAGTGGTGTCAGATGCTATCATCTGACACCACTGAAATGGAAATGTCGTTGTGAAATTTTCTTTGTGCCTTCGTGTCTTGGTGGCCTTCTCTTTTTTTTTCGATTGCCGATTTTCGATTTGAAAAAGGATTATAGATTGAAATCCCCGCAATCCAATCTAAAATCATCCACTCTAAAAACCTTTATTTCGTTACTACATCGCCGACCATCTTTCCGAATTCTGTGTCGAAAGATTGCCACAATTCAATTTTATTTCCTTCCGGATCCATGATGTGCGCGAACTTCCCGTATTCGAAATTCTGCACTTCACCCACGATCTGAACACCTTCTTTTTTCAGCTCGATCAATAATGCGTCAATATCTTCGACCCGGAAATTGATCATGAATTCTTTTTTCGAGGGTTCGAAATAATCGGTGTCTTTTGTAAATGTGCTCCATACCGAATAGCCTTTTTCATCCGGGTTGTCCGATTTCCGCCATTCAAAAGTTGCTCCGTAATCATCTGTTTTTAATCCGAGATGATTTGCATACCAATCACGTTGTGCTTTCGGATCATCACACTTGAAGAAAACTCCGCCGATGGCAGTGACTCTTTTCATATTGATAAAAATAAGAAGGTTTGGATGAAGCTAAGCTAATGAATTGATGGAAATAATTCCCGTTCATTTCCTCATTTAGTGTGCCAGTTTCACGTGTTAGTCTTTTGCCACCATCCCGATAAATTATCGGGAAAGGCACAAAGAAAGATTAAACGGAGACATTATCTTCCGTCACCACCTGATCGCTAGTTTTTCAATTCTTTGTATTGCAGGTGTGCCGGGTTTTCCACTCTTCCCTTTTATTCCGTCCGCACCGATATAACCCGTTTTTCCATTTACCTTACTTTGCATTCCGTAAGCCGCATCTCCGCCCGATCCTGCGTAACCTCCTGTTCCCGGCTTTCCCGGTTTTCCTCCGCTGTTATTGATCGTAATTTTATTCTCCCACTGCACCGCCGAAGAATCAAAGTGAATAATTACCACACCACCATTTCCGCCGTTGCCTGCATGGGCGCCATTGCCACCTATTCCACCATTGCTTCCATTCCCCGAAGGATTTTTTGTAGAATCCATGACCAGATCCACTAAATAAAAATAACCGTTGTGATTAAATTTCGGATCATCAACAGTTTCCGGGTAAGATGGACCAGGATCGACCCAATAAAAACTATATCCCGTACCATCCATTCCTTTTTCTCCATCACCACCATTACCACCATTACCGCCATTACCACCGCTCACATCAACAACCAAAGAACCACCATCAGGATCAACCCAAAAAACCGAATGGCTGTTATCACAATGGTTAACGACAAGCACATTCATTATTTCTTTGTCATTGACCATCATCGCTTTCACAAAAACATCTGCAAGGCATCCATCACTTCCTGTTTCTCCGTTTGTACCTGCCGCGCCACGACGGCCTTTATAAACAGGAGGAAACCGAAGACTGTCTGCCGCGCCACCTGCAGGGCCGTTTATTCCGTTAGCTCCTTTCTGGCCTCTGCAATCGGCAATGAATTTTGCTTTGTATGAAAGTGATAATATGATTTCACTTTTTACATCCGGGTAATAATACGGGTACACAAAAAATTTAAAAGGGTTTCCTGTGTTTCGCGGATCAGCATTCACTGTTACAATTCCTTTGGAAAATGTTCCGCCTTCCACACGAACAGCGTAACTATTCCAGTTGACAAAACCATTGGGCAAGCCGCGCGTTTTTAATTGTTTTTTTCCTGCAGTTACAGCAACAACATCGATCGGAAAAGATGCGCCGGGATAAATCTTCACACTATCGGAAACAATAATGCTGATCTTATTGATGCGATAATCGCCCAGGTGATCAGAAATAAAATCATCGGAAGGATGAAGCTTATCGAAATGAAATAATTTGCATGAGGGGACAATAAGAAGCAGCAAGAAACAAAGGAAAAAACTCCGGACTGTAATTCTATACGACATGTGCGGATTCATTGAGACTAAAATAGTAAATCTGTGACCGAAAAGAAAGGATTTTTGTCAAATGGGCGTTTTTCGCTGATAAATGGCGGGGTAAATTGTGTCTTATTTCAGCTTAACTCCGGCCACCAGCACATCATCTACCTGATCGAGATTGCTTTTCCAATTGTTAAATACATCAGCCAGTGTTTTCTGCTGCTGTTCGGCGTCTTTAGTATAAGAGCTAAAAAGCAATTCTTTCAGTCGTGATGATTTGAATTTTTTTCCTAGTTCGCCACCGAACTGATCGGCGTAGCCATCGGAGAAAATATAAAACGCTTCTAACCCTTCCAGCGGGATCGTGTGTGCTGTAAATGGCGTGAGCTCACCTTCGAAAATGCCCACGGGCTGGCGATCGCCCCTGATGACTTTCATCTCGCCGTTCTGTACATAATAAAGCGGGGTATTCGCACCGGCAAAACGCAGCACGCCATTTTTTTCGTCGAGCGCGCACAGGGAAATATCCATTCCGTCTTTGATGCCTTTCATTGCGTAAGAATGGTCGTCGTCTTTTTCCCTTTGCTCTTGCTTGAGCACCGCGACAATATTCTGCGCAAGATGATAAAGGATCTCGCCGGGATCTGTAATGTGCTTTTCCTTCACCACTTCATTCAACGCCGTATTTCCGATGAGTGACATAAAAGCGCCCGGCACACCATGACCTGTGCAATCGGCGACGGCGATGATCTTTATATTTCCGCTTTGCCCGATCCACCAGAAATCACCGCTTACAATATCGCGGGGGCGGAAAAAAATAAAGGATTGCGGAAAAAGCTCATGAATTTCCTGTTGTGTGGGAAGCACTGCGCGCTGGATGCGTTTCGCATAATTGATGCTGTCGACAATATCGCGATGCTGCTCTTCCACAATTTTCTTTTGCGAGGTGATTTCGCTTTTCTGGTGCTCTAATAAAATATTCGCGCGTTTGGATTTTCTTGCATTGCGCCATACTACTACAACAAGGATCAAAACGAGGCCTAATGCTGCGGCCATAAAAATATTCCGGCGCACCTGCAGATCATTCTCTATTGTAAGCGATTCGTTTTCTTTCTGCTTCCGCTCTGTGTCGAATTTTATATTCAGTTCATTGATCTTTTTTGATTTGGTTTCATTATAGAGGCTGTCATTTGCATCATAATAATTTTTGTAATAAGAAAGAGATGTTTCATAATTGCCAAGCGCTTCATACGATTGCGACAGCCCGAGGTAATTTGCTTTCATCTGCTCAACATAATCAAGCGAGATGGCGATCGCAAGTGATTTGTCATAATATAAGATTGCTTTATCGTACTCTTTTTGTGAGAGATATACGGAGCCGACATTATTACAGATCAAAGCAATTCCATTCTTATCACCGATCTTTTCCCTGATGGCCAGCGCGCGGTCATAATACTCAAGCGCTTTCGGAAGATCTTTTTTCTCTTTGTAAAGATTCGCGATGTTATTCAGACATACAGCAATTCCGCGTGGATTATCCGCTTTTGTAAACATCTCCAGCGAACGTTTGTAATAATCCATCGCCGCAAGTGTGTCTTTCGAATCGAGATAAGCGTTTCCAAGCCGTGCCAGGCAATTCGCGATGCGGGCGGTTTCACCAGTTTCAAGATAGAGCTTCAATCCTTTTTCTTCATACCGCAAAGCATCCTTAAGATTATTCTGATCATGATACACAACACCGATATTGAGGTATGAATTTGCCGCTTCGGATTTATTTTTTTCTCCGGTGTTAGACGCCAGCGCCTGGTTATAGGAGATCAGCGCCTTTTCATATTCTCCTTTTTCGCGGTAAATAAATCCAAGCCTGTTCAATGCCCAGAACACATTTGTGCTGTCGCCTACAGAACGTGAAAGCTGAATGACATCATTATATATCCTGATCGCGCTGTCACTTTCTCCTGAGTAATAAAGTCCGAAGGCAAGATTGTTCATCGCTTCGCCCTGCCCGCGCTTATCATTTCTTTTGATCGCTATTTTCTGCGCTTCATTGGCAAAATAAATAGAAGATTTATTGTCGGAAGCGGAAAGCTGCGCGCTGTATAAATTGCAAAGCCGGAATTTTGTGGTATCTGATTTTGTGCTGCTAATGATACGTAGCAACGAATCATTTTGTCCGTATGAAAATACAGGGAAAGCAATAACTGACAGAAAAAAACACAAGGCAGCTTTCAACGGGATGCGCGGATAATGAGGAATATATCGCGGCATGAAGATAAGAAATGTAAAGGGATGCGGGCTTGCCGTAGAGTAACTGATTGTGGGAGAGCTGTGTGTAATTTGGCTAAAGCCGCCTGAGGTTGTATTCCTTTGCGACGGACTGAAGCCCGTCGCAAGAGAATAGAAGCTGCATATATTCATTTAATCTATCCTCCTGTCGCAGGAATTCTAACTTATTGTATTCGTAAGGATACGAAAAACGAAATCAAGACGAGAAGTTACGAAAAAACGAAAGGGAGTCCGAAAACCATTGGACATCCCTTTCGTTTTTTCGTCCTGATTTCGTTTTTCGTATCTTTTTAAAGCAAAAGCCCTTTCATTTTTCAATGAAAGGGCTTACTAAAATAAATTTTATCAATAAAACCTACCGGCCTAGCTTCCGCAAGCTTCACAAGACTCCGGATCATCGAGCGAGCAGGTCATTTGTGCTTTTGCTTCTTCGAGTGTCACTACGACTTCTTCTGCTTCAACATGCGGCTGTGTGAGAGCTGCCTGGTCGACAGTGAATTTAATTGCATCCGCAGCTGCTTTTGTGCGCAGGTAATACATTCCTGTTTTGAGTCCTTTTTCCCACGCGTAGAAATGCATGGAAGTCAGCTTCGCGAAATTCGCGCTGATAACAAACAGGTTAAGCGATTGTGACTGGCAGATAAACGCGCCACGGTCAGCAGCCATATCGATAAGCGCGCGCTGAGGAATTTCCCAAACGGTGCGGTACAGATCTTTGATGTTCTGCGGAATTTCAGGAATTTCCTGAACAGATCCGTTTGCTCCGATGATCTTGTTTTTCAGGTTGTCATTCCACAAGCCGAGCTTCACGAGATCTTTCAGAAGATGTTTGTTTACGACCACAAATTCTCCTGACAATACACGACGTGTGTAAATGTTTGAAGTGTATGGTTCGAAACATTCGTTGTTGCCGAGGATTTGTGATGTTGACGCAGTTGGCATCGGGGCGAGCAAAAGTGAATTGCGTACGCCGTGCTCTTTCACTTCTTCTTTCAGGATATCCCATTCCCAACGCGGGCTTGGTGTTACTCCCCACATGTCGAACTGGAAAATTCCTTTTGACACCGGAGAACCTTTGAAGGTTTCGTAAGGACCATCTTTTTTCGCGAGATCTTTTGACGCAGTCATTGCCGCATAATAAATCGTCTCGTGAATTTCAGCATTCAGCTTTCTTGCTTCTTCACAATCGAACGGAAGGCGCAGAAGAATAAATACATCTGCCAATCCCTGGATACCCAGACCGATCGGGCGGTGACGCATATTTGAAACACGCGCTTCCGGCACCGGGTAATAATTTCCGTCAATGATCTTATTCAGGTTTTTCGTTACATGATACGTGATGTCGAATAAACGCTGGTGATCGAATTGTCCCTGGTCAACAAAACGAGGCAATGCCAATGATGCAAGATTACAAACTGCAATTTCGTCAGGAGATGTAAACTCCATGATCTCTGTGCAGAGGTTGGAAGATTTAATTGTTCCGAGATTCTGCTGGTTGCTTTTGCTGTTTGCCGCATCTTTGAAAAGCATGTACGGATTTCCTGTTTCAATTTGTGATTCAAGAATTGCGAACCAGAGATCCTGCGCTTTGATCTGCTTGCGGAATTTTCCTTCTGCTTCGTAGCGGGTATACAACGCTTCGAATTCAGCTCCCCAGCAATCAGCAAGACCGGGCGCTTCATTCGGGCAGAACAAAGACCAGTCGCCGTTTTCTTTTACACGTTTCATGAAAAGATCAGGCGTCCACATTGCGGTGAACAGATCGCGTGCGCGCATTTCTTCTTTTCCGTTGTTCTTACGCAGATCGAGGAATTCAAAAATATCTGCATGCCACGGCTCAAGGTAGATCGCGAAAGAACCTTTGCGTTTTCCACCACCCTGGTCAACGTAACGTGCAGTATCGTTGTAAACGCGCAGCATCGGAACGATTCCATTTGATGTGCCGTTTGTTCCTTTGATATAAGAGCCGGTTGCGCGGATGTTGTGAATGCTCAGACCAATTCCGCCTGCGCTCTGTGAAATTTTCGCGCAGTTTTTCAGTGTATCGTAAATTCCGTCGATGCTGTCGTCTTTAACAGTGAGAAGGAAACAAGAAGACATTTGTGGTTTTGGCGTACCCGCGTTGAAGAGCGTAGGTGTTGCGTGTGTGAACCAGCGCTCGCTCATGAGGTTGTATGTTTCGATTGCTGCTTCCACATCTTCTTTGTGAATGCCGACAGAAACGCGCATGATCATGTGTTGCGGACGCTCAGCAACTTTGCCATGCAATTTTAAAAGGTAAGAACGCTCCAGTGTTTTGAACCCGAAATAATCGTAGCCGAAATCGCGATCGTAAATGATAGACGAGTCGAGCAGCTGCGCGTTATTCTTGATGATCTCCCAAACATCGTCTGCGATCAACGCGGCTTTCTGTCCTGTCTTAGGATCGAGATACGTGTAAAGCAATTCCATTGTTTTGGAAAATGACTTTTCCGTATTCTTATGAAGGTTCGACACTGCGATACGTGAAGCGAGCAGCGCGTAATCAGGATGCGTTGTGGTTAACGAAGCTGCTGTTTCCGCTGCAAGATTATCAAGCTCGCTGGTAGTAACGCCGGGGTAAATTCCCTGGATCACCTTCATGGCAACTTCTACCGGATTCACATGCACCGAGTCGAGTGCATAACAGAGTTTTTGAATACGGGCTGTGATCTTGTCGAATTTGATCGACTCTTTGCTGCCATCGCGTTTGATTACATACATAGTTGCGAGCGTTTATTTATACGTTGATGAATGGGAGGACTAGTAGGATAATTATTTCTTAACATGCTTTCGCGATCCCTTTTTCGGGAATCTTTCCGGCATTTTGTTTTTTTTCAAAACTCTTCGTCGAGGCTGAAAACGTTCTTGCTGCTGTCACCGGTAACTCCGGCTTTCTGATATTCAGCAACACGCTTTTCAAAGAAGTTCGTTTTTCCCTGGAGAGATATCATCTCCATGAAATCGAATGGATTTGTTGCGTTGTAAACTTTCGCGCAGCCTAAAGCGAGGAGCAGGCGATCGGCAACAAATTCGATGTACTGGCACATGAGCTCTGCGTTCATGCCAATGAGCTTTACCGGAAGAGAATCGGTTACGAATTCTTTTTCAATGGTCACTGCATTGGTGATGATGTCGGTAACCTGCTGAACCGGGAGCCTGTTTTTGAGGTGCTTTGTATACAGGAGACAAGCGAAATCGCAATGTAAACCTTCATCACGCGAAATCAATTCATTCGAGAAAGCGAGTCCGGGCATAAGGCCTCGTTTCTTCAGCCAGAAAATAGAGCAGAAAGATCCGGAGAAGAAAATTCCTTCTACTGCAGCAAACGCAATAAGACGTTCTGCGAATGAACCTTTTTCAATCCAACGCATTGCCCAGTCTGCTTTTTTCTTTACAGCAGGAACAGTATCAACCGCGTGAAACAGACGATCTTTTTCTGTCGGGTCTTTGATATAAGTATCGATCAGCAACGAATATGTTTCGCTGTGAATGTTTTCCATCATGATCTGGTATCCGTAAAAGCAGCGCGCTTCAGGATACTGAACGGTGCACATAAAATTGATCGCGAGATTTTCGTTTACAATTCCATCGCTTGCGGCAAAGAAGGCAAGCACGTTCTTGATAAAGTAACGCTCATCATCACTTAATTTATTCGCCCAGTCAGAAAGGTCAGGAGAGAGATCAATTTCTTCCGCAGTCCAAAAGCTTGCTTCTGCTTTCTTATACATTTCCCAGATGTCACCGTGCTGCACAGGGAAAAGAACGAAACGATCTTTGTTCTCTTTTAAAATTGGTTCATTCGAATCTGACATAGCTGGCCTCCTAAGGGATGAAATATTGCGTTTGTTGGTGGTAATCAGGTGTTTCTGGCTAAAAAAACAGGCCCGAAGCCTGCTGCTTTTGTTTAAGGTGTTAGTGTTGAGTTGTTTACAGGAAAAAGGCCCTTCACTACCGCCGAGAACAAATTTTTAGAAAAAGCAGGTAACAGTCAAGTCATTTCAATTAACAAAGCCCCAAAGTTTTAAACACTGTAACCGTCGACGTATTGTTGATAACGACTGATAAACTACCTGTTATTGAGGCTTGACGGGACTTCCAACGCACATCCAAAAAAAATGAAAAATTTATGGGCTTGCCTATTGCATATCTGAAAATTATAACAATATTGGATTGCAGCGCTTCATGCCCTGAAAGCCGCGTGAATAAAGGCTTTCAGCGGGTCGCCCTTCTATAATGCTGGCAGTTATGCCTTTAACTCTTTTCTACGCTTTTTTCATTTTCTTCTCCTTTTTTTCTTTCCCCTCGATAAATTTTGCCGCACTTTCCAGCTGCGCGTACCACTCTTCTCCATACTTACGAACCAATGCTGTTTTTACAAATTTGTAAACAGGAACCTGCAGCTTTTCTCCGCATGCACAAGCCGGCTTACATATGTCCCACGTTTCATAATTCACCGCGTCAAACTTTTTATATGCAGTAATGCGCACAGGATACAAATGGCAGGAAACAGGTTTCTGCCATTGTACTTTTCCTTCTTTATGCGCTTTCTCAATCGCACACAACGCCATACCGTTATCAAAATAGGTATAAGCGCATTCTTTATCGCCACCAACAAGCGGAGTGACTTTATCGCCATCAGAATCTATCATCCAGCGTCCCTGCTTTTCAATCGCCTTGATTCCTTTCGGTGTCATATAAGGTTTAACGAACGGGTAAATCTCATCAAGTATCTTAGTCTCCGCATCTTCCAGCGGCGCGCCCGAATCGCCATGCACACAACACGCACCTTTACAAGCATTCAGATCACACACGAATTTCTTTTCAATCAGCTCGTCTGAAATAAGGGTCTTTCCGATTTCTATCATAGTATAAAGGTAAGTATTGAGTAGTGTGTATTGGGTAATGAGTATCGAAAAAATTGTTATTTTTTTTCAGAACATTGAGATTGTGCTTTGTCGCATTCGATACATGATTTTGAAACAATTCCTGCTTTAAAATGAAGATCGCAGTTCAAAATCATTACTCAGTCTGACAAAGCACAACAGAAATTTATCAGGAAACAATTTCAAATCTTCTCCAAAATAAAGAAGCTGCTCAATCACAAGGCGTGCATTTTGGGGAGAATGGTCTTAAATATAATTAAAAGACTCTCGCAATGTTTCTTTTGCCTGAGGATGCCAGATGACTTTCATTTCCACGAACTGACTACTTTACGCAGCTGTTCTGTTGTCAGTCCTCTGCCTTTTTTAAAATCAATTTCTGCTTTTTTAATAAGTAACTCAAGAGCAGCCTCATCTTCCGCCATTGTTTTCCCGTTTTTCGATTTCCTTCCGGGCGGCCTCTGCTGTTTTATAATTTCCCGTTTTAAAATTTGATTCGGATTCATTTAGCATTTTATCCAAAGTTTCATCGTCATCAGTCATAGGATATAATTTCAAATCACGTTTTTTCTCAACGTGAGCTTTTAATCCCATCTTCTTTGCCAAATCCAAAAGAAGCTTTACTGTAGAATCATTATTTGCGTCAATGACAACTGTTTTCATTTGCAATAATTTATATTCAAAGATAAAAAAATGCGAGGAAAATAGTGCACTATTTTCCTCGCAAATCTCAAGTAAAGATCAATCAATTATTCAATCACCAGCTTCTTCGCAGGAGAATTTCCAATCCGCACAAAATAAATTCCGGAAGCCTGCATTGAAAGATCAAAAATTGCATCAGCGAAAATTTCTTTCTGAATAATAATTTCGCCGAGCATGTTTTCTATGCGGACGACTTCGGCATTTTGCATTGATGCGTTGAAATGAATTGAAAACTGTCCGTTGGATGGATTCGGATAAATGTTCCAGTTTGCAGTATTCATCGTTAGACCATGAACATCCGATATAACAGAACCCGGAGTGGTGTCTGAACATCCCATATTGCTGGTCACCATTAAAAAAACGGAAAATTATAAAACAGCTTAATCAAGTCGAAAAAAATAATTTAGCAGTCAACTATTCCGCTTTTTCGGCGTCCAGAATTTTTCTCATGCGCGGCTGAATGAAAAACATTCCGACAGGGAAAACGAAAAATGAAAGAATGGTTTTTGCTTTGCTCTGCGGAAGAATGCCTGACGTAACTTCTTTTTTAAGCAGCCAGAAAGAAAGCAGGATTAACAGCGCGATCATAAATAAAGAAACAAGCACATGCATAATAAATACCGGCGAGTCGACGCTGATAAATGCGAGCTCAGGAATTTTTCCTGTTGAATTTACAAAAGCAAGCGTGATATCATCCTGCCATAAACGAAACAGCACGCTCACACCAAGTCCAAACAAAACAAGGAATTTACTTCTGAATGTTGGTGCGAGCACATACGCAAGCGTAGCAATCCAGCACACAAAGATCATCGCGAAGAATGTAGAAAGGTTCACGCTCATCACAAGCAGGCGCGTGTGCTTTGACGCATTATGTTCAGCCATCTCACCAAAAATCGCACTTGCAACTGCCGGCAGAAGCATTAGCAGCAATAACCAGGTCGGACGGAGGCGGGCGAAAAGCATGGAGAAAAATTTACGAGGTACGAATTATCACATAGTGACCACTATGTGGCGAGGTACGATTTTACGGAAGATTTGCGAAGGTACGAATTAGATATTCGCGGGTAGATTTATATCGCATGAAGAGGAAAAATTTACGATTTAAATAAGAAATCTATATGTGTCATTCTTATTACCTCAATCACATATCTTAGTGGAAAATTAAGCCCCGATGATCTTCGTTTATCTTGTCCTTGGAATTTTGCTGATTGGTTTTGTCAATTTCCTGATCCTTAAATTCAAAAAAGACAAAAAGCTAAACCGGAAATTTTATGATTTTAACGATGGCAATTTTATTGTGTATGCTGTCGTGGTTTTAATCGTTGCATTCGTCACATTGAATTTTACGCTGAAAGAACCGGAATTTTCAAGTGCTGACGAGCAGCTGGACTACGGAACAAAAACCGCGCAGCCCTGGTTGGTGAGCCAGGCCTATCGTGAACGGGTGGAAAAAGATTCTTTGAATATTGAAAATCATTTTCACCTGGTGGATATGCATTTTAATGAATTTCAGTACGATGGTCCTGACATAAGGCTATATAACCGGGAAGAACATTTTATTTATGTCTACTATTCAAAGCTGGCAGCCTCAACAGATCCTGCAAAAGCTGATCTCGGAAATTTATTTCTTGGTATTTTTTACTATCATAAAGGAGAATTTGTTTTCGCTGAAAAGTCGCTGAAACAAATTAAAGACACCACTCTTAAGTACATGAATAATTATCTCGGAATGGTAAATTACTATTTCAGAAGAGCGGACGAAGCCAAAGAAAATTTAGATCGCGAAATAAAGCTGAATGGATATCTTGAAGGAGCATATTATAATCTCTCCAGGATTTATTCTTTTGAAAACAATGCTGAAAAGATGAAGCAGCTAGTATATAATCCCATAAGCAAACCGTTCATTCCTTATACTCTCAGAAAAGAAGTGTACATACAAAACAAGGATGTCGGTTCTTATTTTAAAGATCGTTTGGCAGAAATTTTCAAGAACACAAATTTCATCGGATTTGCCGGGGCATTTTTAATTCTCGTCATATGGATTATGTACCTGCTCAGGGTAAATATTCACAGGTCGAAGAATCTTTTCGGCGTGTGCTCCATCGTTTTGCTT
This sequence comes from Bacteroidota bacterium, assembly GCA_030855855.1. Classification (GTDB taxonomy): domain Bacteria; phylum Bacteroidota; class Bacteroidia; order Palsa-965; family Palsa-965. The sequence goes on along the minus strand of JALYQL010000073.1, from coordinate 8,489 downwards.
TCCGCGCTTTTTGTTTTCCCGGTGTGGCTGTTGTATGATTTTTATAAATACGCTTTGCATTTCGAATTGACCGGCGGAATTATAAACGATGCGTTTTATTGCATTTTCGGAATAGGTGTAATTGAAGAGCTGGTAAAAATTATTCCTTTCCTGCTTGTGCTGCGATTTACAAAAGTCATCAAAGAGCCGATCGATTATATCATGTATGCTTCTCTTTCTGCCCTTGGTTTTGCGTTCGTTGAGAATTTCATGTATTTCCGGGACGGCAGCCTGAATATCATGCACACGCGCGCACTCACCGCTTCCATTGCACACATGATCTTCTCTTCCATTATCGCTTACGGATTAATTCTTGCAAAATTTAAATACAAGAAAAATTCCGTGACTTTCTTTGTCTTGTTTTTCCTTATCGCCGCTTTCGCACACGGATTTTATGATTTCTGGCTGCTGAATAAAGTGGTCTCCGATTATTGGATCATGACTTTCCTTTGCCTGCTTGTTGCCGTCCAGGTATATGCCTCATTTATAAATAACGCACTAAATAATCCGACATCATTGAACACAAATGTGCAGCTCAATACAATGCGGCTTGCTTCTGATCTTGCAGCCGCGCTCGTTTTTGTTTTTATTTTCGAATATGTCTGCCTGGCATTTATTTACGGCCCGACGATCGGCAACAGGGAATTAATTTCTTCCATGCTCGGTGGCGGATACATGATTTTATTCCTTTCCATCCGCCTGAGCAATATTGATATTTTCCCGGGTGACTGGGCAAGACTGAATTTTTTAGTCGGGCTGATGCCTGCGTCTATCATTTACGGTGGCAAAAAACCAAATTACAATGCAGCGCTTGGAACACAGCTCCGGATCCGCACTTTTCGCAAAGGAAAGCTGGATGATGTATTGCCGCTGGAAGGAGAAATTATCAGCCGCGAAAAAATTTCAGGATTTACAGGATGGTTCCTTGTAAAGCTGAAAACAAAAATGCCTTATGTGAAATTGAACAATGACTTTGTGCTTATCCGTTCAAAAAATCCGGTTGAGCTGCTCGGGCATGATGAAGGGACTATTATTTATTTTACTACGATTCCCGATATCACAGCATTTGAAAAGCCGGTCAAAAACGATGCTGATTTTAAATTTATGGACTGGGCTGTGGCGACTGCTGTAAAAATTTAAATCCGGATCCCGATCACACACACATCATCGACTTGTTCGAGATTTCCTTTCCATTGAGAAAAAGTATCTGAAAGCAATTTGTGCTGCGCGGGAATTGAAAGCGCTTTATTGGTAATCAACAGCTCTTTCAGCAGGCGGTATTTGAATTTTTTTCCGGCGACTCCACCAAACTGATCGGCATAACCATCGGTGACCAGGTAAAGGACCGTTCCTTTTTCCAATGAAAGTGTATGTGTTGTAAATGGTTTGCAGGTTTCAAAATACCCCACAGGCTGCTTGTCAGGTTTAATTTCGATCATTTCTGCCTCATTGTCTTTTGAGATCCAGAGCGGATTATTCGTATTATTTGCGTGCCCCTGCGATCTTAAAGTCCCCGTTTTTATTGCCAGCTCCAACTCCATTTTTGCAAGAGTAATCGCTGAATCGGGATTCGTGAATGTCATCTGCCATGCCAGATTGTGTATCGCAGAAAGCCGGTTGGAATCCACCTTTGAAGTATGATAGACATTCCAAAGGGAATCCGGCTTCAGGCGTTGCGCAATTCCGTTTCTCGATACCAAAAAAAGTGGTGCCAAAAGAAAAAGTAAGCTGAAATTTCGCGTCGTGCTACTGAATATTTTCAGTTCAGCCATCAGGACAAATCGCCGGAGAATTAAATAAGGCATTGTTAAAGATAGCTTTTACTTCACAGTCCGGGGGTGAGGCGTACAAGAAGGATTGGATGAATTATACGGACTTTAAATAATGAAAATCACAAATAAATCGTAATTCCTATATCGTAATTCGTACATCTGCCCCTACATTTGCATCCTATGGCAAACCAGGACGATCTGTTTAAAAACATTATTTCCCATTCTAAAGAATACGGGTTCATCTTTCCATCCAGTGAAATTTATGACGGCCTGAGCGCGGTTTATGATTACGGCCAATATGGCGTAGAGCTGAAAAAAAACATCCGCGAATACTGGTGGAAATCCATGGTGCAGCTTAATGAAAACATCGTCGGGCTCGACGCGTCTATTTTTATGCACCCGACCACCTGGAAAGCTTCCGGCCATGTCGACGCATTCAGCGATCCGTTAATTGATAATAAAGATTCAAAAAAACGTTACCGCGCCGATGTGCTTATTGAAGAAGCAATGTCGAAAGTAGAAGACAAGATCAATAAAGAAGTTGAAAAAGCAGCGAAACGATTTGGCGAAACTTTTGACGCAGCAATGTACCGCACGACAAATCCGCGTGTGATGGAATACCAGAAAAAAATTGACGATACAAATGCCCGTTTTAAGGCCGCGCTCGAAGCGAATAATATGGACGAGCTGCGCCAGATCATTGTGGATCTTGAAATTGCTTGTGCTGTATCGGGTTCTCGCAACTGGACAGATGTGCGCCAGTTCAATTTAATGTTCAGCACACAGCTCGGTTCTGTTGCGGAAGATTCAAATACAATTTATTTACGCCCGGAAACGGCACAGGGAATTTTCGTCAATTTTTTAAATGTGCAGAAAACCGGCAGGATGAAAATTCCATTCGGCATTGCACAAACCGGAAAAGCATTCCGCAATGAGATCGTAGCGCGGCAGTTTATTTTCCGCATGCGCGAGTTTGAGCAGATGGAAATGCAGTTTTTCATTCGCCCGGGAACAGAAGATGAATGGTACGAAAAATGGAAAGCTGCACGAATGAAATGGCATAAAGCGCTCGGATTTCCTGAAACCAAATATCGCTTTCACGATCATATCAAGCTGGCGCATTATGCAAAAGCGGCTTGTGATATTGAGTTTGAATTTCCATTCGGATTTAAAGAGCTGGAAGGAATTCATTCACGCAGTGATTTCGATCTGAAGCAGCACGAACAGTTTTCAGGAAAGAAATTACAGTATTTTGATTCCGAGCTGAGCCAGGCTTATGTGCCTTACGTAGTAGAAACATCAGTCGGATTAGATCGTATGTTCCTTGCCGTTCTTTCACAATCGTATAAAGAAGAAAAGCTGGAAGACGGAAGCGAACGTGTGGTTTTGAATTTACCTGCATTCCTCTCGCCGATCAAAGCAGCAGTTCTTCCATTGGTAAATAAAGACGGCCTGCCGGAAAAAGCAGAAGAGATCATCAACCTTCTGAAATTCGATCACATCATTACTTCGGAAGACAAAGATTCCATCGGTAAACGTTATCGCCGCCAGGATGCGATCGGAACACCGTATTGCATTACAGTCGACCATCAATCGCTCGAAGACAATACCGTAACCATCCGCGAGCGCGACACGATGCACCAGGTACGTGTTCCGATTGATCAGCTTCCGAAAATTATTGGTGAGAAGGTGAATGTAAATGCGGTTTTGAAAAAGCTGTAATCGCACAACAAACATGAGCGAAAAATTATTCTTCCTGTTTGTTTCCATCTTCGCCGCACTCTTTCTGTGGCGGCTGATTGTGATCTGGAGGAAAAAGAAATAGAAAGGATTCCGAATTAACGGATGAGTGAAACGTGTCCGTACAAGTGATATTTTTTCCCATCGTTTCCTATTGCATGCACTACATAGACATATACGTCGACCGGACAATTGCGGCCTTTCAGCTTACCGTCCCAGTAGCCATCGATGGTTTTCCATTCCGTAATAAGTTGGCCCCAGCGATCGAAGATCATTACTTCCATTGAAGACAGGTTATAGCTGCTTATAAAAAACAGCTCATTATTTCCGTGACCGTTTGGTGTAAATGCGTTGGGCACATAAAGCGTGCTCGCAGTAACAACTTCCACTGCTTGCCATGCCGTATCGGAACAACCAAAATCATTCACAGTGATCAGCTGGATTGTATATGATCCGTCGGAAGCATAGGTGTAACCGGAAGGAATTCCCGCCGATGTATTTCCATCACCGAACGACCAGTAATAATTATCCGCATTCTGACTTTGGTCAGCGAGCGTGATCTCCGGCTGTCCATCGATTGAAATCACATTAAACGCAGCTACCGGCTGCGGATTGATCACAATGGTGACGGTATCATAAAAAGTACAACCGCCGCTTGCTGTCTGCACGAGAAAATAAGTGGTGGTAACAGACGCCGTAATAACGGGATCTGCAAACGTTGAAGTAAATCCGGGTGGCGACGAGGTCCATTGGTAAGTACTGCCCGGCAATGGAGATGCGCCGATCGTCAACGTATGTGTACCGCAGAAAAAAGTATCCTGCACAAACGAAGGCGAAGTAAAAGTCTGCACCGTAACCGAATCTTCAACACACGCACCACCAAGATTTGCAACAACAGCATACATTCCCGAAGAAGCATTCAGAACGCTTTCGCTGTTTTGTGTGGAAGAAAATCCTGAAGGGCCATTCCAGCTGTAAGTTGCACCTGCCAATGGAGTTGCGTTTAATTGCAATGTATCTCCCGGGCAGATGGGCCCATTGGATGTCGCCTGAAAATTTGTAAAACCAATCCATGGATTTGGCAATTCACCCTGGAGGATAAGAGAAGGTTCAATGGCCACAGCATTACGCACAAAAATAAAATCAAATTTTCCCTCCTGCCCCTGGTAAGCGGAACTGCCAATGTAAAGATTCGCTATAGTCGCAGGAACAAATGTAGCTGCCGGGCCCAATTCATTGAAGTACGAAGGCGAATAGCTGAACCTTCGTGTTGTTACCTGGTTGCCGATTGTACGTATACGCGGGTACGACCATCTACCATAGATCGCCTGTGTCGAAACAGTGTAAACATTTCCGACACCATTTGCTCCCGTATAATCACTCGGAAGCTCATCGTCATTCACCCATGTAGCAACCCTGTTCACATTCATCACCGTGAATTGAAACCAACCTATCTCGGCATCAAAATCCATGAAAGGCCCGATATTAGTAATCCGCAACTTCGATCCGATCTCATAATTGCCCGCGACCATTCCATGAGCTAAACCAATTGACAAATTCGAAAGATTCGCAGTAGGTAAATAATGCCCTGCAGCAGTTTGAGTGTGCACATCGTTTCCGTTATTGCTCACCAATGTCCATTTCGCAGAATTAGGAGAAACCCCGGTATTAAAATCGTCGAAGAAGACAAAAGTGCTGTCGCCGTTGCGATGCGGATTAGGGGTTGCAGACGGATCGCCGTAATACATATAGATCGTATGTGTGCCCGGCGGAGCGGAAGGAATCTTCACCCAGAAGGTAGTGCGTGTCGTATTGAAGGAAGAATCTTCCACCCAATAAAACAATTCTTCACAGGTATCCATAAAAGAAATATCGTCGCCATCCGCCTGCATTTTTCCGGTAGCGACGAGCATATCTGTGGAAAGGTCAAATTCCATTTGCAGATTTGAAATAGCAGCTGCATTTGGATTGGTAATTACAATAGCGCGCGTATATGCATAGTTCACCGGCGCCTGGGCAGTCAAAAATGAAGGAAGCATTAAAAACAAGAAAAATATATACCTGCGATTAAGATACATCGGACCAAGATTAGCAGTTATAAATTTAAGTAAATCCGGGCTTACAGGCGTTGTAAATCGGAGTTTTACACGCTTGTGATGCATCTTTGCGGTAATTCAGGTTTTTGAATGCTGCGGCATTTTCGCAAAATTATTTTCACCTTGTTGTCCTGATCTGACTTTTCCATCCGTCATTAGGACATAAAACAGCAATTACTCACTTAAAACCAAAACAAAATGAAAGAATTTTTGTACATCTTCCGCGGTGGCCAGGCGCTTGCCGGCAGCTCACCTGAAGTTATGCAGCATCACATGGGCAAATGGATGACATGGATGGAAAACATGGCAAAGACAGGCAAATATGTTGGTGGCCAACCACTCGAAGGCGGTGGAATGGTAATCAGCGGATCAAAAATGACGCGTACAGACGGACCGTATGCTGAAGGAAAAGAGATCGTCGGTGGTTACTTAATCGTGAAAGCGGCTGACCTTGCTGAAGCGGTGCTTCTGTCGAAAGAGTGCCCGGTTTATGATTACGAAGGAAGCGTAGAAGTACGCCCTATCCAGGTATTGAACATGTAATTCTTTTTTTTCATCGGAGAACAAGGAAACATAGCGCAGGTTGTCGACCATCTTTTCCGTCACGAATCGGGAAAGATGGTCGCGACGCTTACACGCATTTTCGGCACGCACAATCTTGAGCTTGCCGAAGATGTTGTGCAGGACACACTTTTGCAGGCTTGCAGGCAATGGGGATTCTCCGGCATTCCGGATAATCCTTCTGCGTGGCTTTTTAAAGTGGCAAAAAATAAAGCGCTTGACAAGATCAGGCGTGAAAAATATACACGAGAGTACGCTGCTGATATTTCGCATTTGCTGAAATCAGAATATACAGCATCCGCAACGCTCAACGAATTGTTTCTTGAAAATGAAATTCGCGACGATCAGCTGCGAATGATGTTTGCGTGTTGTCATCCCGCCATTGCGCAGGAAGCACAAGTTGCATTGACATTAAAAACGTTATGCGGATTTGGTGTTGCGGAAATTGCAAAAGCATTTCTTACCACTGAAGAAACGATCAGCAAGCGGCTTTATCGTGCCAAAGAAAAGCTGCGGGAGTTGCAAAACGCTTTTGAAATTCCGGAAGGTGCGCTGCTGGATCAGCGTGTGGGTGCTGTGCTTTCTTCGGTTTACCTGCTCTTCAACGAAGGTTATAATTCAACGCAGCACGATTCGCTGATACGCGAAGATCTTATTGAAGAAGCAATCCGTCTCGCATTTTTATTAGCAGAACATCCGCGCACCGACCGTCCGGAAATTCATGCGTTGCTGGCGTTGATGCTTTTTCATGCTTCCCGTTCGAAAGGAAGGATTGATGAAAACGGTGAAATCATTTTACTCGCGCAGCAAGACCGTTCGAAATGGAACCGGGGAATGATCAAGCTCGCATTAAATCACCTGGATCATTCTTCTGAAGGTGAAACAATGACCATTTATCATCTCGAAGCAGGAATTGCTTATTTCCATGCCATGTCGCCTTCTTACGCCGAAACGAATTGGAAGGGAATCCTGGAATCATATAACCTGCTGCTTGCGGCAAACCCATCACCGGTAATTGCATTAAACCGCGCGATCATCTTTGCAGAAGTAAACGGCCCCGAAGCAGGAATGAAAACGATGCAGGAAATTTCAGGCAAAGACGAATTGGAAAAATTTTATTTGTACCACGCTACAATAGGTGATCTCTATTCACGGCTTGGAAGAAATAACGACGCAAAAAAATCATTTGAGAAGGCTGTTTCACTGACAAAGTCGAAAAAAGAAATTGCATTGCTGAGGAAGAAAATGGAAATTGGAAATTCAGACTCGCGGTGACATCAAGAGCGGCGTGCGAAGCATTTTAGTTTTAAATGGGAGAAATTTTCTTTCTTTTCCCCGGTGCTTCATTCTTCACTATACTGACAGTGTTTTATGTCAGAAACCGTAAGAAGAAAAAACAATTCAGTACTGTTATCTCCTGAAAAAGTGCATTTTAATCCTTACAACTACAGGATTATAATGCACTTTTTATTTTTCTGAAAGATGAAATTTATTCTCTACTGAACCACCAGGCGTTGTGTACTACTGCGCGCTTCATTGGAAACGGTGATTAAATAAACGCCGGCTTGTAGTCCTTCAAGGCTGATCGATAAATTTCCACCTGTATTATTTTCACTAAGGCAAATCCTTCCGGAAATATCTGTAAACGTGATGAGCTGATTTCCTTGTGGTAAAACCATATTCACTTTTCCATTTGCAGGATTCGGATAAATAGAAAAAACTGGTGTGGCATTTTCTTTTATTCCACTTGTAGCAAGATTTGCAAAACGATGTACTGCATTTAGCACCGGCGTTCCTGTTGTATTAGTATAAGTTGAAACGCTCGTGCAGGTGGTAGAATCACCTTGCAGAAAAATGCCCGGAAGAAAAATGTAATCCGGATCAGCCACATAAGGTGCAATTCCGATTACAGGGCCCGGACTTCCGCCATAGCTATAAGGAGTTACCGAGCTTGTGCCAAAACGATATTCTACATCTCCTGTAATTTCATAGATCCAGATTTGGAAGTTGATAAATTCGGTGGAGGTAGTATCATCGTAAAAGCCGCAATTTTTCCACTCGAATTTTGCGATCCGCGCGCCCGGTAAACCTGTTAGTTCATATGAAATTGGTGAAGCGCCTGTTGTCCGGTAACGCAGATCTCCCGTACCGGTCTGCGACATAAAATCTCCAAAACCAATGAATACAGGAAACGTATCGGCCTGGTAGAAAAAGTTGGCGCTGTCAAGGCCGTTGTACAAAAGTATTTCGCCATTCGACTCTACCACGACAGAATCATACA